>DXIW01000052.1 GCA_019112625.1 Candidatus Acutalibacter stercorigallinarum | reverse complement strand
CTTTGATAAAAAAGGCGCTGTCGACGAGGATCTGCGAAATCAGCGTTTTGAGCTGCTTAAGGCAAAACTTCCGGACGTGCTTGACGTTCATAATTGGCATGAATTCTTAAAATCTATTATGAATGCCGGTTACTTGTCTGGAGACCTGATTCTTTCTGGAAATGCAATTTACTACACCTATGCCTTCTACCTGATTGCGAAGTACCGGTTCAATGCGTCATACAATGAAAACATGCATCTGACTTCGCTGTGGTTCTTCTACGCGTCTTTGGTGTCGCTATATACTGGATCGTTTGAATCCACGGTTGAAAACCACCTGAACTCTATCAAGGAGCTCACGTCGTTGGAAGAATACAAGCGATTCATTTTGTCGAGGGTTGAGGAGCGGCTTACAAACGACTACTTCGATATTACTCTTATCGGTTCCGAGGGCTTGGCAGTATCGGGCCGAGGCAATAATGCTTGGAACGCCTATGTAGCCGCCTTAAACATTCTGAATGCTAAAATCCTGTTCTCGAAGAGTAATCTGCTCGTCAGCAAACTATTCGAGCCCGGTACTGACGGTAAGAGAAAGTCACTGGAGAAGCATCACCTGTTCCCGAAGGCTTATCTGAAGACGCTGGGATATAACGACGCTAAGATCAACCAGATGGCTAACTACGCCTTCATCGATTGGAAGGATAATATGGAGATACTCGATGAGGCTCCCTCGATTTATTATCCTGTTGTTTGTGAGGGTCGCAGCCCTGAAGAAATCCAGCGTATGGAAGAAGAAAATGCACTTCCGCACGGTTGGGAGAATATGCCCTATGAGGACTTCCTGATTGAGCGCAGAAAGCTGATGGCGGCAAAAATTAAAGCTGCATTTGAACAGCTGAAGAAGAATGTTGAGTGATCACAAATGAAAATCGGACGAAATGACCCATGCCCATGTGGTAGCGGAAAGAAATATAAGCATTGCTGTCTTTTGAAGGAATCCATGAGTACCGGTGATCTGATTAGGGCTGCTGTTCAGAATGCCGGTTACAAAGAGGACATCGCAAATGTCCTTTGCAATTTGAGTGAATATATGAAGCGGAAACAATGGTGGGGTGCTTGCCATGCAAGCTGTTCTGCCTTATATGTTGCGCTTTCTGAACTGGGGTATTCTCCCAAGCTATGCACAGGAGAAATGCTTGGGCAAGGTCTCTATTTCGATCACTCATGGATAGAACTTGATGGCCAAATCCTCGATATCGCAATCAGCATGACTCTTTTGGGCGGCGCACCAGTTTCTGAGCCGATTGTGTTCGGAAAGAATATCCGAAGTGGTAAAGAGCCTGTGATAAAGTACGGGGTTCCCGGACGTGGTATTGAGGGAGAGACACTGGTCGTTAATAGCCTTCCATTTATAGATTACATGGACGGATTCCCAGATGAGAAGAATGGCTTATGGGGAGTGGTTCAAGAGCTTCTCGGAAGAAAAGTAGACATACCAGTGCTGCGTGAAAAGTATAAGGATGTGAAGCGGGTTATTGTACGTGAATAAGTGGAGCGACAAACATTTTAATTATTTCACACTATTTAATTTTTCCTCCGACCGCTGTTTTTGAGGGGTAAGTTCCCAAGGCCACGGAACCGGCCAGCGACAATCGAATAAACAGAAAAAGGGCTTCCGAAGCTCTGCTGTAAAACACAGCGGAACCTCGAAAGCCCTTTATTTCAAGCCTTTTTCAGCACTTATGTGTCGGAGAAGGCTTTTTCTGTTTGTATCAAAGACAGCGTCTTTATTGACCAAAGCTGGTGATCCGGCGAAACGTTTTCCGAAAGTAAAATGTCTCTTTGTAACCACACCGCATAACTGTAACCAACTAAGGACATTTTTCCCTACGGGATGATCTGCCCGGTGCTGTCTGAGCCCATGCCCACCGGCGAGGTCATGACGCCCCACCGGTTCTGGCCCTCTTCCGAGCACTGCCAGTACCTGAACGTGTGGACGGACCACTGCGACCCCGCCGCCAAGAAGCCGGTGCTGTTCTGGATTCACGGGGGCGGGTATGCCGCCGGCTCTTCCATCGAGCAGGTGTCCTACGACGGCTTCAACCTGGCGAAAAAGGACGGCCTGGTGGTGGTGTCGGTCAATCACCGGCTCAACGCCTTTGGCTATCTGGACATGTCCGATTTCGGGGAGAAATACTGGAATTCTGTGAACGTGGGCATGGCCGACCTGGTGGAGGCCCTGCGCTGGGTAAAGGAGAACATCGCCTGCTTTGGGGGCGACCCGGAGAACGTCACCATCTTCGGCCAGTCCGGCGGCGGCGGGAAAGTCACGGTATTGGGCCAGATCCCCGAGGCCGAGGACCTGTTCCAGAAGATGATCGTCATGTCCGGCGTTATCCCCGCCGGGGATTTTGACTCCACCTGCTCCCCTAAGGAACTGGTGCTGGAAATTCTGAAGAACCTGAACATCCCGGCGAGCGACGCGGAAAAGCTGGAAAAGGTGCCGGTGCCCCAGTACATCTGGGCGGTGAACAAGGCCTGCGCCGCCTTGGAGCGCCAGGGCAAGCGGGTCAACTGGTCCCCCCAGCCCAACAAGTACTACACCTGCGACCCCCTGGCCGGGGATTTCTCCGCCTCCTCCCTGAAAAAGCCCACCATCGCGGGGACCGTCCTGGCGGAGTTTGGCCCGGTGTACGACCTGGGGGAGCGGGACGCCCTCACCACCCAGGAGCGGGAGGCCCACGTGAAGAAGCTCTGCGGGGAAGAGGGGGGCGAGAAGACTCTGGCCGCCTACCGCAAGGCCTTCCCCGGGAAGAACGAGGTCTACGCCGTGGACGTGGACACCATGTTCCTCCCCGGCACCCTGGAGTATGTGAAGAAAAAGGCCAGAGAGGCCAGCGCCCCGGTGTACAACTACCTGTTCGCCAAGGTGTTTGACTTCGACGGGGGACGGCCGGCCTGGCACTGCTCCGACATCCCCTATTTCTTCCACAACGGGGAGATCATCCCCGTGTGCCAGCAGGAGAACGGGGACATGCTGGACGCTGTGATGAGCGGGGCGTTTGTCAATTTCGCCCGCACCGGCGACCCCAACTGCGGCGGCCTGCCCCAGTGGGACAAGTGCCAGGAGGGCAAGCCGGTCACCATGGTGTTTGACGATGTGTGCGAGGCCAAGGTGAACCTCCACGACGAGCTGCTGCCCCTACTGCAGCAGTACAAGCCCAAGTTTGAATTCCGCCCCCACGCGGTGGAGGACGAGGACGGGGAAAGCGGAAATGCCTGGGTGTTCTAAAGGGCCGCTGGCCGGGAGGCGCCCATGAGGTATTTGGAGACAGACAGGAAATTTTACAGGGACGTGGCGAAGATCGCCCTGCCCGTTGCCATGCAGAGCGTCATCACCACTGGGGTGAACCTGGTGGACACCATCATGCTGGGCAGCCTGGGGGAGACGGCGTTGTTCGCCTCCTCCCTGGCCAACCAGTTCATCACCCTGTTCACGTTTTTGTGCATGGGGGTGAGTATTGGCGCTTCGGTGCTCACCTCCCGGTTCTGGGGGTCTCAGGACCTGTTCTCCCTGAAGAAGGTCATCACCGTGGCGCTGCGGTCCGGGGTGCTGCTGGCCCTGGCCTTTACCGTGGCCAACGTCCTGTTCTCCCGGCAGATCATGACTCTCTACACGAAAGAGCAGCCGGTGATCGACGCCGGGGCGGAATACCTGATTTGGTCCACAGCCACCTTCCTGCTCATGGGGCTGGCCATCGGCGCGGCGGCCGGCGGGATCATCTTCCTCATCAGCGGGCCCATGGTGGGCTTTTACGATGTGGAACCCGGGACCAAGGACATCGCCCTGCAGCTGATGGACGCCCTGAGCCTGATCGTCATCTTCCGCTCCGCCAACTCCATCCTGACCAAGGGGGTGCTCCGGGGCGGGGGCGACACCCGCTTCCTGGTGGCGGCGGACACCCTCACCATGTGGTGCTTCGCCATCCCCCTGGGAGCCCTGGCGGGGCTGGTGCTCCACCTGCCGGCGTTCTGGGTGTTCCTGCTGCTGCACATTGACCAGATCATCAAGGCCGTGTGGTGCGTGTTCCGCCTGAAAAGCGGCAAGTGGGTCAAGACGATCCACGGCGCCGGGGCAGAAACCTCCTAGACCAAAAACAGCCTCTGCTGGAGGGACCAGCGGAGGCTGTTTTTCGCGTGTTTTTTTTGACGGGCGGCCATTCGTCACAGGAATTTGGCCATGGCGTAGTAGTCCCGGTAGGTGCCGTCGGCCATTTTGGCGGTGTGGCGCAGGGTGCCCTCTACGGTGTAGCCCTTGCTGAGGTACAGCCCGATGGCCCGGAAATTTTGGGTGTCCACCTCCAGGGCCAGTTTCTCGATGCCCTGGGCGGCCGCCCACTCCTCCAAAAGCTCCATCATCCGGCGGCCCAGGCCCTGGCGCCAGTAGGCCTGTTTGACCGAGATGCCCAGCTCCGCCCGGTGGCGGTGGCGCTGCCGGCGGGCCATTGACGAGCAGTTGCAGGTGGCCACGATGGAGCCGTCCCCGTCCTCGACGATGAGGAACAGCTGGCCCTCGTCCTCCAGACAGGAGCGGAGGAAGGCCTGCTCTTTTTCCAGGGTGACGTTCTGGGCGAACTCCCCGGGCTCCCGGGTCAGGAAGGTGGTCTCCTGGTCGATCACCTCGATATAGGCGATAAGGGCGGCGGCGTCCTCCACCCGGGGGGTGCGGATAGTGAGGGCCTGGCCTTTGCTCTGGAAGGTCTCCTGATAGGGCTGCATAGAACTCACTCCTTGGAAAAAATTTTTCTCAGTATAGCACACCGGGGCCGGAATGGCAAGCGGGCCATTTCCCCTGTTGAAAAAGGCGGGCGGCTGTGGTACAATAGTCGAAGTATAAGAAAATGGGGGTTTAGGCCCCAGTAAGGAAGCGTGACAGAATGATCGGAACTGATATTGCCATCGATCTGGGGACTTCCCGGTTCAAGGTCTATCTGGATGGGAAGGGCATCGTCCTCAGCGAGCCCTCCATCCTGGCGGTGGACAACGTGACCGACGAGGTGATCGCCATGGGCACCGAGGCCTACGACATGCTGGGCCGCACCTCGGAGCGGATCACCGTGTCCCGGCCGCTGAACAACGGGGTCATCTCCGACTTCTCCATGGCGGAGCTGCTCATCAGCCACTACCTGAAGCAGGTTAGCGGCAGCCGGATGTTTATGCCCCGGGTGGTGGTCAGCGTGCCCTGCGGCATCACCGAGGTGGAGAAGCGGGCCGTGGTGGACGCCATCACCGCGGCGGGGGTGCGGAAGGTGTGCCTCATCGAGGAGCCGGTGGCCGCCGCCATCGGCGCGGGGGTGGACATCGCCGAGCCCCACGGCACCATGATCGTGGACATCGGCGAGGGGGCCACGGACATGGCGGTGATCTCCCTAAACGGCATCGCCATCGCCAACTCCACCCACATCGCCGGGGCCAATTTCAACGACGCCATTATCAAATATGTGCGGAAGAAATTCAACCTGGTCATCGGCGACCGGATGGCCGAGGAGGCCAAGATCGCCATTGGCTGCGCCTACCCCCGGAAGAAGCTGGCCACCTTTACCCTGAAGGGCCGCCACGCCATGAGCGGCCTGCCGGAGACCACGGTGATGAACTCCGACGAGATGATTGAGGCCCTCATCGAGCCCGCCATCGCCATTGTGCGCACGGTGCAGGCCACCCTGGAGGAGACCCCGCCGGAGCTGCTGGCGGACATCTTCACCGACGGCATTTACCTCACCGGCGGCTCGGCCAACCTGTATGGGTTCTCCACCCTGCTCTCGAAAAAGACCAAGATCCCGGTGGTCACCTTCGACAACCCGGAGAACTGCGTGGTGCTGGGGGCCGGGAAGGCCATCAAGTACATCGACAAGATCGACAGCCGCACCCACGGGAAACTGAACCCCCTGGTGGCGTATACCTGAAAAATAGCGCGCAAAAAAGTCCCCCGGAATTGGCTCCGGGGGACTTTTCTGTATGGCGGTTACTTCGTGGCCTTGGCGAGGGCCTGGTCCAGGTCGGCCAGGATGTCGTCGATGTTCTCGATGCCCACGGAGAGACGGATGAGGTCGGGGGCCACGCCGGCCTCCTTCAGCTGCTCGTCGGTCATCTGCCGGTGGGTGGTGCTGGCCGGGTGGAGGCAGCAGGTGCGCAGGTCCGCCACGTGGGTGACCACCGAGGCCAGCTCCAGGCTGTCCATGAATTTGGTGGCGGCTTCCCGGCCGCCCTTTACGCCGAAGGACACCACGCCGCAGGTGCCGTGGGGCATATACTTTTTGGCCAGGGCGTGCTGGGGGCTGGACTCCAGGTCGGGGTAGTCCACCCAGGCCACCCGGGGGTCGGCCTCCAGGTACTTGGCCACGGCCAGGGCGTTGGTGCAGTGGCGCTCCATGCGCAGGGCCAAAGTCTCCAGGCCCAGGTTCAGGAGGAAGGCGTTCATGGGCGCGGCCTGGGCGCCGATGTCCCGCATCAGGTGGGTGCGGCACTTGGTGATATAGGCCGCCTTGCCGAACTGCTTGGTATAGGTGACCCCGTGGTAGGACTCGTCGGGGGTGGTGAGCATGGGGAATTTACCGTTGTCCCAGTTGAAGTTTCCGGAGTCCACAATGACGCCGCCCACCTGCACGGCATGGCCGTCCATGTATTTGGTGGTGGAGTGGGTGACGATGTCGGCGCCGAAGTCGAAGGGGCGGCAGTTGATGGGGGTGGGGAAGGTGTTGTCCACGATGAGGGGCAGGCCCGCCTCGTGGGCAGCCTGGGCGAAGGTCTCCAGGTCGGCCACCACCAGGGAGGGGTTGGCCAGGGTCTCGGCGAACACGGCCCGGGTGTTGGGCTGGATGGCGGCCCGGAGCTCCTCCAAGGTGGCGGTGGGGGAGACGAAAGTGGTCTCAATGCCCATCTCCTTCATGGTCTTATAGAACAGGTTGAAGGTGCCGCCGTAGATGGCGCTGGAGCTGACCACGTGGAAGCCGGCGGGGCAGATGTTCAGCACAGCCATGAGGGAGGCCGCCTGGCCGGAAGAGGTGAGCATGGCCCCCACGCCGCCCTCCAGCGCGGCGATCTTCTTTTCCACCACATCCAGGGTGGGGTTGCCCAGACGGGTGTAGAAGAAGCCCTCCTCCTGGAGGTCGAACAGGGCGCCCATCTCCTGGGAGCTCTCGTAGACGTAGGTGGTGCTTTGGACGATGGGGGCCACCCGGGGCTCCCCGTTTTTGGGGGTATACCCTGCGTGGATGCAGAGGGTATCCGGCTTCTGTGTTTTCATGGTATCCATCCTTTCCAAAATGGGGTGTATCTGGCGCCGGCGGTCCTGCTGGAAGGGCAGGGGCCGGGAACGGACAAGATCACTGGAACAGGCCCTTGACCCAGTTGGCGGCGGCGTCGGCGCCGAACACCACCAGGGCGATGAGGACGAGGAACGCGGCCACGGAGAGGATCTGCACCATGACCCGCTTTTTCAGGGGCATGTCCTCGAAAGTTTCTTCGCCGGACTCTGCCGCCCGCTCCCGCTCGATGTCCTGGGCCAGCTGCCGGGCCAGGCCCTGGGCGGTGGGGTAGTCCCCCCAGCGGGCCAGGACCATGCGGTCGGTGGGGAGCACGTCGCTGTCGTAGAGGTAGGAGATGCGGCCGCCGTCAAAGGGCTCCAGCCGGTAGGCCACGCCGTGCTCCTGGAAGAGGGGCTCCAGGCGCTGGGCGGTGTACTGGTCCACCCGGTGGAGGAGGACGAAGTCGTCCCCGGTGACAGGGCGGAGCTTGGAGCTTTTGCAGTTGGGGCACTTGGCGGTGGCGTCCTCGCAGACGCCGTGGCATTTGGCGCAGTAGAGCATGGTCTCGCCCCTTTTCTTTCCCAGATTCCGCGGCCGTGGGCCCACGGCTGCGCTCCCCTTATGATACCCCAAAACGGGGGAGATGTAAAGAAAGAAGTTTTCCCGTGGGTTTTGCCGGGGGGCAGGACAAAGGGCGCGCCCCGCGGCTGGGACGCGCCCTTCGGCGTGAGAGGGTGGAAAATGGACGGGAAAAGCGGCCCTTACGGCCCTGGAACGCCCTGGGAGGCGGGGGCTCCCTGCCCGGCGGGGCCGCCGGTGTGGGGCGGGAGGAACACGGGCTGGAGCTGCTTGCCCTTTAGGGCCAGGGCCACGGTCTGGGGGAGGAGGGAGAAGTCCGCCACCAGGGAGACGGGCTTTTTCACCGGGTCGTCCTGGCGCAGGGGCACCAGGTACACGTGCTTGGTGTTTAATAGCCGCAGCAGGTTGGGGCCCGAGGCGGCCATGGCGTCGTTGGTGGCGCAGCACAGCACCACCGGGGTGCCGGTGCGCAGGGAGGACTTCACCGCCATGGTCACCGGGCCGTCGGTGATGCCGGCGGCCAGCTTGGACAGGGTGTTGCCGGTGCAGGGGCACACCACCATGGCGTCCACCAGGCCCTTGGGGCCGATGGGCTCTGTCTCGGGGATGGTGTGGAGCACCGGCCGGCCGGCAATCTCCTGGGCCTTTTGGATAAAGCTGGCGGCGGTGCCGAAGCGGGTGTCCGTCTCGTAGGTGTTCTGGGACATCACCGGCAGGATAGCGTAGCCGCCGCGCAGGCGCTCCATCTGCTCCAGGGCCTTCGACAGGGTGCAGAAGGAGCCGCACATGGCGAAACCAAGGGTGGGCATGGGCATCAGATCCTTTCTCTAGCGTACCGGGCTAGGCCTCTTCCATCATGGCGTAGACCGCCTCTTTGATGAGCTCCCCGGCGGACTTGGGGGCGAGCCGGCCCGGCAGGCCCGGGGCGTCTATCACCCGCAGGCCAAAGCGGCGGGCGGCCTCCCGGTCGATGCCCCCGGGCGGGGAGGCCAGCTCCAGCAGGAGGGTCCCCCACCGCTGGCGGGAGAGGGCCTGGGCGGTGAGCACCGGGGCGGGCACGGTGTTGAAGATCACGTCGTAGGGCTGCTCCAGGCGGCCGTAAGCCAGGGGCTGGCAGCCCAGGGCCCGGAGGACCGTGAAGTCCCGGGGTTTCCGGGCGCAGCAGTCCACCTGGGCCCCCAGACCCTTTAACGCCGCGCACAGCGCCTTGCCGATGCGGCCAAAGCCGGTGACCAGGCAGCGGGAGCCTCCCAGGCTGCCCTCGTATTCGTGGATGGCCAGGCCCACGGCCCCCTCCGCGGTGAGGAAGGCGTTGCCCAGCAGGAGCTCCTCCCGGGTGTAGTAGTCCCAGGCGGTCACCTGCTCCCAGAGGGGGGACGCGGCCCGGAGGGGCGAGAGCATCCCGCCGTAGACCCGTTTGCCCAAAAGGAGCCGGACGAAGTCCTCGTCCAGGGGGATGGGCGCCGGGGCCAGCGGGGCGTTGAGGACGCCGTTTCGCGACGCGGGCAGGGGGAGCAGGAGGATGCCGCACCGGGCGGCCAGCTCCACCGGGGGCAGGGACCCCAAACAGCCGGGCGGGGAGCCCTCCCCCAGGCAGCTGGTGTACACCGGGTAGCCGTCCCCGGCCAGGGACTGGGCCAGGTACAGCTGGCGGCGGTCCCCGCCCAGGACCCCGAAGGTGGTGGCAAGCGACATGGTATCCTCCCCTTTCCCGTAGAGCGCCCCCAGGGGGGGCTACCTTTATAGTATGCGGCAAAAGGGGGTTGGTGAAGGGCTGTTTTTTCGCAAATCGGGGATGATCTCGCTTTTTTTGAAATAACTATTTATTTTGGCGGGCTTCCGCTGTATAATAAACTTAAGTATGCGATGTGACCGGAAGCGGAATCGCTCTGGCGAGAGAAAACAAATCGAGGAGGTCTCGGTTTTATGAACGAGTACAGCGGCCTGTTGGGACAGATAAAAAAATTGCATTTTGTGGGGATCGGCGGCTCGGGGATGTGCCCCATGGCGGAGATCCTCCACCACAAGGGGTATGCCCTCACCGGGTCGGACATCAATGAGTCCGACACCCTGCAGCGCATCCGGGGGTACGGCATCCCGGTGGCCATGGGCCACAAGGCGGAGAACATCGGGGACGCGGAGTGCGTGGTTTACACCGCCGCCTGCAAAAAAGACAACCCCGAGCTGGTGGCGGCCCGGGAGAAGGGCATCCCCACCCTGGAGCGGGCGGAGATGCTGGGCCTGCTCACCGATATGTTCAAGCGGTGCGTAGCGGTGTCCGGCACCCACGGGAAAACCACCACCACCGCCATGCTCACGGAGATCCTGATGGAGGGGGGCATGGACCCCAGCGCCATCATCGGCGGGAAGCTGCCCCTTCTGGGGGCCAACTCCCGCATCGGCCACGGGGAGACCATGGTGTGCGAGGCCTGCGAGTACGTGGATTCCTTCCTCCACATCCACCCGGCGGTGGCGGTGATTCTGAACATCGACGCGGACCACCTGGACTACTTCAAGACCGTGGACAACATCGTCAAGTCCTTCCACCAGTTCGCCGCCCAGACTTCCCAGCTCATCGTGGTCAACGGGGACAATGAGCGGGCTATGGAGGCGGTGCGGGGCATCACCAACGCCCGGGTGGTCACCTTCGGCCTAAAGGACACCAACGACTACTACCCCACGGAGATGAACGAGGAGGACACCGCCTGCGAGGACTTCACCCTGACCTGCCGGGGGGAGAAGCTGGGCCGGGTGAACCTGATCGTCCCCGGGGAGCACAACATGATGAACGCCGTGGCCGCGGCCGCCGCCGCCCACGCCCTGGGGGTCTCGCCGGAGGCCATCTGCGCCGCGCTGGGGAAATTCTCCGGGGTGCACCGGCGCTTTGAGGTGCTGGGCAAGTTTGAGGGGGTCACCGTGGCGGACGACTTCGCCCACCACCCCACAGAGCTCACCGCCGTGCTCACCTCCGCGGTGCGGATGGGGTACCATGAGGTGTGGGCGGTGTTCCAGCCCCACACCTATTCCCGGACCTACAACCTGCTGGAGGACTTCGCCAAGGCCCTGTCCATCCCCCACCACCTGGTGATGACGGAGATTTTAGCGGTGCGGGAGGAGAACAAGTGGGGCATCCACACCAGCGACCTGGCGGCCAAGGTGCCCGGCAGCGTGTGGTTCGACAGCTTTGAGAAGATCGCGGACTATGTGATGGAGCACGCCCAGCCCGGGGATCTGATTCTGACCCTGGGGGGCGGGGACATCTACAAGTGCGCCAACCTCATTGTGGAGAAGTACAAGGAGCGGGAGCAGTAAATGATAAAGGCCGTATTTTTCGACATTGACGGCACCCTGCTGGACCACAGCCCGGAAGGGGGCAGCCAGATGCCGGCCTCGACCCGGCGGGCCCTGAAGGCCCTGGGGGAGAGCGGGGTAGGCCTGTACATAGCCAGCGGGCGCATCCCCGGCTGGGTGACGTTTCTGGCGGAGCTGTACCCCTTCGACGGGTATGTCACCGTAAACGGCCAGCTGGCCACAGACCGGGCGGGGCAGGTGCTCCACCGCATGGCCCACCGGGAGGAGGACATCCGCCGGCTGGTGGAGCTGTACCAAAAGGAGCCCTTTGCCTGCATCCTCATCGAGGAGGAGGAGACCTTCGCCCTGGGGCCGGATGCGTGTATCCGGCAGCACTTTGCCTGGGCGGGGCTGCCGGCCCCGGCCCTCTACGACATCGCCCGGCTGAAGGACCACCCGGTGCTGCAGTTCTGCATGTACGCTCCGGTCCAGGAGGCCAGGCGGCTTTTGGCGCCCCTGGAGCACATCGAGATCACCTCTGCGGGAGGGGACATTTTGGATGTGATCCCCCAGGGGGGCGGCAAGGAAGTGGGTATCGCCGCAGTGGCGGAGCGCTTTGGCTGGAAACGGGAGGAGGTCATGGTGTTCGGCGACGGGGACAACGACTGCCGGATGCTCCGCTGGGCGGGCGCCGGCGTGGCCCTGGGCAACGGCACCCCGGCGGCGAAAGCGGCGGCGGACTACGTCACCGCGCCCATCGGCCAGGACGGGGTGGAGAAGGCTTTGGTCCACTTTGGCCTGCTGCCCGGGTGAAAAAGTTTTTCCAAAAAAGAAAACCCGCCTTTACTTTACCGGGGTGGTATAGTATGATACTTGTGTGAAAGAAAAGGGAGCGCTGTGAAGCAGCGCTTTCTTTGGAATGGGTAAAAGAGGAGTGTTGCTGCTTTGGCAGTGTTTACCAAGGACCGGTCGTTTTACAAGAACCTTTTCCTGCTGGCCATCCCCATCTCCCTGCAGAACCTGATCACCTACGGGGTAAACTTCGCGGACAACGTGATGATCGGCTCCCTGGGGGACAACGCCATGTCCGGAGTGTATGTGGGCGGGCAGCTCCAGCAGGTGCTGCAGATGTTCGTGGCGGGCATCGAGGGCGCCATCCTCATCCTGGCCGCCCAGTACTGGGGCAAGAAGGACACGGGGAGCATCCGCAAGGTGGTGTCCGTGGGGGTGAAGTTCGCCTTTGTGGTGGGGCTGCTCATCACGTTGGGGGCGGTGCTGTTCCCGGCCCAGATCATCGGCCTGTTCACCGGGGAGGCAGGGGTCATCCAGGAAGGGGCCGCCTACCTGCAGATTGTGGGCTTTACCTACATTTTCTTCTGCATCACCCAGGTGATGATCGCCTCCATGCGCAGCGTGGAGACCGCCCGCATCGGGCTGTATATCTCCATCATGGCCTTTGTGGTGAACGTAGGGCTCAACTGGGTGTTCATCTTCGGCAACCTGGGCTTCCCGGCCATGGGGGTGCGGGGTGCGGCCCTGGCCACCCTCATCGCCCGGATCATGGAGACCACGGTGAGCGTGGTGTATGTGTTCGTCATCGACAAGAAGCTGGAATTCGGGGTGCGGGACCTGCTGCGCACCGACCGCCAGCTGCTGAAGGATTTTATCCGCTACGGCCTGCCTATCATCGGCGGGCAGGTGGTGTGGGCGGTGAATTCCCTGGCCAACACCAAGATTCTGGGCTGCTACAGCGCCGGGGTCATCGCCGCGGCCAGCATCACCGGTATGCTCCACAACCTGATCTATGTGTGGATGAACGGCCTGTCCTCCGCGGTGGGCATCATCACCGGCAAGACGGTGGGGGCCGGGCTGTATGAGAAGATGAAGGAGTACTCCAAGACCGTGCAGATGATCTTCCTCTTTGTGGGGCTCATCTCCGGGGCGGTGGTGTTCCTGTTCCGGGACGGGTTCATCGGCCTGTATGGCGACGCCAGCCTGGAGGCCCAGGCCTACTCCCGGCAGTTTATCAACGTCATCTCCGTGACCATCATCGGCACTTGCTACCAGGCGGCCTGCCTGTTCGGGCTGGTGAAGTCCGGCGGGGACATCTCCTTCGTGTTCAAGAACGATACCATCTTCGTGTTTTTGGTGGTCATCCCCTCGGCGCTCATCGCCATGTGGCTGCAGGCGCCGCCCTGGGTGGTGTTCGCCTGCCTGAAGTGCGACCAGATCCTGAAGTGCTTTGTGGCGGTGGTGAAGATCAACCGGTACAACTGGATGAAGAACCTGACCCGGGAAAACAAGGAGGCTGCCGCAAATGGGAACTAGAGCGTCACAGTGGCGGGGGGCCTTCTTCCTGATGCTGGCGGCGCTGATCTGGGGCACAGCTTTCGTGGCCCAGAGCGTGGGCATGGACTATATCGGCCCCTGCACCTTCAACGCGGTGCGCAGCTACATCGGCGGGCTGGTGCTGCTGCCGCTGATTTTTTGGAACCGGCGGCTCCAGGCCGGGAAGCCCCAAGAGGCGGACCCTGCCCGGGGCAGGAAGCTCCTGTTGGGCGGCGGGGCCCTGTGCGGCCTGCTGCTGGGGGCCGGGAGCCTGCTGCAGCAGGCGGGCATCCAATTTACCACCGCCGGGAAGGCCGGGTTTTTAACGGCGCTGTATATCGTCATCGTGCCGGTGCTGGGCATCTTTTTGGGCCGCAGGCCGGGGCTAAAGGTGTGGATCGGCGTGGGCATCGCCCTGGTGGGGGCGTACCTCCTCAGCGTGACCAGCGACACCGCCGGGGGGCCGGCCATCGGTCCCGGGGACCTGCTGGTGCTGCTGAGCGCCGCCTTCTTCTCCCTGCACATCATCGTGGTGGACCGGGTGGCGCCCCAGGTCAACGGGGTGGAGCTCTCCTGCGTGCAGTTTTTTGTGGCGGGGCTGCTCTCTACCGTGCTGGCGCTGTGTCTGGAGGAGCCGGACTTCCAGGGCATCCTGGCGGCCTGGGGGCCCTTGCTGTACACCGGGGTGCTCTCCAGCGGGGTGGGGTACACCTGCCAGATCTTGGGCCAGCGCAGCGTGAGCCCCACGGTGGCCTCGTTGATCTTGAGCCTGGAGTCGGTGTTCGCGGCGGCGGCGGGGTGGCTCATTCTGCAGGAGCCCCTGTCCCCCAAGGAGATTGTGGGCTGCGTGCTGGTGTTCGCCGCGGTGGTGCTGGCACAGCTCCCCGCCGGGCGGAACAAGACAGAGGCGTAAGGCCGGAGCTTTCCGGCAGCAGATAACAATACGGAACAAGAAAGGGATGTAATGGATGATGAGGATCATCGAGGTAGAGAATTACGAGAAAATGAGCCAGCTGGCCGCCGGGATGCTGGGGGCCCAGGTGCTCCTGAAGCCCGACTGCGTGCTGGGCCTGGCCACGGGGAGCTCCCCCATCCGCACCTATGAGCTGCTGGCGGAGCAGTGCGCCGCCGGGCTGCTGGACTTCTCCCAGGTGCGCACGGTGAACCTGGACGAGTACTGCGGCCTAAAGCCCGACGACCCCCAGAGCTACCGGTACTTTATGGACACCAACCTGTTCGACAAGGTGAACATCAAAAAGGAGAACACCTACCTGCCCAACGGCATCGCCCCGGACATGGAGGCGGAGGCCGCCCGTTACGAGGCCCTGGTGCGGGAGCTGGGCGGCGCGGACCTGCAGCTGCTGGGCATCGGCCACAACGGCCACATCGGCTTTAACGAGCCCACGGACGCCTTCCCCCGGGACGTACATACGGTGGCCCTCACCGAGAGCACTATCCAGGCCAACTCCCGGCTGTTCGACAAGATTGAGGACGTGCCCACCACGGCCATCACCATGGGCATCGGCACCATTATGAAGGCCAAGAAGATCCTGCTCATCGCCGGCAGCGACAAGCGGGAGATTGTGGAGCGGGCCTGCTACGGAGAGGTCACCCCCCAGGTGCCCGCCTCGGTGCTGCAGCTGCACCCGGACGCCACGGTGATCCTCTGCAAATAAAAAGGAAACGGGGCGAGAGCCATGCCTTTGGAACAGGTACAGGCATATTTTGAACAGGCGGGCCTGGGGGACCGGGTGAAGGTGCTGGACCAGTCCAGCGCCACGGTGGAGCTGGCGGCTCAGGCCTTGGGCTGCCAGCCCAGGGAGATCGCCAAGACCATGTCCTTCTATCTGGAGGACGGGCCGGTGCTCATCATCACCGCCGGGGACGCGAAGATCGACAACCGGAAGTACAAGGACTTCTTCCACCAGAAGGCCAGGATGATCCCCTGGGAGGAAGTGGAGGAGGCGGTGGGCCACGCCCCCGGCGGGGTGTGCCCCTTTGCCCAGAAGCCCGGGGTGCGGGCGTATCTGGATGTGTCCCTCCAGCGGTTTGCCAAGGTGTACCCCGCCGCGGGCAGCGGCAACAGCGCGGTGGAGCTCACCCTGGCGGAGCTGGAGGAGCACGCGGGGAGCTCCGGCTGGGTGGACCTGTGCAAAGGCTGGCAGGAGGAGCCCCAGGGCTGAGAGAGAAAAAGAAAACCGGTGCGGCATGAGCCGTACCGGTTTTTCGCGTTTTTCGGTCAGTCCCGCAGGACGACGCCGTTGGCGTCGCAGAGGTAGGAGCTGCTGCCGGAGAGCAGGAGCACGCCCTCTACGAAGGACCAGATGAGCACCGCCACGGTGCTGGCGCCGCAGGTGAGGGCCCCCACCACCAGGGTGAGGATGATTTGGGCGGCGCCGCGGCCGATGTACCCCAGGTAGAAATTGTGCACCCCCCAAATGCCCAGGGTAATGGCCAGAAGCCCGGCGGCCAGGCGGCTTTTCTGCTGGTAGCCCGCGGGGGGCTGGGTGGCGTAGGGGGCCTGGTAGTAGGGCTGCTGGGGCGCCTGGCCGCCGTACTCGGGGGGCTTATACTCCGGGGGCTGGTACTGGGCACTGTAATCGGGCTGGGTGTAGCCCTGCTGGTAGGCGGGCTCCTCCCGGGGCGGTTCCGGGGCGTGGGGCGGGTCGGGCATCTGGAAGGGCTCCGCGGCGGAGCCGGTGATGTGGGGCTGGGAAACAGGCTCCTCGGGGGGGACCGGGTCGGGCTCCAGGGTGAGCTGGGGCACTGTTTTGGCCTCCTTGGGGGCGGCGGGCTCCCTTTGGGCGGTCTCGGGCTGGGCCTCGGGCTGCTGGCCGTTCAGGTCCTTATTTTCCAGATCGTTCATGGTAGTCTCCTCCTTTCCTGTGGGTCAATCCTTGAGGAATACGCCGTTTGCGTCGATATTGATGCGGCCGTCCAAGAGCTTGATGCCGTCCAGGATGCCCCAGATGGACATGATGATCCAGCCGACGCCGCAGGTGAGCAGGGAGATGAGCAGCTGCATCAATCCCCGGGAGGTATTGCCCAGGTAGAAGCTGTGGATGCCGAAATGGCCCAGCAGGATGGCCAGGATGCCGGCGGCGACACGGCTCTTCTGGGGGTAGCCGGGCGGAGGCGCCATGCCAGGCTGGGGCTGGTACTGGGGCGGGTTGTACATGGGCTGCTGGTTGGTATCGGGGCTATAGTTATGGTAGTCTGCCATAGGGAATACCGTCCTTTCTTCGGGAATGGGCCTTTGCTTGATTTTATCTTACACTAGGTCGGGGCGGAAATCAATACGATGGGGAACAAAGTAAGACAAAATTAAAAAAGCGATGGTTTTTCGTAATCTTCTTTCGAAAGTTGCCTGTTTTTAGGCAACTTCTTTTGTTTTTCCGGGGGTGGTAAAACGGGCAGTGCCCAGAAAGGAGAAAGGGATGGAGCAAATGCAGAGAGGAGTGAGACGCCTATGCTGGGCCGGAAAAAGCGGGAGCGTCTGACCGCCGCCAGCGTACAGACCTACGCGGGGCCGGCCTTCCCCGGGCTGCCCCTGGGGGCCGGGGAGCGCCAGCTGTACAAGGCCCTGCGGGAGAGCGTGCCCATCATCGACGCGGCGCTGTACAAGCTGCGCCGGCTGCTGGGGGACTTTACGGTGACCTGCCGGGACCCCGCCGCCCAGACGGGACTGGAGGACTTTTTGGCCAAGGTGCAGGTGAACGCCGCCGGGGCGGGCATCGGCGAGTTTGTGGGGGTCTATTTCGAGGATCTGCTGACCTACGGCAACGCCGTGGGGGAGATGGTGCTCCAGGGGGAGCACATCGGCGCGCTGTACAACGCCGGGCTGGACCAGCTGGACCTGGAGGAGGACGGCCCCCTGGGGGTAAAGGTATATGCCCGGGACGCCCAAGGCAGACGGGAGTGCCCCTACCCCCAGCTGCTGCTGGTGTCGGCGCTGAACCCGGAGGCGGGCCGCCCCTGGGGGGTGTCGGTGCTGCGGGGGCTGCCCTTTGTGAGCCAGGTGCTGCTGCAGGTCTACCATACCCTGGGGGTGAACTGGGAGCGGCTGGGGAACGTGAAATTCGCCGTGACCTGCAAGCCCGACGGCCTGGGCGGCATGCTGGCCGGGGACCGGGCCCGCCAGGTGGCGCGGGAGTGGAAGCGGGCCATGACCAGCCGCGAGCCCTGTGACTTCGTGGCGGTGGGGGACGTGTCCATCCGGGCCATCGGGGCGGACAACCAGATTCTGGACAGCCAGGTGCCGGTGCGGCAGATGCTGGAGCAGATCGTGGCGAAGCTGGGCGTGCCCCCGTTTTTGCTGGGGCTGTCCTGGTCCTCCACCGAGCGGATGAGCAGTCAGCAGGCGGACATGCTCACCAGTGAGCTGGACGCCTACCGACGGGTGCTCACCCCGGTGGTGGGGAAGATCTGCGACACCTGGCTGGCCCTGGAGGGCTACGAACCCGGCTGCCGGGTGGAGTGGGAGGAGATCACCATGCAGGACGAGGTGGACCACGCCAACGCCAGGTACCTCACCGCCCGGGCCAAAAAGCTGGAACAGGAACTGAAAGCGGAACAGGAGGGATGATGTGAAGGAAGGAACGGTGCTGAAGAGCCGGACACCGGAGCCGGGGGAGATGAAGGACATCAACCGCTATACCCGCCGGGAGTACGGCCCGGAGGAGGTGTACGCCTTTTCCCTGGCCCTGTGCGACAACGAGATCGACCGGGACTTTGAGCGGTTCTCCACAGAGGCCTTGGAAAAGCTGCGGGAGCTGTTTTTGGGCAAGACCTGCATCTTCGACCACGAGCAGAAGAGCATAAACCAGACGGCCCGCATCTACCGCACGGCGCTGCGGCGGGACCCGGAGCGCAGGACCCGGGCGGGGGAGGCCTATGTGCAGCTCACCGCCAGGGCCTACCTGCCCCGGACCCCGGGGAACCAGGAGGTCATCGAGCTCATCGACAGCGGCATTTTGAAGGAGGTGAGCGTCAGCTGCAGCGTAAAGCGGTCGGTGTGCGGGCTGTGCGGCAAGGAGCAGTGCGGCCACGAAAAGGGGAAGGAGTATCCCGAGGGCGTGGGCCACCGGGTGCTCTGCGACCCCACCGACGCCTACGAGTGTTCTTTTGTGGCGGTGCCTGCCCAGCGGGAGGCCGGGGTGACCAAGAGCTTCCGGGAGGGGGAGCTGGAGGGCCTGCTCTCCGGGGAGGTCACCAAGGCCCAGGCGGACCGGCTGCGCCAGGCGTGGGGCCAGCTGCGGGAAAAGGCCCGGTGGGGCGACGCCTACCGGGAGAGCCTGACCCGGGACGTGCTGCGGTACAGCGCCCTGCTCCAGCCGGAGGTGCCGGCGGCGGTGATGAAGTCCGCGGCCCAGGGGCTCTCGCTGGAGGAGCTGTCCCTGTTGGGAAAGACCTACGAACGCATGGCCCAGCGGGCGCTGCCCTTAAAGCCCCAGCTGGCGCCGGAGACCAGCCCGGGCCTCGCGGAAGAGGACCGGGGATTCCAAATCTGAGAAGGAGGAAAAAAGATGGAAGCAGCGTTTGACAAGATCGGCGAAGTGGTGGCCACCTTTG
This sequence comes from Candidatus Acutalibacter stercorigallinarum, assembly GCA_019112625.1. GTDB lineage: Bacteria > Bacillota > Clostridia > Oscillospirales > Acutalibacteraceae > Acutalibacter > Acutalibacter stercorigallinarum. The sequence goes on along the minus strand of DXIW01000052.1, from coordinate 41,097 downwards.
AGGCCGCCGAGGGCGTGACGGTGGGCAAGGCGGTGAAGATCACCGCCAGCGGCCAGGTGGGGCCCTGCTCCGCGGAGGGGGACGTGCCCGCCGGCGTGGTGGTGAGCCTGCGGAACGGCCTGGCCGGGGTGCAGCTGTACGGCTATGTGGAGCTGCCCTGCGCCGCCACCCTCACCGTGGGGTTTGGGAAGGTGTCTATGGACGCCAGCGGCAAGGTGCAGCCGGACACGGACGGCAGGCCCGCCCTGGTGGTGTACGCCGACAGCACCGCCGGGCAGTGCGGGCTGTTCCTGTAAAAATCGCAGCAAAGGAGGATGCACATGGCATATTTTAAGGACCTGAGACTGGAAAAAGGCATGTACGGCGTACCGGGGAAGAGCTTTACCCAGGTATTGGAGGAGCTGGACGGCTCCGAGCACTACCGGGGCACGGCCCTGGAGGGCCTGGACGCCTACCAGCGGCAGCTGAAGCGCTTCGGCATCCGGGTGAGCGGGCCCGGCTCGGACCCGGTGGAGAAATTCTTCCAGTGCACGTCCAGCGCGGCGCTGTTCCCGGAGTATGTGGCCCGGGCGGTGCGCAGCGGCATGGAGGGCGCCGACCAGCTGAAGGATCTGGTGGCCACCGTGACCACCATCGACGGGGTGGACTACCGGAGCATCACCGCCCAGGGGGAGGACACCAAGACCCTGAAGCCCGTGGCCGAGGGCGCCCAGCTGCCCGCCACCACCATCCGCATGAACGACGGCCTGGTAAACCTGAAAAAGCGGGGCCGGATGCTGGTGACCTCTTACGAGGCGCTGCGCTTCCAGAAGCTGGACCTGCTCACCGTGACCTTGCGGCAGATCGGCGCCTACATCGCCGCGGCCCAGATGCAGGATGCGGTGAAGGCCCTCATCGACGGGGACGGCAGCAAGCCGGGGATCACCTTTACCGCCGGCACCCCCGACTACAGTGATTTTGTGGAGCTGTGGGGCAGGTTGGCCCCCTTCCAGCTGAACACGGTGGTGGCCGGTACCGCCGCCATGGAGAAGCTCTTGCAGATCACGGAGTTCAAGGACGCCCAGGCGGGGATGAATTTCCAGGGCACCGGCAAGCTGTGCACCCCCCTGGGGGCCAAGCTCATCCACGTACCCGGCATGGAGGACGGGAAGATCATCGGCCTGGACAAGAGCTGCGCCCTGGAGCTGGTGCAGGCCGGGGACGTGGTCACCGACTACGACAAGCTCATCGACCGGCAGCTGGAGCGGGCGGCCATCAGCGTGACCTCGGGCTTTGCCCGGATCTGCGAGGGCGCGGCCCAGGGTATCTCCTACACGGTGTCGGCGGGCTGAGAAAGGTATGTTGGGGAGGCGGGCAAAAGCCCGCCTTTGCCCCATCCAAAGGAGGAAAACATGGAACTGGATCGGGAACAAGTGCTGGAGCGGTTCCTGCTGTACAGCGGGGAGGACGAAGAGACCGCCAGCCCGGAGCGGAAGGCGCTGTGGGAGGCCCTGTGTGAGGGCGGCGCCAAATGGGCAGAGGCCCAGGCCGGGCCCGGGGCTGCCGGCTGGGAGGAGAGCCTGGTGGGCCTGGCGGCGGCCCAGGCTTTTTACCACCTGGTGCTGGCGGACGGGGCCCTGCTGCCGGGGAGCCTCTCCACCCCGGAGGTGAAGCTGGACTGGGCCGCCAGGGAGGAAAAGGCCCGGGCCCTGGCCCAGGAACAGCGGCGGCTGTGCGGGCCGGTGCTGCGGGACGGGGATTTCTATTTTGGAAGGGCGTGAGGCCATGGAGAGCTGGATGAAACGGCTGTTCCGGTACTTCGACGCGGTGGAGCTGGAACGGGCAAGCGGCGGGACCATAGCGGGCCGGGGCCTGGTGGCCCGGCTGAAGGGGGACCCGGAAGAGGCGCGGGGCAGCCTGCCCCACCAGCTGGGGGAGCTGGCCCTGCCCCTGTATGTGTTCACCGGGTGGCTGGAGGAGGCCGCCCCCGGGGACGTGCTGTGCCGGGGAGCGGACCGCTACCGGGTGCTGCGGGCGGAGCCCCTGGCCGCCGGGGGACAGGAGGTCTGCCTGCGGGCCCTGCTGGAGCGGCTGGAAACGGAGGGAACAGATGGGAGCGTATGAGCTGTTGGAGAGCCTGCTGGAGCAGCTGGCGGCGGATTTCCCTCAAGGGGAGTTCCAGGCGGCCTACGGGACGGAGCAGAGCTCCCGGCGGGTGGAGAGGCTCACCGTGGCCGGGCAGGTGGCAAAGGAGCGCTTCGCGCCGGAGGGCTGGTCCGGGAAGCTGGAGCTTACGGTGTTCCTTCCCCGGGGCACCGAGCCCGGAGAGGCGGAGCCGCTGCTGGCCGCTGTGGAAGCGGCGGCCCGGGAGCTGGCCCCTGGGTTCCGGGGCATGGAGCGGGGCAAGGCCCAGCAGGACAAGCCCACCGGGCTGCTGGCCATCCCCTGTGCGGTGGAGTTTGCCGGCCTGGATGAGGGCGGCGGCGGGGAGGTCACCCTGGGCGGGAAGGTCTACCCCATAGCGGGCTGGAGCGTGGCGGTGAGCACCGAGGGTCGGGAGCTGGTGTCCATCGGGGAGAGCCAGGCCTTCGCCCTGGGGGACCGGCGCACCCGGTACACCGTAGAGCTGGAGGGCCTGGACACCCAGGGCCTGGAGCGGCTGGCCAGCTTTACGGCAAAGCTGGGGGAGTCGCCGGAGACGTATGTGGGCTGCCGGTGGAAGAGCCTCTCCCAAAACCGGGGGGTGTTCGTCTCTTACCAGCGGCAGGAGGAGACAGCATAACAAAGGACAGGAGGAATGGACATGGACGGCAGGGAACAGGCCCAGGAGCTCTCCCGGGAGCTGGAGCGGGACAGCAGGCGCTATCCCGCGGGATTTTAGGAGGCGGCCATGAATTTGATGGGCATGCGGTTTCGTGATTTTACCTGGCCCCACAACCCCACAGCCCTCACCCTGGCACTGGAGCGTAACGTGAAGGAGACGGCCCTGCCCTACCGGGGCAGCCGGCTGGAGGACCTGGGGGAGGCCAAGCGGAGGATCACCGGGGAGGGGTACTTCACCGGGGAGGACTGCGGGGAACAGTGGCGGCAGCTCCAAGCGGTGTTCCGCCGGGGCGGGCCGGGCAGCCTGCAGCTGCCGGGGCAGGAGCCCTTTTTAGCGGTGATGGACAGCCTGAAGCTGCTGGGCGCCCCGGGGGAGGAGCTCATCCACTACAGCTTTGGGTTTACCGAGCACCGGGCCGGGGAGGACGGCCGGGGCCGGGGCGTCCACACCGCCCAGGCGGGGGAGAGCCTGTGGGACTACGCCAGGCGCTATGAGAGAACCATGGAGGAGATGATCGCGGCCAACCCCCACATCCGGGACATCGCCGTGCTGGGAGCCGGGGAGGAGGTGCGGGTGCCGTGACATTTTGGGGCACGTTGAAAGACGGCAGCCAGATGCTGCTGGGCGAGCCCAGAAGCGCCTCCCTCACCTACGACCGGGACGCCCCGGCGGACCTGCTGGAGGCGGTGTTCCCGGCGGACCGGGTGTGGGAGGAGCTGGTCTGGGTGACGGCCTGCCGCCAGGGGGAGACGGTGTTCCGGGGGCTGGTGGACGAGCAGAACACCCGCCTGACGGACAGCGGCATCACCGTGGAACTGGTGTGCCGCAGCGGGGAGGCGCTGCTCCTGGACAACGAAGCGCCCCCGGGGATCATCCAGCGGCCCACCCTGGAAAAGCTGGGGAAAACGCTTTTGGAGCCCCTGGGCATCACCCGGGTGGTGTGGGAGGCCGCTGCACCGGGGGAGCTGGTCATCGAAAAGGGGACCAGTTGCTGGACAGTGCTCAGCGACTTCTGCCAGACGCTTTTGGGCACCCAGCCCTATGTGGACTGCCAGGGCGTATTGCACTGTGAGGGGGCGCCGGAGCGGGAACTGCGGCTGGGGGAGGTGCTTTCGGCCACCCTGGCCCTGGCCCCCTGCAAGCGGATCAGCGAGGTGCGGCAGCAGAGCTTCCGGGGCGGGTACGACACCCCCTACCGCAATCAGGAGGCGGTGGTGGAGCGCCGCCGGTACGGGAGCATGCAGAGCGGGGAGGACCCCCGGGAGGTCATCGCCCGGGGGGAGCGGGAGAGCTTCTCCCTCACCGTGGAGTGCCCGGGGCTGCTGTGGCCCCTGCGGGGCGAAAAAGCGGATGTGGAGGTGCCCGGCCTGGGAAAGTTTTCCGGCTGCCCGGTGCGCAGCGGCCGGGCCCTGTGGGATGAAAACGGCCGGCGCACCCAAATCGTACTGGAAAGGGGGCAGTGACATGCTGTGGCTGACAGGAAAACTCTTCCCCCAGACGGGGGTGCGGCTGCGCAAGGGGCAGGTCACCGGCGGCCAAGGGCTCTCCATCCAGGGGGAGCGGGCCTACCGCTCTCCCCAGCAGCTGCTGCCTTATGGGTTCTCCAGCGCCGCCGCCAGCGGGAACCAGGCGGTGCTGTTGGAGGGCTACTGCGCCGGCCTGGCCAGCCCGCCGGACAGCTCCCTGCAGGAGGGGGAGGTCCGGCTCTACTCCGCGGGCGGGGCGGAGATCCTGCTGAATCGGAACGGACAAGTGGTCATCAACGGGCAGGTGTTCCAGCCCAAGGAGGAGTGAGGCAGTTGGATATCAAATGGGAGCACGGAGATTGGGCCCTGGGGCCCGGGGGCCTGCCGGGGTGGGTCTCCGGCCTTGCGGAGCTGCTGCAGAACGCCGGGATGCGCATCGCCATGGTAAAGGGCAGCCTGCCCTACGAGCCGGAGCTGGGCAGCGGTTTCTGGCAGTGGGACCCGGCCGGGGACCACGCGCTGGAGCGGGCGGTGGCCCTGGCCAACGAGGCGCTGCTGGACCTGCCCGGGGTGCGGGCCACAGCGGCCCAAGCCACAGAGCACGGGGCGGTGTTCACCATCGCCACACCGTTGGGAGAGGGGGACGTGGAAGTATGGAAAGCTACGAAAACATCGTAAAGCGGATGGAGGACGCCTACCGGGAGGAGAGCGGCCAGGAGGTGGAGGCGGTTTCGGACCTGGGGCTGCGGCTGCGGGTGCTGGCAGGGGAATTGTACCGCCTCCAGGCGGGGATGGACTGGCTGTGGCGGCAGGCCTTCCCCCAGACGGCCACCGGGGAGCAGCTGGACCGCCACGGCGCCCAGCGGGGCCTGGCCCGGCGGGAGGCCTCCCACGCCCAGGGGGAGCTGACCTTCAGCCGGTACCTGGCCCTGGACTTCGACCTGGTGATTCCCGCGGGCACCTTGTGCGCCGCCCCCGGGGAGGAGGCGGTGGAGTACGAAACCCTGGAGGAGGGGGTGCTCTCCGCCGGGGAGCTGACCGTGGACATCCCCGCCCAGGCCGTGCTGGGGGGCAGCGGGGGCAACGCCGCGGCGGGGTATATCAGCACCCTGGTGACCCCGGTGACGGGCATCGACTATGTGACCAACGAGGCCGCCTTTACCGGCGGCCGCGACCCGGAGGAAGACGAGGCCTACCGGGCCCGCGTCCTGGGGGCCTACCAGCGGTGCGCCACCACCGGCAACGCGGGCTTTTACGAATCCGCCGCCCTGGCGGTCCCGGGCATCACCACAGTCCAGGTGGTGCCCCGGGCCAGCGGCGTGGGGACGGTGGCGGTCTTTGCCTGGGGGGAGGGCGCGGCCCCTTCCGCGGCGGTGCTGGAGGAGCTGGAGGCCGGCCTCCAGGCCCAGCGGGAGATCGGCGTCACGGTGACTGTGGCGGCCGCCACCCCCCTGCCGGTGAACGTGTCCGCCAATGTGCGGCCCCGGGCCGGCGCGGACTTCACCGCTGTCAAAACGGCGGTGGAGGATGCCCTGGCCCAGTGGTTTGCCGGGCTGGGGGTGGCCAGCCCCGTCACCCTGGCGGACCTGAGCCGGGTGATCCTGGGGGCGGCGCCCATCGACCGGCTGGAGTTCGCGGTGAATATGCAGGACATCAGCTCCCTCACCGGGGTGATCCCCGTGGAGGGCACGGTGCAGATCGGAGAGATCGCATGACGGCGGCGGAGCATATGGCCCAGGTGCTCCGGGGCACCGGGCTGTACACCCTGGACGGGGACACCCGGGTGGACGCGGAGCTTTCCGCCTACGGGGCGGGCTTCGCCCTCATCGAGGCGTCCTTCGCGGAGCTTTTGGGAGAGCTGTTCATCGAGACCGCCGCGGGCTATGGCCTGGACTGCTGGGAGCTCCTGTTCCGGCCCCAGGTGTCCGCCGGGACGGCGGGCCAGCGCCGGGCCTCCCTGCTGGCCCGGCTGGGGGTGGGAGGGGACGCCCACACCCTGGCGGAGTACAGCGCCCTGCTCCCCGGGGCCGGGGTGGAGGGGACCCTGGCCGAGACCGAGGAGGGCGGCCTGCTGGTGACAGGCAGCCCGGCAGGCGTCACAGAAGAGGAGGCCGAGCGGGAGCTGGACCGGCTGCTCCCCGCCCACCTGGCCTGGGAGCTGCAGCAGGGGGAGACCGGATAACCGCCGGAAAAACGGGGCGGGATGCGAAAGAAGATTTTGCATCCCGCCCCTTTCTCTGCTATAATGGGGGTATCTTTTTGTGGGAGGGGAGATACCCTTGTTTGAAAACGAGACCCGCCCGGAACAGGCCCTGCTGGTGGCCCTGGACACCGGGGAATACGACGCCCAGGCCTCCCTGGACGAATTGGCGGAGCTAACCCGCACCGCCGGCGCGGAGCCCGCCTTCTTCCTCACCCAGAAGCGCCCGGCCCCGGACACCGCCACCTGCCTGGGCTCCGGCATGGCGGAGGAGGCCGCGGACCTGGTAAAGCGGGAGGAGCTGGACCTGGCCATCTTCGACCGGGAGCTGTCCCCCACCCAGATCCGGAACCTGGAGGAGCTCTTCGGGGTGCGGGTCATCGACCGCACCACCCTGATCCTGGACATCTTCGCCCAGCGGGCCCGCAGCCGGGAGGGCAAGCTCCAGGTAGAGCTGGCCCAGCTGCGGTACCTGCTGCCCCGGCTGGGGGGCAAGGGCACGGCACTGTCCCGGCTGGGGGGCGGCATCGGCACCCGGGGCCCCGGCGAGACCAAGCTGGAGACCGACCGCCGCCACATCCGGCGGCGCATCAGCGGGCTGAAGGCACAGCTGGAGGAGGTGGAGGCCGGCCGGGAGCTCATCCAGCGCCGCAGGCAGAAGGCCGGCACCGTCACCGTGGCCCTGGTGGGCTACACCAACGCCGGGAAAAGTACCCTGATGAACCAGCTCACCCAGGCCGGGGTGCTGGCGGAGGACAAGCTCTTCGCCACCCTGGACCCCACAGCCCGGGCCTTGAAGCTGCCCTGCGGCAAGACCGTCATGCTCATCGACACGGTGGGCCTCATCCGCCGCCTGCCCCACCACCTGGTGGAGGCCTTCAAGTCCACGTTGGAGCAGGCCGCCACCGCCGACATCCTGCTGAATATCTGCGACGCCTCCAGCCCCGAGGCCGGGGAGCACCTGCGGGTCACCCAGGACCTGCTGGAGGAGCTGGGGGCCGCGGGGCACCCGGTCATCCCGGTGCTGAACAAGTGGGACGCCGTCACCGACCCGGAGCTGGCCATCCGGCTGCCGGGGGCGGTGCGCATCAGCGCCCTGAAGGGGGAGGGCATCGACCGGCTGCTGGAGGCCATCGAGGCGAACTTGCCGGAAAAGACCTTCCAGGTGGAGCTGCTGCTGCCCTTTGCCAAAAGCGGCCTGGCCGCCAGGCTCCGGGAGGAGGGCGCGGTGCTCAGCGAGGAATACGTGGCCGAGGGCCTGCGGCTCTCCGCCCGGGTGGACCAGCGGCTCTTCGCCCAGGTGAAGGACTACCAGACCGGCGGGGAGCCGGAACCCCACCAATAATTTATTTTTTAACAAACGGCGTGACCCCTTGCAAACACCTGTCACTATAGCTATAATAGTTATTAGTAAGGCAAAAACTCTGTATCTATTGCCGCAAAAGCGGGCGGTGGGTGCAGCCAGCCGTCAAATCCTATTCAAAGGGGGCACATGCCATGTCGGAAAAGAAAGAACCCTTGCTGCTTTTGGACAACAGCACCATGTACGTTATCGGCGCGGGGGACTACCACTCCACCAACCTGAGCTTCGAGGAAGCCAAGGCCATCATCGACATGTACGACGCCGGGGACATCCTCCGCTGCTTCACCGACCGGGCCACGGAGCAGGTGCTCCACGACTTCGTGGACATCGAGCCCCGGGACTTCGCCTACAAGCCCATCCGGAAAATGCGGGTGGGGCAGGACGCCATCGCCGTAAAGCTGCACATCACCCCCTCGGAGACCCAGCCCGAGGTGGAGGCCAGCGACGGCGTCACCGCCAAAAAGATCCAGAACATCTACGTGTACTGCCAGTACATCACCCGCAACGCGTAACGCGGGCAAAAAAGAGGGGAGGCGCTACAAGCGCCTCCCTTTTGTGCGTTTTATCATGTCAAGGCTGGAGCACGGCCAGGTCGATGCCGCCGGTAAGCGTCCCCTCCACCACCTGCTCCACGAAGGTCTGGGCTTCCTCGGGGGTAAAGTCGGACTGGGTGTCCCCTGCGTGGGCTTCCACATGGATGACGCTATCGCTGCTTTGGGGCTGGAACAGCGCCTCATACTTTGTGTAGGCGGCAGTGGAAAGCTGGGTGCCGCTGGTGAGCACCGGCACGCCGTTTACCTCCTCGTTAGCCTGTGCCAGCACGGCGGTGAGGGCTTCGCCCCACTCCCCTTGGGGATACTGGGGAAGGATGGTGACGGTAAAGCCCACGTCCCCGCCGCCGATCTCAATGACCGCGTACACGGGCTCCCCCTCTTCCGTATGGTAGGTGTAGGCCCGGGGATTTTGGAAACTGTCGTGTCCGTTGACCCAGGGGAACTCCCCGCCCCACAGGGCTTTTACCTGCTCCAGGGGCAAGTCCTGGGTGCGGTAACTGCCGTCGGGCTTTGTCACCTGGGGCTCGATCACATCGGCCCTGTAGCTGTCGGCCCACTCCCGGAACAAGGTCTCATATTCCGCCTCGTCCCACTGGGCAAACTCCAGCGCAGTATCCGTGTCGTCCTGCGGCGCGGAAAGCCCGCTCAGCACAACGCCTGTGTTCAAGCTCTGCCCCACCACCTGCTCCACAAAGGCCTGGGCTTCCTCCTGGGTGGGGAACGCCATCTCACTGGAAGCGGCGGTGACAGTGACGATGGCGCTGTCCACAGAGAAGAGGGCCTTTGCCACCGTCTCATCGAGCTTGGCATCCCCATACAGGGCGGTTTCTTGGAACCAGCCGGCCACCACCGGGGTGCCGTCTACCTGGTTGTTGGCGCTGGCGAAGCTCTCCTCCACCTGCCGGGCCCAATCCGCCGCGTTGGCTTCCGCATAGGCCCGGGACACCAGCTGGATGGTAAAGAGGTCCGGAGCCTCGATATACACCTGGATCAGCTCCCCGTCCTGGAAGGCGGCGGTGGCGTCCAGGGTGACGTTCTCCAGGCCGATCCCATCCCAGGGCAGGGCGTCCCCCTGCCAGATGGCCTCCAGCTGTTCCCGGGTGAGGAATATCTCCGAATAGCCCCCACCAAAGATCCCCCCGTCCTCCCCTGCGGCGCTGGCCTCGGCATAGGCGGGACCATAGGTGGCGGCAAAGGGGGCGATCTTCTCCTCGCCGGCCGCCAGATGCTCGAATTCCAGGGTAACGCGGGCCCCCCCGGCCTCCTGGCTGGAGGAGAGCTCGGTGGTCACCCCGCCCTCGGCGCCGGGCTGTACCGCCGGGGAGTGGAGCAGTACCGCGGCCCCGGCCCCCAGCCCCAGGCACAGCATCACGGCGGCAGCCGCGGCCCACACCGGGTGGTGCAGCTTCTTCACCGGGGCGGTCCAGGGCTGGGCCTCGGCCACATATTTGGTGTCGATGTCGTTCATGGCTTGCAGCAGATCCTCGGCCTTCATTCCAATACTCCTTTCTTCCGCAGGTGGGCCTTCAGCTTCTCCCGCAGCCGGGAGAGCCGCACGGCCCCGTTGTTTTCGGTGATGGACAGCCGCTCCCCCAGCTCCTTCAGGGAGCAGCCGTACCAGTACCGCCCTAAAAACAGCACCCTGTCCCGGTGGGAGAGCCCCCGCACAAAGCTGTTCAGGGCGGCCTTCAGCTCCCCCTCGTCGAAGCTGGCCTCGGGCCCGGCCGAGTCCCCCAGGCAGTCCTCCAGCTCCTCAAAGGCCGCGTCGAAGGGGGAGGAGCGCTTCCCCGCGGTGTTCCACCGTTTGCGCTTTAAGCACAAATTTCGGGTGACCCGCAGGGCGTAGGGCAGCAGGGGGTCCGGCTTCGCCGGGGGGATGCCCTGCCACAGGCTCAGGTAGGTGTCGTTCACACACTCCTCGGCGTCCTGCCGGTCGTCCAGCAGCCGCTGGGCCAGGCGGCGCAGGTCCGGGCCGTAGGCCTCGTCCAGGGCGTCCACCGCCTGGGGCGACCGCGCCCAGAACAGCTTCACGATCTCCCGGTCGTCCATTTCCCATCCCTCCTTTTTTGTTCCTCTACCAACACTCTCCCTTTTTGGGGGCCAATCTTACACGTCTGGAACGAAGATTGCAAAAAAGCCGCCCCAAATCCGGGACGGCTCTCTCGTTTTTTCAGCTGCGCTTCCACGCCCCGGGCATAAACAGCAGGAGCATGGGGAAAATCTCCAGCCGGCCCAGCAGCATGTCGAAGGACAGCACCAGCTTGCTCAGCCAGGAGAGGTGGGCGAAGTTGCTCATGGGGCCCACCATGTCCATGCCGGGGCCCACGTTGTTCAGGCAGGTGAGCACCCCGGTGATGGTGGTCTCCAGGGACTGCTCGTCCAGTGCCACCACCAGCATGGAGAGGATGGCGGTGATGCTGTAGAACACCATGTAGCTGTAGGTGTTGTGGATGACGCTCTCGTCCACCAGCTGGCCGTCCACGTGGACCTGGGCCACCTGCCGGGGCCGGATGATCCGCTTCAGGCTCCGCCGGCCGGACTTGAACAGCAGCAGCACCCGGGCCGCCTTGATGCCCCCGCCGGTGGACCCGGCGCAGGCCCCCACGATCATCAGCGTCACCAGGATCATCTTGGAGAAGGGGGGCCACAGGTTGAAGTCCGTGGTGGCAAAGCCCGTGGTGGTCATAATGGAGGACACCTGGAAGGCCGCGTGGTGCAGCGACTGGCCCAGGTCCCCGTTATACTGGGGGGCGATGTCCCAGGTGATGAGGGCGGTGGCCCCGGCCATGATCCCCAGGTAGAGCCAAAGCTCCTCGTTGTGCAGCACCTTGCCGAACTGCCGCAGGAGCACCAGGTAGTAGATGCTGAAATTCACCCCGAACAGCGCCATGAATACGGTGCACACCGCTTGCAGGTAAGTGCTGTACCCTGCCATGCTGTCGTTCTTGATGGCAAAGCCGCCGGTGCCCGCCGTGCCGAAGGAGATGGTCAGAGAGTCGAACAGGGGCATGCCACCCAGCAGCAACAGGGTGATCTGGATGAGGGTCATGGCGATATAGATGGTATAGAGGATCTTGGCGCTTTTCTGCAGGGTGGGCACCAGCTTGTCCACCTGGGGGCCGGGGCTCTCGGCCCGCATCACGTGCAGCAGGGAGTTGCGCCCCTTGCCCATGGGCACCACCGCCAGCAGGAACACCAGCACCCCCATGCCCCCCAGCCAGTGGGTAAAGCTGCGCCAGTACAGCAGCCCCTTGGGCATGGCCTCCACATCCGTTAAAATGCTGGAGCCCGTGGTGGTAAAGCCGGAGACCGTCTCAAAAAAGCAGTCGATGAAGTTGGGGATGGCCCCGCTGAAGAAGAAGGGCAGCCCCCCAGCCAAAGACACCACCACCCAGCACAGCGCCACGCTGAGAAACCCCTCCCGTGGGGAGATCTCTTTCGTCCGGGGCGGCAGGAAGCAGGTGGTCAGGCTCAGGGCCCCGCACAGCAGGATGGTGAGCCCGGCGCCCAAGGCGGCATCCCTCTCCCCCAAAAACAGGGAGATGCCCAGGGGCGGGACCAGGCACACCGCCTCCACCCGCAGAATATAGCAGATCAGCCGGAGGATCATCTTGTAATTCATGGCGCGTTACTCCTCCAGGAAGATGTCGCTCAGGTCGTCGATGACCTGGTCGGAGAGGGCCACCACAATCACCGAGTCCTCGGCCTCGATGGAATCGCTGCCCTTGGGGAGGATCATCTTCCCCCGGCGGTTGATGCAGGCGATGAGGGTGTTGGGCTTCAGGCGCACGTCCGCCAGGCGCTTCCCAAGCTGGGAGAGCTGCCGCCCGGCCCGGAACTCCAACGCCTCCACCCGGTCCCCCACGATGCGGTGCAGGGTGATGACCGACTCGCCCTTCCGGTTGCCCATGGCCCGCACATACCGGACGATGTCGTTGCAGCACAGCTCCTTGGGGCTCACCACGCAGTCGATGCCCTTGTCGGAGAGCACCTCGGTAAAGTCGGTGCGGTTGATCTTGGTGATGACCTTGCAGGTGCCCAGGTAGTTTGCGTACATGGAGATGATCAGGTTCTCCTCGTCCATGTCCGTCAGGGTGACCACCGCGTCGGTGCGGGCCAGGCCCTCGCTGTCCAGCACGTACCGGTTGGAACCGTCGGCGTGGATGACCGTGGCCTTGGGCAGCACGTCCGCCAGCAGCTCGCAGCGCTCCTCGTCGATCTCGATGAGCTTCACGTCCACCCCGGTGTTCAGCAGCTCCATGGCCAGGTAAATGGCGATGCGGCTGCCCCCCACGATCATCACGTCCCGCACCTTCTTCTGCTGGATGCCCAGGCCCCGGATGAGCCGGGCCAGGTCCCCGGCGGAGGCGGTGACCGACAGCCGGTCCCCCTCCTCCAGCTGGAAGCTGCCGTCGGGGATAAAGACCTGGCTGCCCCGCTCCACGGCGCACACCAGCACCTTCAGCTTGATGATCTTGTGCAGCTCCGAGAGCCGCACCCCGATAAGGGGGCTGCCCGGCCGCAGGGCCAGCTCCACAATCTCCACCCGCCCCTTGGCGAAGGAGTCCCGCTTCAGAAAGGAGGGGAACTGCAGCAGCCGGAAGATTTCCCGGGCGGTGGCCCGCTCCGGGTTTACCATCATGTTCAGGCCCAGCTCGTCCTTCAGCAAAAACAGCTGGCTGTAGTACTCCGGGTTGCGCACCCGGGCGATGGTGTGGCTGCAGCCCAGCTTCCGGGCCAGAATGCAGCACAGCAGGTTCACCTCGTCGGCCGAGGTGGCCGCGATGAGCAGGTCGCTGGTGTCCACGTTGGCCATTTTCTGTACCTTTAAGGTGGCGCCGTTGCCGTGCACCACGTTGATGTCCAAAGCCTGCTGGGCCTCTTGGAGCACCATCTTGTTGCTGTCGATGACCACCACGTCGTGTCCCTCTTTGGCCAGCTGCAAGGTCAGGGCCGAGCCCACCTTGCCGTCGCCTACGATCACGATATTCATGTTCCCATTTTCCCTCGGTTCCACTGTGGAAATTTTCCCGGCACACGGTAGTGCCGTTGTCCGCTAAGGGTATATCCTATCACAAAGGGTGGCGCCTGGCAAGCGGGGAGAGGGTGCGGAACAGTAAAATTTTCGTGCGGAAAACAAAACCGCCGTGATTTCCCGGAGATTTTTGGAAAAACCGCTTTCCATCTTCCCGCCGCTGTGCTATAGTAAAACCAAACCTCCGGCCAAAAAACGGCGGCCGGAAAAGGGAGGAGAAACTATGTACCAATTCAACCGCGAAGAGTACGAAAAGCGTGTGGCCTGGTTTACCCAGGCCCGGTTCGGCATGTTCATCCACTGGGGGCTGTACGCCATCCCCGCCCGGGGCGAGTGGGTGCGCAGCGTAGAGCGCATCCCCAAGGAGGACTACATGCGCTACTTCTACGAGTTTGACCCCGTGGACTACGACCCCAAGGCCTGGGCCAGGGCCGCCAAGGAGGCGGGGATGCAGTACGTGGTCCTCACCGCCAAGCACCACGACGGCTTCTGCCTGTTCGACAGCCAGTACACCGACTTCAAGTCCACCAACACCAAGTGCGGCCGCGACCTGGTGCGGGAGTACGTGGACGCCGTCCGGGCCGAGGGCCTGAAGGTGGGGCTGTACTTCTCCATTATCGACTGGTACCACGACGACTACCCCCACTATGGGGACAAGCAGCACCCCATGCGGGACGACCCCGCCTACGGCAACGAGGGCCGGGACTTCGACCGGTACCTCACCTACATGCACAACCAGGTGCGGGAGCTGTGCACCAACTACGGGAAGATCGACATCCTCTGGTTCGACTTCTCCTACGAGGACCAGTACAACGTGATGCGGGGCGAGAAGTGGAAGGCCACCGAGCTGGTCACCATGGTGCGGGAATTGCAGCCCGGGGTCATCATCGACAACCGGCTGGAGGTCAGCGGTGAGGGCTTCGGCTCCATGTGGGAAGGGAACCCCACCCCCTACCACGGGGACTTCGTCAGCCCCGAGCAGATCATCCCGCCCCAGGGCATCCAGGACAAGCAGGGTCGCGACCTGGTGTGGGAGGCCTGCGTCACCATGAACAACAACTGGGGCTACTGCGAGTACGACCGGTTCTACAAGCCCGCCCCCATGCTCATCAAAAAGCTGGTGGAGTGCGTCTCCAAGGGGGGCAACATGCTCTTAAACGTAGGCCCCGACGCCAAGGGCAACATCCCGCCCCAGTCCCAGGCGATTTTGAAAGAGATCGGCGCCTGGATGAAACGGAACAGCAAGAGCATCTACGGCTGCGGCAAGGCCGGCATGGAGAAGCCCGACTGCGGCCGCATCACCCGCAGCGGGAACAAGCTCTACTACCACGTGTTCGAGAACTCCATCGGCCCCCTGCCCCTCATGGGCCTGAAGGGGGAGGACATCGACTGCATCCGCATGCTGGCCACCGGCGCCGAGGTGCCTGTCTCCCACAGCTGGATGAGCGGCAACTACCCGGGCCTGGCCTTCGCCGACCTGGGCCCCGACCCGGTGCTGCCCGACCCGGTGGACACGGTGCTGGAAGTCACCTTAAAGGAGTAAGCCATGGCAAAGCCCTTTGTGCTGGAAGTGTGCGTGGACAGCCTGGAATCCGCCCTGGCCGCCAAGGCCGGCGGGGCCACCCGGCTGGAGCTCTGCGCCAATTTGGTCATCGGGGGCACCACCCCCAGCCTGGCCCTGCTCCGGGCGGTAAAAGGGGAGACCGGCCTGCCGGTCCACGCTTTGCTGCGCCCCCGGTTCGGGGACTTCCTCTACACGGACCGGGAGTTCGCCCTGCTGCTGGAGGAGGGGGAGGCCCTGCTGGACCAGGGGGCCGACGCCCTGGTCTGCGGGTGTCTCTCCCCCCAGGGGGATCTGGATTTGCCCCGGATGGAGCAGCTGGCCGCCCTGGCCCACAGCCGGGGCAGGCGGTTTACCCTCCACCGGGCCTTCGACCTGTGCCGGGACCCCTTCGCCGCGTTGGAAACCTGTAAAGCCCTGGGGGTTGACACCATCCTCACCTCCGGCCAGGCCGCCAGCTGTCTGGAGGGCGCCGCCCTCCTTGGGGAGCTGGCCCAGGCCGCCGCTCCGGTGGAGCTTTTGGTGGGCGCCGGGGTGGACGCGGCGGCCATCCGGGCACTGAGTCAGGCCTGCCCCCTGTTCACCAGCTTCCACATGAGCGGCAAGACCGTGGTGGAAAGCGGCATGGCCTACCGGAAAGAGGGGGTGCCCATGGGGCTGCCTGGCCTCAGCGAATTTGAGATCTGGCGCACGGACGAGCACAAGGTCCGGGCCGCTTGGGAGGAACTGCATCGCCTATGACAGCTTGGAAGAATATCGCCCGCTATACCGAGACCGCCTGGCCCCGGCGGAAGTCCGCCCTGCCGGAGGCGCTGGCGGAAACCTGGGAGGCGGCCCTCGCCTCCTGCGGGGAGGAGGAAGCCCTGCTGCTGCGGGCCCTCCTGGCCGCCCTGCCCCTGTCCGACCTGGGGGACTACAGCCCGGAGCTGCTCCTGGGCTGTGTCCGCCACAGCCTGCGGGTGCGGGCGGAATTTCCCTGGTGCGCCGCCCTGCCGGAGGAGCTCTTTTTCCGGCAGGTGCTCTGCCCCCGGGTAAACAACGAGCAGCTGGCCCCCTGCCGGGCGCTGTTTTACGAAAAGCTGCGCCCCCGGGTGGCAGGCCTCCCCCTGGAGGAAGCCATTTTAGAGGTAAACCGCTGGTGCGCCGAGGAGGCCACCTACCGCTCCACCGACGGCCGGACGGCCTCGGCCCTGGCGGTGTACCAGTGCGGCTACGGCCGCTGCGGGGAGGAGTCCACCTTCACGGTCAACGCCCTGCGGGCCGTGGGCATCGCCGCCCGGCAGGTGTATGCCCCCTGGTGGTCCCACTGCGACGACAACCACGCCTGGGTGGAGGCCTTTACCGGCAGCCGCTGGCAGTATTTGGGGGCCTGCGAGCCCGAGCCCCAGCTGGACCGGGGCTGGTTCACCGGGGCGGCGGCCCGGGCCATGCTCATCCACACCCGCAGCTTTGCTCCCGGCCCCTGGGAGGAGGCAAAGCTCCTGTTCCCCCAGGCCGACCCCTTAGATACGGACCTGCGGGGCGGCGTGGTATACGAGAGCGTCACCCAGAATTACGCCCCGGTGGTCCCGGTCACCGTCACTGTCCGCGACCCCCAGGGCCGGCCCCTGCCCGGGGCCCGGGTGGCCTTCGGCCTGCTCAATATGGGGGAGCTGGCCGAGATCGCCTCCCGCACCACCGGCCCGGACGGCGCCGCCCGGCTGCGGCTGGGCAAGGGCAGCGTGTGGGTCACCGCCCAGGCCGGGGAGCTCTGGGCCGAGGGCCTGCTCCACACCGGGGAGTCCCCGGCTCTGGAGCTCATCCTGGGCCGGCCTGATCCCCAGGAGGCCTGGCTCCCCTTCGACTTTGCCGCCCCGCCCGCCGCGGCCTCCTACCCCGCGCCCCTGCCCCCGGCGCAAAAGCAGGCGCGCCGGGCCTGCCTGGATCATGCCGCCCGGCTGCGGGAGGCAAAGCTGGCCGTCGCCGTTCCCCAGGAGCTCTCCCCCGCCCAGGGGCGGGTGGCAGCTACCCTGACGGAAAAGGACCGGGCGTCCCACCTCCCCCCGGCGGTGCTGGAGGAGTCCCTGGACGCCCTGGCCTGGGAAAACAGCTTTCCCCCCGACGTGTTCGACACCGCCCTGCTCTGCCCCCGCATCGCCCTGGAGCCCCTGGCCCCCTGGCGCAGGGCGCTGGCCGATGCCTTCCCCGGGTTGGAGCGGGCCCGCTTCCGCGGCGACCCCGCCGCCCTTTGGGCCTGGGTGGAAGAGCACATCCGGGAGGAGGACGACACCTATCCCGATCTGCCCGCCACACCCCTGGGCATTTTCCGGCTGAAAGCCGCTGCCCCCGGGGGCCGGGAGGTGCTGTTCTGCGCCCTGTGCCGCAGCCTGGGCGTGCCCGCCCGGTTAAACACCGCCGGCGGCCGGCCGGAAGTCTGGCAGGCCGGCGCCTTTCGCCCTGTGGGGCAGGCGGCCCCCGCCGCCTCTGTGACCCTCCGGGCCCCGGCAGGCCAGCCGGGCGTGTTCCATCAGAACTACACCCTGGCCCGCCGCACCCCCCGGGGCTGGGCGGCCCTGGCCGCCGGGGACGTGCCCGCGGGGGGCGGGCTTCAGCTCTCCCTGGCCCCCGGCGATTACCGGCTGCTCACCACCCAGCGGCTGCCGGCAGGGGACCAGCTGGCCCAGCGGCTGGACTTTACCCTCACCCCGGGGGAGGAGAAATCCTTCCTCCTCTCCTTCCGCCAGGGCCGGGGGGCGGACTTGCTGGCCCGGCTCTCCCTGCCGCCCTTCACGCTCTACGAGGAGGACGGCGGGGAGCTTCCCAGCGAGGCCCTGCTCCGCCAGTCCCCCCTGAGCCTGCTTTTGTGGCTGGAGCCCGGCCGGGAGCCCACCGAGCACATCCTGAACGAGCTGCGGGAGGCCGCGGAGAAATACGCGGCCATCCAAGACCTGTGCCAGGTGCGCCTGGTGCTGGAGGACCTCGCCGCCAAGGCAGACCCCACCCTGCGAAAGACCCTGGCAGCCCTGCCCCAGGCCAAGGTGTACACCGGGGAATTCCCCGACACCGTTACCGCCCTGGCCCGGCGGATGTTCGTAGAGCCCGAGCGCTACCCCCTGCTGGTGCTGGCGGACAGCCATGGCAGCGGCCTGTACGCCTGCAGCGGCTACAACGTGGGCACCGGGGAGCTGGTGCTGGACCTGGCGGAAGCCGCCAGGGAGATCATACCATAATACAATAGGAGGTAGCCCTATGGAAAACAAGATGCTGGAACTGTTAAAGACCCGCCGCAGCGTGCGGGCCTACAAACCGGAGCAGGTCGCCCCCCAGGAGCTGGACGCCGTGCTGGAGGCGGGCACCTACGCCCCCACCGGTATGGGGATGCAGTCCCCGGTGATCGTGGCGGTGCAGAGCCCCAAGTACCGCCAGGCGGTGATGGAGCTGAACCAGCTGGCCCGGGGCATGGAGAACGACCCCTACTACGGGGCCCCCACCATCCTGCTGGTGCTGGCCGACCCGGACCGGGGCACCTGCGTGGAGGACGGCTCCTGCGTGCTGTGCACCATGATGGACGCCGCCCACGCTTTGGGCCTTTCCTCCTGCTGGATTCACGGGGAGCGGGAGATGTTCCAGCTCCCCCAGGGCAAAGCCCTGCTGCGGGAGTGGGGCCTGCCGGAAAACCTCCGGGGGGTGGGCTCCCTGGCCCTGGGCTACGCCGCCGGCCCCGCGCCCCAGCCCAAGGAGCGCAAGACGGACTACATCCACAAAGTCTGAGCGAATCGGAAAAACGCCCGGGGGAGGCCCCGGGCTTTTTCTTGCCCCTTGTGTTTTTCCCCGGGGGCGGCTATAATAGAACCAACGATAACGCACACAGGGCCGCGGGACCGGGGCCCTGGGGAAAGGTTTGTGCCATGAAACGGAAGATGCTTTGCGCCCTGCTGGCAGGGCTGCTCCTGTGCGGGGGCCTGTTGGGCGGCTGCGCGGGGGATACCGGGGAGGAGAGCTCCCTCACCTATGTGGAGGAGGAGCGGGCGGAAAACGACGGCAGCCCCGCCCAACTGGTGCTGGGCACCGCAGAGGCGGACACCCAGCGCGCCGCCGTGCTGGAGGAGATCGCCGAAAAGTACACCGCCGACTTCCCCAATACCCAGGTGGAGGTGCGCTCCTACGGGAGCGAGGAGGCCCTGCAGGCCGCCCTGGCCTCCGGGGAGGCGGACATCGGGGAGATGGAAGAGGCGGACGTGCCCCAGGCGGTGGAGGAGGGCCTGCTGCTGGACCTCTACGACTGGGTGGACACCTGGGAGGAGCGCTACTCCCTCTCCCAGGAGGCCTGGCAGGCCATCCGCACCATGGGGAAGGACCACGCCTACGTCATCCCCTATGACTTCGACCAGCTGGTCACCTACTACCGGGCCGACTGGTTCGAGGAGTACAACGCCACCGCCGAGAGCGCCATCACCCCCCGGGAGTGGTGCCGCAACTGGAACCAGATCGCCCGCACCGTAGAGCGCCTGGGGGAGAAGGGCAAGGTGGCCTTCGGCGGCAAGGAGCGGCTGGGCCAGCTCTTCGACGCCGCCCTGTGGGGCGACCTGAGCCTGGGCCGCCTGGGGGCCCAAGGGGCCGCCTATTTCGCCGCTGGTGACGAACACCTCACCATCTTCACCTGGGAGATGCTCCCGGAGGCGGTGGAGAACTTCAAGGAGCACTACCTGAGCTATACCCTGCCCCAGTCCCTGGAGTGGACCGAGGACCAGGCGGTGGAGGCTTTCCTAAACGGCGAGGCCGCCATCCTCTTCGCCGGGTCCGGCGTGGGGGAGGAGCTGGCCGCCTCCCTGCCCGAGGGCAGCTGGGGGACCATCGGCCCGGTGCAGGGGGCCACAGGGGCCTCCATCATCTCCGACCAGTACGTGGGCTGGGCCGTCTCCGCCCACAGTGAGGAGCCGGAGATCGCCGCCCACTTCCTGCTGTACCTCTCCAGCGCCGATAACAACACCCACTTCGCCAAGGTGACCGGCGCCCTGCCCATCCACGTCTCCGCCCTGGAGATGGAGTCCTCCCTGCTGGAGGGGGACCGGGGCGGCGAGATGTACATGATGGAGAAGAACGACTGGTATCAGTACGCCGACCCGCCGGTGATGTACCAGGCCTACGATACCTGGCCCGCCCAGCGGGACCAGCTGGTGCGGGAGCTTCTGGCCGGTTCCGTCACCGGGGAGGAGCTGCTGGCGGAGATGGACGCCTACTGGGCCCAGGCCTTCGAGACCGAGGGCGACCTGCTGGGCATCCACGAGGAAGAGGACGAGTGACAAGTAGAAAGGCACAGGGGCTTTTTGGCTCCTGTGCCTTTTGTATGTCCTGCGATTTAAGCCTCCTGCTCCTGGGCGGGGATGCGCACCGCCAGGCCGTTGAACTCCACGCCCTCCCCGGCGGGGATGAGCAGGTACCGCTTCCCGTCGATGACCCGGGCCTGCACCAGGGGGGAGTAGTCCGCCTCCACGGTCAAAGACACCTGGGGCGTCTTGATCTCCACCTTCCCCGGGTCCATCAGGTTCAAGGGGTCCAAAGCCGCGCCCTCCCCAAAGCGCTCGTCGCACAGGGCCTGGAAGGCCTCCACGTTCTCCGCCGGCACCTCGCACTGGGTGAGGATCTGCCCGATGGCCCGGGCCGTCAGGGTGAGGGGCTCCGGGTCTTTCGACTCCTTGTGCTCCGCCACCAAACCGGAGAGCTGGCTGTGGAGCACCTGTACCACGTCCATGCTGCACTCCTGGCCCAAAGCCTCGGCCAGCGCCTCCTGAAAGGCCTCCTTCTGCTCCTCTGCCGCCATGGGCACCTCGGTGTGGAACACACTGTCCAGGAAAGCCTCGGGCAGCAGGTCAGGCTTGCGGCAGTAGAACAGGGCGTTGTAGAGGTTGGCCGCCCGGTCGTCAAAGGCGGGGAACAGGAACCCGTACTCCGGGGCCGCCACGTTCTGGGGGGAGTAGCAGTGGAACTCGTTGTCCCCGGGGTAGTAGCTCAGCCCCGGCTTGCCCTCCTTCACCGGGCACACCGCGCACAGGATGTAGGAGAACACCCGGTCCCCGTCCTCCAGGCGGGTGCCGTCCTTGGCCTTTACCGGCACGTCGAAGGTGTCGTGGGCCAGCAGCAGCAGGTAGCTGCCCTCCAGGTCCAAGGTCTCCATGGCCTTCTGGTAAAAGGCCTGGCGGGCCTCCCCGTCCTGTAAGCCCGATTCCCGCAGGGCCATCAGCAGTTTGTGCTCCTCGCTGTCCACCACCTGCTGGGTGGAGAACACCAGGTCGATGAGATGCTTCCCCAGCCGCCCGGAGAGGGACTTCTTCAGCAGGGCGAAGTACTGCTCCGCCTCCTCCTGGGGCAGCATGGACAGGGGCTCGTCCAGATCGGTGATGAGCTCTCCCCGGTCGTTGACAAAGCACCCGTAGATGCGGCGCACCGCGTTTTTCTCCGGCTGCCACCGGCGGCGCAGCTCTGCGACCTCTTTCGTATTCATAGGGCGTTACCTCGCTTTTTCAAAAAATACCCTCCTATTGTACCGGAAAGCGCGGGAAAAAGCAACCGCCCTTTTCCCTGCAAAAAAAGGGGCGGGCCACCTGGGCCCGCCCCCTGTCTCCTGTCTGGTTACGACGCTGTGGGGTCCCCGCACACCCCCAGGAACAGCAGGGTGCTGTCCATCCTGCTGTACTCCATCTCCTCGGTGGAGGTAAGGGCCGTCACCCCGTAGAGGAAGGGCCGGTCCAGCACCATGTCGATCTCCAGGGGCGGGGGCCCGCTGGAGCCGCTCATGGAGGTCGCCGTGTAGGCCGCGGCCTCGATGCCCTCCTCGTCAATGGCGAAGTGCACCCCGTGGCTGCCCCCGGAAAGGGTCAGCGGCTCCACCTCCGTAATGCCGGAGAAGTCCGCGGCCCAGGGGTTGCCGGCGGTGGTGAGGCCCAGCTGGGGCAGCACGTCCCCCAGGTCAAACTGGCTGTCCACCGTAAATTTCGGCACCGACCAGTTTACCTGGGCGTAGGCGCCGCCAGTCATGACTTGCTCCAGCTCCTCCCAGAAGTCCGGGTCCTCCAGCAGCTCCTGGGGGGTGGCGCCCTCCTCCGGCAGGACGAAGAAGGCGACCGCCTGGCTGGAAAGCCCCTTGGCCGCCAGGGTGTAGTTTTCCCCGATCCATACGCTGTTCCGCTGCCCCTCGGCGTGCATGAAGTCCGCGGTAACGGTGGAGCCGTCGGCCCGGGTAAACTCCTCCGGGCTGGTCAGTTGGGGGTCAAACTCATCCGTCCACTTGCTGTGGAAGTACAGGGCGTTTACCACCGCCAGGCGGGCGCTTGTGTCAAACTGCAATTCCGGGGCCAGCAGCCCCTGGGTGTTGTCGCTGATCCACCGGCTCACCTCGCTCCCCAGCTGGGGGTCCCGGAAGTCCCCGGAGAACAGGGCGGCGAAGTAGTCCTCCCCGGCGGTGTCCAGAAAGCTCTGGGCGAAGGGGTACACCTTCTGCAGCCACAGGGAGTTGGCCATGGTCAGGGTGCCCCGGTCGTTGTCCTGGTAGAGCTGCCGGTAGCAGCGGCCCGCCTGTTCCCCCAGCCAGTCCAGGTCGGGGGCGCAGAGGACCTCCAGAAACTCCTCCTGGGTCTTCCCCTGGGACCCCGACCCCGCCAGGGCCAGGGCGTAGTACAAACTCAGGGGGGAGAAGCAGCCGTTCTCCTCCTCGCCCAGGAGCAGGGGCGCGGCCTTTTGGGCAAAGCCGCTCACCGCCTGGGGAAAAGCCTCCTCCACCTTGGCTTCCCTGCCCAGGCGGTTGAACTCCTCCCGGGCCTCCTGGTCGATAGTAAAGGCCCCGTCCTCGGTGGTGCTGTAAAGTGCGTCCATGTCGTGCAGGTCCTGGAGGGCAGGCGGGGCCAGCACCTGCAGCGTGGGGCCGCCCTCCTCGTAGCCGGTGACGCCGGAGAGCCCCAGCCCCCGCAGGGCGAAGAAGCCCCCGCCCAGCACCACCACGGCGGCCAGGCACAGGCCCAGGGCCGTCCGCTTCCGGCGTTTTTGGGCGGCGTCCCGTTTCTGGTACACCGCCGCCTTGAACTCCTCTGGAGTTTTCATCTGCGCGCCTCCTTTCCCAGGTCCTGCTTCAGGGCCTGTTTCCCGCGGTAGGAGAGATTCTCCACCTGCTTCTTGTTTTTGCCCAGTACCCTGGCCGCCTCGTCCAGGCTGAGCCCCTCGAAGTACAGCAGGTACAGGGCCTCCTGGTACTGCTCCGGCAGCCGGCGGATGGCCTCCACCAGTTCCCGGCGCTCCTCGTCCCGGCACACCCGGTCCTCCAGGCTCAGGGCCTCCGCCTGCAGCAGGGGGGAGAGGGGCTGTTCCTTCCGCCTCCCCCGGCGGTGCAGGTGGCTCAGGGCCTTCCGCTTCCCAATGGTGAACAGATAGGTCTTCAGGCTGGCGCCCCCATCCTCCCGCCACCGGTGGAGCAGCAGCTCCACAAAGGCGTCCTCCGCCGCGTCCTCCGCGTCCTCCACCGAGGGCAGAAACCGCAGCAGAAAGAAGATGAGGTTCTCCCGGTACAGCTCCATCAACTGGTCGAAGCCTGTCTCATCCCCGGCGAGGTACCGCCGGTAGTACTCGGCCCCCTGGTCCATGGCGCACCCTCCTTTCACTCCTCTCTATCCATTATACGGGAAACGGGGCGAAAACACTCACAAAAAGAAGAAAAAGGCCCGGGATTTTTTCAGCTTTCCGGGAAAGGGAAACAGGGGGTTGTGAACTGCGCCAGGTTTTGATATAATAACATAGATTATGGAAAAGTTTGCCCAAGAGAGGAGCCTGCCCTATGGAAGTGAAACTGCTGGCCTACACCCCCCAGCCGGAAAGGACCGTGGCCTGCGCCGCCAAGCTGTGCTACGCCGCCGCGGACATCGACACGGTGTACGAGGGCCTCACCGAGGAAAAGACCGCCTCCTTTTTGGAGATGCTGGGTTCCATCGGCCACGAGAGCCCCATCGAGCACGCCAGCTTCACCTTCGGCATCCAGGGGGTGTCCCGCTCCCTCTTGGCCCAGATCACCCGGCACCGCATCGCCTCCTACAGCGTGCAGAGCCAGCGCTATGTAAAAGAGAACGCCTTCGAATTCGTCCTGCCCCCGGAGATCGAAGCCATCCCCGAGGCCAAAGAGGAATTCCTCCGGGCCATGGAGGAGGACCAGAAGCACTACGAGAACCTCACCGCCCTCCTGAAAGAAAAGCACAAGCGGGAGCTGCTGGCCCAGGGGGAGGACGAGAAGTCCGCCAACCGGAAGGCGGAGAAAAAGGCCATCGAGGACGCCCGCTTCGTGCTGCCCAACGCCTGCGCCACCAAGATGATCTGCACCATGAACGCCCGGTCCCTTCTCAACTTCTTCACCCACCGGTGCTGCAACCGGGCCCAGTGGGAGATCCGGGCCCTGGCGGTGGAGATGCTCAAAGAGGTGAAGGCCGTGGCGCCCCATATCTTCGAGAAGGCCGGCCCCCCCTGCCTGCGGGGGAATTGCCCCGAGGGCAAGATGAGCTGCGGAAAGATGAAAGAGGTCCGGGAAAGGTTCGCGTCCCTGTGACTTTTCCCGGCCCCTGGACCATACTAGAGAGAAAGGGAGGACTGCTGTGGGCTTAGTGGTACTGGAGGGCCTGGACGGCAGCGGCAAGGGCACCCAGGCCCAGCTGCTGCACAGGGCCCTGGAAAATAGGGGGGAGCCGGTGCGCAAGGTCACCTTCCCCGATTACAGCTCCCCCTCCTCATCCCTGGTGAAGATGTACCTGAACGGGGAGTTCGGCAGCGACCCGGAGGACGTGAACGCCTACGCCGCCAGCGCCTTCTACGCGGTGGACCGCTACGCCAGCTACAAAAAGGACTGGGGCGCGGACTACCGCCAGGGGACCCTCATCCTCTGCGACCGGTACGCCACCTCCAACCTGATCTACCAGCTGGGCAAGCTCCCCCGTGACCAGTGGGAGGACTACCTCGCCTGGGCCCAGGACCTGGAGTATAACAAGCTGGGCATCCCCCGGCCAGATTTAGTGATCTACCTGGACATGCCCGTGGAGGTCTCCCAAAAGCTCCTTTTGCACCGCTACCACGGGGACAGCGGGAAGAAGGACATCCACGAGAGCCACCTGGCCTTCCTGCGCCAGTGCGCCGAGTGCGCCGCCTTCGCCGCCCAGCGCCTGGGCTGGCAGGTCGTCCCCTGCGCCAGAGACGGCGCGCCCCTGCCCGTGGAGGACATCCACCAGGCGGTGCTCCGCGCCGTGGAGCCCCTGCTGAAAAATTCCTGAGAGAGAGGAGAGCCCCCTATGGAGGAACAGGAGAAAAGACGCTCTGTCGTACAAAAGACCGTGTGGAAGGGCGTCAGCTTTGGCAGCGTGCTTGCCATGGTCATCAGCTACTGCAACTGGCACTCGGTGGGCTGGGCCATCCTCCACGGCCTGCTCAGCTGGTTTTATGTGATTTATTACGTGATTCGCTATGGTTTTTCTTGACAATTCGGGAAAGGATGGTATGCGATGGTCGTTGTGTTTTTAGCCGATGGTTTTGAAGAGATCGAGGCCCTTACCCCGGTGGACATCCTGCGTCGGGCTGGGGTCACCGTAACATTGGCCGGGGTGACAGGAATGGAAGTCACCGGCTCCCACGGCATCACGGTGAAAACCGACCTGGCCGCGGAGGACGTGGACCCGTCGGAGCTTGACGCCATGGTGCTCCCCGGCGGCCTGCCGGGCACCCACAACCTGGAGGCCTCCCCGGCGGTGAAGCACTGCATCGAGAGCTGCGTAAAAGAGGGCAAGCTGGTGGCCGCCATCTGTGCCGCCCCTTCCATCCTGGCCCACAAGGGCCTGCTGGCGGGGAAGAACGCCACCGCCTTCCCCAGCTTCCAAAAGGACCTGACCGAGGGCGGCGCCGTCCTCAGCAGCGCCTATGTGGTGCGGGACGGCCAGTTCCTCACCGCCCGGGGCATGGGGGTCTCCACCCAGTTTGGCCTGGCCCTCACCGCGGCCCTGGTCTCCCCGGAGAAGGCCGCCCAGATCCAGGACGGCATCCAGTGGCAGAGCTGACCTCCCCCCAGGAGGCAAAGGCCGCCCTGCGCAGGGAGCTGCTCCAAAAGCGGCGGCAGCTCCCCGGCCGGCCGGAGAAGGACCGGGCCATCTTCCGGGTGATTACAGCCCTGCCCCAGTACCGGCAGGCCCGGCGGCTCTACCTGTACGTGAGCACCGGGGAGGAGCCGGATACCCGCCGCCTGCTCTTGGCCGCTTTGCAGGCGGGGAAAGAGGTGTACGCCCCCCGGTGTTTACAGCAGCCGGGGGAGATGGCTTTCCTCCGCGTCACCGGGGAGGAGGACCTGGCGCCCGGTAAATTCGGTATTTTCGAGCCGGACCCCCGGCGCTGCCCCCCAGCCCCAGAAGGGGAGGAGGGCCTGTGCCTGGTGCCCGGCCTGGCCTTCGACCGGTCCGGGTTCCGGCTGGGCTATGGAAAAGGCTATTACGACCGCTTTTTAGCGGCACATCCACAGTTAGAGACCGTGGGCCTGTGCTACGGGGCGCTGCTGCTGCCCCGGCTGCCCGCGGCGCCACACGACCAGAGGGTGCGGCTGGTGGCGGCGGAGGCGGGGGCCATCCCCTGCGCCGCCCAGGACCAGCGGCCCGGAAAGGAAAGAATGTTATGAGAGAGAGACCAGAGAAGGACCAGCGGCGGGGCGGGCAGCAGCCCTCCTCCACCGGCGGGTTCAAACTGCAGATCGACGAGCGGGACCTGGCCACGGGGAACATCGACCTGCCCCAGCGCCGCAGGAGCCAGCCCACCCCCTACGCCCCCACCGCCAACGACCAGGGCTACCTTACGGAGAAGGAGCGCAAGGCGGAGAAAAAGGCCCATAAAAAGCGGGACAAGCTGAAGGCCCGGAAGAACAAGCGGGTGTTCTCCCTGGTGTGGATCTGCATGGTGGTGCTGGTGTCCCTCACCCTGGCCAGCTACCTGGTCCAGGGCTCCAACGACTTCTTGGCCGTGGGCCGGGCCGAGGGCACCACCACGGTGAACATCCCCGAGGGCGGCCTTACCGACGTGGACCAGCTGGCCCAGATCCTCTACGACAGCGGGGCCATCAACAAGCCGGAATTCTTCAGCCTCTACTGCAAAATCACCATGGACGAGGAGGAGCTGAGCTGGATCAGCTCCGGCGCCTACGAGCTGGAGACCAACAAGGACTACGAGGACCTGATCAACACCCTCCAGGGCGGCAACGAGGTGAAGGAAGAGGTCACCGTCACCATCCCCGAGGGCTACAACGCCCTGGAGATCGCCGCTGTGCTGGAGGAGAACGAGGTCTGCGACGCGGACGAGTTTTTGGCCTACCTGAACACCGGGGACTTCACCAACTACGAGGAAGTGGCCCAGATCGGGGACACCTCCGGCCGGTACTACGCCCTGGAGGGCTACCTGTTCCCCGACACCTACACCTTCTATAAGAACGACGACCTGGATATGGTCATCGGCAAGATGCTCAACAACTTCCACGAGAAGATGACCGAGGACATCCTGAACAGCGTGGCCCAGTCGGACTACACCCTGGACGAGATCATCACCCTGGCCTCCATCATCCAGAACGAGGCCGCCGACTCCAACGACATGTACAAGGTCTCCGCCGTGCTCCACAACCGCCTGGAGTGGGGCGGCCAGCAGGACATCTACGTCCTGGGGTGCGACTCCACCGTCTACTACCCCTACCGCAACGCCGCCGCCGTGCCCACCAGCGACGCCCTGCCCTACGGCGACTACAACACCTACAACATCCAGGGCCTGCCCCCCGGGCCCATCAGCAACCCGGGCATGGACGCCATCATGGCGGCCCTGCGGCCCAGCACCGAGGGCAACGCCCCCTACTACCTGTACTTCTGCCACGCCGCCGACGGCACCGCCTACTACGCTACCAACCAGTGGGACCACGAGTACAACCTGCAGCTGGCTGGCCTCACCGACTAGGGGCGCGCCATGTGGAAGAAAAAACCTGAGCTCCTCTCCCCGGCCGGGGACCGGGAGCGTTTGGAGGCCGCCGTCAACTACGGCGCCGACGCGGTGTACCTGGCGGGCAAGAGCTTCGGCATGCGCTCGGCCCCGGCCAACTTCACCGAGGAGGAGCTGGGGGAGGCCGTGGCCTTCTGCCACAGCCGGGGCGTCAAAGTCTATGTGACCTGCAACACCCTGCCCCGCAACCGGGAATTTCAGGAGCTCCCCCGTTTTTTGGCGTTCTGCCAGGAGGCCGGGGTGGACGCCTTCATCCTCTCGGACCTGGGGGTGCTGGCCATGGCCAAGCAATACGCCCCCCAGGTGCACCGGCACATCTCCACCCAGTTTGGGGTGGTGAACTACGCCGCCGCCCAGGCCTGTTGCGACCTGGGGGCCCAGCGGGTGGTCCTGGCCCGGGAGGTCCCCCTGGCCGAGATCGCCGAGATACGGCAAAAGACCGACCCCGCCCTGGAGCTGGAGGCCTTCGCCCACGGCTCCATGTGCGTGTCCTTCTCCGGCCGGTGCCTGCTGTCCAACTATATGGCGGACCGGGACGCCAACCGGGGGGAGTGCGCCCAGCCCTGCCGCTGGGAGTACACCCTCATCGAGAAGGAGCGGCCGGACCAGCCCTTCACCCTGCTCCAGCGGGAGGAGGGCGCCTACATCCTCAACTCCAACGACATGCGGATGATCCAGCACATCCCCGCCATGGTGGATGCCGGCATCACCAGCCTGAAGCTGGAGGGCCGGGCCAAGTCCGCCTACTACGTGGCCAGCGTCACCCAGGCCTACCGCCGTGCCATCGATTTCTTCTATGAGCACCCGGCGGACCCCCTGCCCCAGGAGATCCTGGAGGAGACGGAGAAAATCAGCCACCGGGCCTACTCCACCGGGTTCTACTTCGGCGGCCAGCCCGGCCAGACCCCGGACCGCAGCCAGTACACCCGCAACTACGAGCTGGTGGCCATCTGCCAGGGCCGGGAGGGGAACTACCTGCGTCTCACCGAGCGCAACCGCTTCTTCCGCGGGGAGGAGGTGGACATCCTCCAGCCGGGGACCGACCCCCTCACCGCCACGTTGGATGAGCTCTACAACGAGGACTGGGAGCCCATCGACAAGGCCCCCCACGCGGAGATGACCGTCTACTGGAAAACCGATTTACCTGTGGCCTCCGGTGCCTACCTCCGCCGCAAGGCGAACTAAAGGAGGACTTCCTGTGAAAAAGCTGATTTTTGGCATCGCCCTCTTGTTCGTGGGCGCGGCCGGGGTCATCGCCCTGCTGGCCTGCACCCTCTTGGCCGAGCCGGTGGTCTATAACGGCACAAGCGGCTGGCTGGGCTGTCTGCAAAGCATGGGCCTCACGCCCGCCCTGGCGGTTTTCCTAGTGGTCGCCCTGCTGGGCCTGGCCTTCGCCCTCTATGGCGTGTTCGAAAAGAAAAAATAACCACCCTCAGCGCTCAGGCTCCCGCCCGGGCGCTGTTTTTTTCTGTACCGGGAGATTCCCACCCCCTGCCCCCTCCCATGGCCGACCCCTGGTATAAACCGTTGGCCTCCCGCCATGGGAGGGGGAAATCATTTATACTTTCCTTTCAAAGGGGGCTTCCGCCCCCTTTGAACCCCCTTTCCAAAGCCTTGGGCAGAGCATTCTCCTACAAGGGCAGGAGCTCCCTCCCATGCCCACGGTATCAGCCGCCACCAGCCTCCCTCTATGAGGGAGGTGGCCCGGCTTTGCCGGGCCGGAGGGAGTTTCCATGCAAATCCACTGCGCCGCGGAAA
Organism: Candidatus Acutalibacter stercorigallinarum; assembly: GCA_019112625.1. Taxonomy (GTDB): domain Bacteria; phylum Bacillota; class Clostridia; order Oscillospirales; family Acutalibacteraceae; genus Acutalibacter; species Acutalibacter stercorigallinarum. The sequence goes on along the minus strand of DXIW01000052.1, from coordinate 11,343 downwards.
GCGCCACCCGTCTCACCTCCCTTCTCATTTCCCGCCTCCCCGCATATCCTTTCCTAAGAGCAAGGAAAGGAGCGTTCCTATGAAACGGATCGGGAGAAAAACCATAGCCCTGCTGCTGGCCGCCGCCCTGGCCCTGCCCGGCCTCTCCGCCCAGGGGGCCGAGGCATCGGTCACCGCCCCCGCCGCCGTGCTGATGGAGGCCTCCACCGGCCGGGTGTTGGCGGAGAAGGAGCCCCACCAGCAGCGGCCCTGCGCCTCCATCACCAAGGTGATGACCCTGCTGCTCACCTTCGAGGCCATGGAGGCGGGAAAGCTGTCCCTCACCGACACCCTCACCGCCTCGGCCCATGCCGCCTCCATGGGCGGGTCCGACATCTGGCTGGAGGAGGGGGAGCAGATGACCGTGGACGACCTGATCAAGGCCACGGTGATCATGAGCGCCAACGACGCCGCCGTGGTCCTGGCCGAGGCGGTCTCCGGCAGCGAGGAGGCCTTCGTGGCCCGGATGAATGAGCGGGCCAAAGAGCTGGGCATGGCGGACACGGTGTTCCAGAACTGCAACGGCCTGGACGAGGAGGGCCACGTCACCAGCGCCTACGACGTGGCCCTGATGAGCCGGGCCCTCCTCCGCTTCGAAAAGATCCGGGACTACACCCTCGCCTGGATGGACTCTGTGCGAAACGGCGAGACCCAGCTGGTGAACACCAACAAGCTCATCCGCTCCTACCAGGGCATCACCGGGTTGAAGACAGGCACCACCTCCCAGGCGGGCAGCTGTATCGCCGCCACCGCAGAGCGGGACGGTATGGAGCTCATCGCCGTGGTGCTGGGGGCGGATTCCACCGACCACCGGTTCCAGGACGCCGCCGCCCTGCTGGACTGCGGCTTCGCCGGGTGGGAGGTGGCCCGGCCCCAGCCGCCCCAGCTGGGGGAGGTCCCCGTGGCCGGGGGCATGGAAACGACCGTCCCCGCCCAGGTGGGGGACCTGCCCTCCCTCCTGGTGGAGAAGGGCCAGGGGGAGCAGGTGGAGGAGGAGGTTACCTGGCAGCCGGACCTCACCGCCCCCATCACCCGGGGCCAGACCATCGGCCGCATTACCTACCGCCTGGACGGGGAGACCCTGGGGGAGGCGGCCATCACCGCCGGGGCGGCGGTGGAGGCCGTCACCTTTTTTGCCGCCTTCCGCAGCCTGTGGCAGGCGGTCCTCACCTGGTGTTAGGGCCCTGTTTTGGAAAATCCGGCAGAACCCATGAAAGCGGCCTTGCAAATTCCGCCAACTTATTGTAAAATAGAGACACAAAAAGAAAAAGCTGGCCCGCCCGGCCCCCTTCGGGGCGGGGAAACGGGCCCAGGTGGAAAAAACAGGAGGTATTTTTATGCCGCTGAAATTGGAGGACCGGTATCTCAAAGGGTTTGTCTCCCAGCACGAGTACCAGGCCATACAGCACCAGGTAGAGGCCGCCCACCAGCTGCTGGAGTCCGGCAAGGGCCCGGGCAGCGATTTCCTGGGCTGGACCACCCTGCCCCGGGATTATGACAAGGAGGAGTTTGCCCGCATCCAGGCCGCGGCCAAAAAAATCCAGGGCAATTCCGACGTGTTCGTGGTCATCGGCATCGGCGGGTCCTATCTGGGGGCCCGCGCCGCCATTGAATTCTTGAAGTCCGAAAAGTACAACGACCTGCGCAAGGACACCCCGGCCATCTATTTTACCGGGAATTCCATCAGCTCCACCGCCCTGGCGGAGCTGGTGCAGATCTGCGAGGGGAAAGACGTCTCCATCAATATGATCTCCAAGTCCGGCACCACCACCGAGCCGGCCATCGCCTTCCGGGTGTTCCGGGAGCTGCTGGAGAAAAAGTACGGCAAGGAGGGCGCCAAGGAGCGCATCTTCTGCACCACCGATAAGGCCAAGGGTACCTTAAAGCAGCTGGCCGACAAAGAGGGCTACGAGACCTTCGTGGTGCCCGACGACGTGGGCGGCCGCTTCTCCGTGCTCACCGCCGTGGGCCTGCTGCCCATCGCCGTGGCCGGGGCGGACATCAGCGCCCTCATGGCCGGCGCCCAGAAGGCCATGGAGAAATACACCAGCCCCGACCTTCAGGAGAACGACTGCTACAAGTACGCCGCCATCCGGAACATCCTGTACAACAAGGGCAAGTGCACCGAGGTCATGGTCTCCTACGAGCCCTGCTACGCCATGATGAATGAGTGGTGGAAACAGCTCTACGGCGAGAGCGAGGGCAAGGACAACAAGGGCCTGTTCCCGGCCTCTGTCATCTTCTCCACCGACCTGCACTCCCTGGGCCAGTATATCCAGGACGGCCGCCGCACCCTGTTCGAGACCGTGGTGCTCATCGATACTCCCAAGCACCAGATCACCCTGGGCAACGACCCGGAGAACGTGGACGGCCTCAACTACCTGGAGGGCCGCACCATGGCCTTCGTCAACGAGAAGGCCTACGAGGGCACTGTCCTGGCCCACAACGACGGCGGCGTGCCCAACGTGGTCATCCACGCCTCCGATTTCTCCGAGGACACCCTGGGCCAGCTTATCTACTTCTTCGAGAAGGCCTGCGCCATCTCCGGCTACATGCTGGGGGTCAACCCCTTCGACCAGCCCGGGGTGGAGAGCTACAAGAAGAACATGTTCGCCCTGCTGGGCAAGCCCGGCTACGAGGAGGCCAAGGCCGCCCTGGAGGCCCGGCTGTCCCGGTAAGGCCATCCCATTGTTGCACATCTGCCTTCCCGGGGGACCGGCGCCGGCAGGCGGAAGAATAAAATAAAGGAGAGTTGTACTATGATCACTCTTTTGACTGGCAAAAAAGGCTCCGGCAAGACCAAGAAGCTCATCGACCTGGCCAACGCCGCCGTGGAGAAGTCCAACGGCAACGTGGTGGTAGTCGAAAAGGGCCTCAAGCTGACCTATGATATTTCCCACGCGGCCCGCCTCATCGACATCGACGCCTACGACGTGCAGGGGGGCAAGGGCCTGTACGGCTTCCTGGCCGGCATCTGCGCCGGGAACTACGACGTCACCGACGTATTCGTAGACTCCACCCTGAAGATCGCGGGCACCGGCGCCGAGGTGCTGGAGCCCCTGGTAAACGAGCTCAAGCGCCTCAGCGAGAGCGCCGAGGCCAACTTCGTGCTCTCCATCTCCGCCGCCGACGAGGAGATCCCCGCCGCCGTGCAGGAGTATGTGCTGAAGTAACAGCCCTTTCCAAAAACTGGCGAGAGGGGCGGCACCGGCCGCCCCTCTTTCTGCGATAGGCCCGCTCCCGGGGAAACACGGAAAAAGGCTTGACAAAGCGGGAAACCCTCATTATAATATATCAGTACGGCATGAAGGTGGAGCTATGGTGATCGATCTTAAAAAGTTTTTTCTCTCAGAGGGCTGCAGCGAAGATGTGGCCTACGACCTGGACCTTTCGGAAGTGGAATTGGGCGGTGTCAAGCCGTTTTGTGCGCCGGTAAAGGTCAGGGCCCAGCTGAAGAGCTTTGCGGGTTCCGCCCTGCTTACGGCGGAGCTCTCTTATACGGTCACCATGCCCTGCGACAGGTGCTTCGAGACCACCACCCGTCACTTTGCCCCCACGTTCACCCACACCCTGGTGCGGGAGCTCAGCGGGGACGGCGACGACGAGGATTACGTGGTGGTGCCCGAGGAGCGGCTGGACTTGGACCAGCTGCTCACCGAGGACATCCTGCTGGACATGCCCAGCAAGTTTCTGTGCCGGCCGGACTGCAAGGGCATCTGCCCTGTATGCGGCAAAAACCGGAACCTGGAGGAGTGCTCCTGTGAACAGCGGGAGATAGACCCCCGTCTGGCGGCGCTGCAAAGCCTGCTGGAGGACCGCTGAACAAACCGCCGCCGGCGGTATTCATTATCGATAGACAGTGAGGAGGTGCTAGTATGGCAGTACCCAAGGGTAAAGTATCCAGTGCTCGGCAGAATAAGAGACGTTCCAACGTGTGGAAGCTGCAGCCCCCCGCGTTGATGAAGTGCCCGCAGTGCGGGGAGTATAAGACACCTCACAGAGTCTGTGGGAACTGCGGCTACTACAACGGCCGCGTTGTCGTGAAGAAGGACGCGTAAATTTCGAGCAGCGAAGCAAGGGAACGCCCAAAAGCGTTCCCTTCTTTTCTATCTTCCCGCGGGAGAGAGGAGGAAGCGCCATGGCGGTAACAATCACCGGGGTAGAGCCGGGCAGCCGGGCCCAGCGGCTGGGCATCCAGCCGGGGGACGTGCTGGTGTCCCTCAACGGCCACGAGATTGTGGACGTGCTGGACTACCGCTTTTTCGAGACAGAGAAGGAGCTGCGGGTCAGGCTCACCCGGGCGGGGGAGCCCTTCACCGTAGATTTAGCGAAACCCCAGTACGCCAGCCTGGGCCTGGAATTTGAGACCTACCTCATGGACCGGCAGCGCTCCTGCCGGAACAAGTGTGTGTTCTGCTTTATCGACCAGCTGCCCAAAGGTATGCGGGAGACCCTCTATTTCAAGGACGACGACGACCGGCTCTCCTTCCTGTTCGGCAACTACATCACCCTCACCAATATCGACGACCGGGAGATCGACCGCATTCTGCAGATGCGCATCTCGCCCATCAACGTGTCGGTACACACCATGGACCCGGGGCTCCGCTGCAAGATGATGGGCAACCGCTTCGCTGGGGACTCCCTGCGCCACCTGTACCGCCTGGCAGAGGGCGGCATCAAGCTCAACTGCCAGATCGTCCTGTGCCCCGGCCTCAACGACGGTGCTGCCCTGGAGCTCACCCTGGAGAAGCTCTTCTCCCTGGGGGAGGGGCTCCTCAGCGTGGCCTGTGTGCCCGTGGGCCTCACCCGCTACCGGGAGGGCCTGTACCCCCTCACCCCCTTCGACCGGGCGGGGGCCCTGCAGGCCGTGGCCCAGCTGGAGCGCTGGGGGGAGAAATTCCGCCGGGAGCGGGGCAGCCGCACGGTCTACGCCTCCGACGAGCTCTACCTCCTGGCCGGGCTGCCCATCCCGCCCCTGGAGTTTTACGAGGACTTCCCCCAGATCGAGAACGGCGTGGGCATGCTCCGCAACCTGGAGGACGAGCTCGCCTGGGCCCTCCAGGACCTGGACCTGCCCGACGTCACCCGGAAGGTCACCATCCCCACCGGGGAGGGGGGCTATGCTTTCTTCCAGGAGATGCTTGACGGATGCCGCCGGAAATGCCATAATTTAAGTATCGACCTGGTGCCGGTGAAAAACGACTTCTTCGGGGGCACGGTAAACGTCACCGGGCTCCTCACCGGCCAGGACATTTTGAAACACCTCCAGGGCCGGGACCTGGGGGACGAGGTGCTCCTCTCCACCAACATGCTCCGGGCCGGGGAGGACGTGTTCCTGGACGACATGACCCTCACCCAGCTCTCCGCCGCCCTGGGCGTGCCCTGCCGCCGGGTGGGCAGCACCGGCGAGGCCCTGGCCTGTGCCCTCTGGGGCCTGCCGGAGCCCTCCTCCCCCGGTCACAACCCCTACGAGGCCGCCTGGGAACACGCGTGACCGCGCGGGACGGGAAAATTCCTCTGGGCTTCGCCCGCCGGAATTTTAAGGGAACAGTTTCGCTGGATGGTAGCAGCAGGCTGCGAGTTTCGCCAACGCGAAACTCGGCCGAGCAAGTCGAACGACAGTGAGACTTGGCTCGTGGGACGGGAAAATTCCTCCACAAAGGGCGTTCCGGAATTTTAGTTTTGTGACCATGAGTCAAGTTGCGCAAAGTACAACTTACTCGGCCCCTCTTTCTCCCAGCGCAAGAAGCGCGGTTTTGCGAAGCAAAATGGGAGTTTTGCAAACTCCCAAGCGGTTCTTACCGAGTTAGACGAGCATAAGCGAGGATAACTCGTGGGGACAGGAAAATTCCTCTGGGCTTCGCCCGCCGGAATTTTGGCCCGTGACCGGACTGGACAAGAAAATTCCTCCACAAAGGGCGTTCCGGAATTTTGGTCCGTGGCCGGACTGGGCGAGAAAATCCCTTTGCGCTACGTGCGCCGGAATTTAGACAGCTTTCCCTAACCCGTGAAAAGGTGGAATCCCTTGCCTCCCCCACAGGGGGAGGTGCCGCCTTCAGGCGGCGGAGGGGGGTTAGGGCAGTGCCCCAGCCCTGCCCAATCGTTTTGATAGAAAGGATCGGTGAGAAGATGGCGAAGCCAATCGTGGCCATTGTGGGCCGGCCCAATGTGGGCAAATCCACCCTGTTCAATAAAATCGTGGGGCAGCGCCTCTCCATTGTGGAGGACACCCCCGGCGTCACCCGGGACCGCATTTTCGGCGACGGGGAGTGGTGCGGCCGCACCTTCTCCCTGGTGGACACCGGCGGCATCGAGCCCGCCTCCAAGGACGTGATCCTCACCCAGATGCGGGAGCAGGCCCAGATCGCCATCGACTCTGCCGCCGCCATCATCCTGGTCACCGACATCCGCTCGGGCGTCACCGCCACCGACCAGGACGTGGCCAGCCTCCTTTTGAAAAGCGGGGTGCCGGTGGTGCTCTGCGTCAATAAGTGCGACACCGTGGGCGAGCCCCCCGCCGAGTTTTACGAGTTCTACAACCTGGGCCTGGGGGACCCGGTGATGGTCTCCTCCGTCCACGGCCACGGCACCGGCGACCTGCTGGACCGGGTGGTGGCCCTCCTGCCCGAGGAGCAGGAGGAGGAAGAGGAGGGCGACATCATCAAGGTGGCGGTCATCGGCAAGCCCAACGTGGGCAAGTCCTCCCTGGTGAATAAGGTCAGCGGCGAGAACCGCTGTATCGTCTCCGACATCGCCGGCACCACCCGGGACGCCGTGGACACCACCATCGTCAATCAGCACGGCACCTTCACCTTTATCGACACCGCCGGCCTGCGCCGGAAGAGCAAGGTGGAGGACGCCATCGAGCACTACAGCAACCTCCGGGCCGAGATGGCCGTAGAGCGGGCCGACGTGTGCCTCATCCTCATCGACGCCCAGGTGGGCTTTACCGAGCAGGACTCCAAGGTGGCGGGTATCGCCCACGAGGCGGGCAAGGGCTGCATCATCTGCGTCAACAAGTGGGACGCCATCGAGAAGGACGACAAGACCATGCAGGAGATGCAGGCCAAACTGGAGAAGGACTTCTCCTTCATGTCCTACGCCCCCATCCTCTTCATCTCCGCCAAGACAGGCCAGCGCCTGGACAAGATGTTCGAGCTCATCAAGCAGGCCGCCGCCTCCAACGCCATGCGGGTGACCACCGGCGTCCTCAACGACATCCTGGCCCAGGCCACCGCCCGGGTGCAGCCCCCCACCGACAAGGGCAAGCGCCTGAAGATCTACTACATGACCCAGGCCTCCACCAAGCCGCCCACCTTCGTGTGCTTCTGCAACGACCACGAGCTCTTCCACTACTCCTACCAGCGGTACCTCATCAACCGCATCCGCGAGACCTTCGGCCTCACCGGCACCCCGGTACGCCTGGTCATCCGGGAGCGGGGCGAGCAGGACGGCAAGCGATAACAAAAAGGGGGAAACAGCCATGACGTTCTTACTCTACGCCGGGCCGCTGGCCCTGGCGGCGGTGGTGGGCTACCTGCTGGGCAGCGTCAACTGGTCCATCATACTCACCTGGTTTTTCAAAAATAAAGAGGACATCCGGAAGTACGGCAGCGGCAACGCGGGCATGACCAATGTCCTGCGCACCGTGGGCAAGGTGCCCGCGGCCCTCACCTTTGTGGGGGATTTCCTCAAGTGCGTGGCCGCCGTGCTCCTGGCGGTGCTCATCGCCTTTCTGTTCTCTGCTTTTTCCGGGGCAGAGTATCCGCCGGAATTCCCCTCGGTGATGAAGTACGCCGCCGGCATGGCCTGCGTCATCGGCCACATCTTCCCGGTGTTCTACGGCTTCCGGGGGGGCAAGGGGGTGGTCACCGCCGCCGCCATGATCGCCTTCACCGACTGGCGGGTGTTCCTGCTGGTGCTCCTTACCTTCGCCGTCATGTTCGCCTGGAAGCGCATCGTCTCCCTGGCCTCGGTGACCTGTGCCGCCACCTACCCGGTGTATGCCTTTCTCCTCACCTTTTTCCTCAGCTTCCGCCGGGATGGCGCACCCCTGTGGTATCTCCTGTTCGCCACGGCGGCCGCCCTGTTCGTGGGGCTCACGGTGCTCATCAAGCACCACGCCAACATCGGCCGCCTCCTCCGGGGGGAGGAAAAGCCCGTCATCCTGGGCCGGAAAAAGTGACCCTTCCCGCCGGAAACCAGGACCTGATTTCCCCGACCATTTTGTGAGTTCCCGCCGTTTTTGCGATTTTTCCCCCGGCTTTTGCGGCAAAGGGGCGGTTGATGTCTCCCTGCGGTTGACATTTTTCCGGCGATGTATTATGATAAGCAACAGTCTAATACTAGGAAAAGAATCGCAGCCCGTTTGGCTGTCTCAGGTTGTTAGGAAGTGTGATTTTGGATAAATATGTGATCAAAGGCGGCAACCGCCTCACCGGCGAAGTGACCATCAGCGGCGCGAAGAACGCCGCCGTGGCCATCATCCCCGCCGTCATCCTGTCCGAGGCGCCCTGCCGTATCGAAAATATCCCCGACATCTCCGACGTAAAGACCCTCACGAACATCCTCCAGGAGATGGGGGGCAAGGTGGAGTACCTGGACCGCCACACCATCATCGTGGACCCCCGCTCCATCGACACGGACACCGTCTCCGCCGAGAGCGCCCGGCGCATCCGGGCCTCCTACTACTTTATCGGGGCCCTGCTGGGCCGCTGCCGCAACGCGGTGGTGCCCCTGCCCGGGGGCTGCAACTTCGGGGTGCGTCCCATCGACCAGCACCTCAAGGGCTTCGCGGCCCTGGGCTGCGACTACAGCCTGGACAACGGCATGATCGCCGTCTCCGCCAAAAACGACCTCCACGGGGCCAACATCTACCTGGACGTGGTCACCGTAGGCGCCACCATGAACATCATGCTGGCCGCGGTGAAGGCCCGGGGCCTCACCATCATCGAGAACGCCGCCCGGGAGCCCCACATCGTGGACCTGGCCAACTTCCTGAACACCATGGGCGCCGACATCCGGGGCGCCGGCACGGACACCATCAAGATCCACGGCGTCCAGAAGCTGCGGGGCTGCACCTACTCCATCATCCCCGACCAGATCGAGGCCGGCACCTACATGGTGGCCGCTGCCGCCACCGGCGGCGACGTCACCGTGAAGAACGTGACCCCCAAGCATCTGGAGTCCATCTCCGCCAAGCTGGAGGAGATGGGCGTCACCGTAGAGGAGGGGGACGACAGCGTGCGGGTGGTGTGCGACAAGCCCCTGCGCAAGTGCAACGTGAAGACCATGCCCCATCCCGGCTTCCCCACGGACATGCAGCCCCAGATCGTGGCCCTGCTGTCCATCGCCCAGGGCACCAGCATGGTCAACGAGAGCGTCTGGGAGGGCGGCCGCTTCAAGTATGTGGACGAGCTGCGGCGCATGGGCGCCCAGATCACCGTAGACGGCAAGGTCGCCATTGTAGAGGGCGTAGACCACCTCAAGGGCGCCCCTGTCCGGGCCCTGGACCTGCGGGCCGGGGCGGCCATGGTCATCGCCGGGCTGGTAGCCGAGGGCACCACCCAGGTGGAGGACGTGGTGTATATCGAGCGCGGCTACGAGAACATCGTGGACAAGCTGGTAAACCTGGGGGCGGACATCTACCGCCGCCGGGACGGAAAAGACGAGGCCCCGGCCAACGTGGGCTGAAGCAGAGCCCCACACCGGCCCTGCTATCATGTGAGAAAAGAAAGGGAGCCGCTTCCGGCTCCCTTCTTTCTGCGGAGGGAAACATCTATGGCCAGACTTTGCCCGCTGTTCAGCGGCAGCTCCGGCAACAGCTATTACATCGGCTCCCGCAGCTGCGGCCTGCTCATCGACGCCGGCCGCAGCGCAAAACAGCTGGAGGGCATGCTGCGTCTCTGCGGCATTGACCCCCTGGCCATCGGGGGCATCCTGGTCACCCACGAGCACACGGACCACGTGTCCGGCCTGCGGGTGTTCGCCAAAAAATTCGGCACCCCCATCTACGCCTCGGCGGGGACGCTCCGCGCCCTGGCCCCCAGCCTGGAGGGCCTGGAGACCCACACCGCCCACCCCGGCCTGGAGCTCTCCGGTATGGAGGTGGAACCCTTCCCCACCAGCCACGACTGCGCCGAGTCCACGGGCTACCGCATCCGTACCCAGGACGGCCGCACCTTCGCCCTGGCCACCGACCTGGGCCAGGTCACCGACACGGTGCGCAGCCACCTGCTGGGGGCGGATTTCGTGGTCATCGAATCCAACCACGACCTGGAGCTGCTGCGCACCGGCCCCTACCCGGCCATGCTCAAGCGCCGTATCCTGTCCGAGCGGGGCCACCTGTCCAACCGGGCCTGTGCCGCCCTGCTGCCGCAGCTGCTCCAAAGCGGTACCCGCCGGTTCCTGCTGGCCCATCTCAGCCACGAGAACAACACCCCCGCCCTGGCCCTGGGTACCTCTCTGGAGGCCCTCACCCGGGCGGGCTATGTCCGGGAGGTGGACTTCCTCCTGGACGTGGCCCAGCCGGAAAACCGGGCGGGGAAGTCCATCATCTTTTAAGGGGGGAGCGCCCATGCTGGGGGTGCGGCTCATCTGCATCGGCAAACTGAAAGAGCGCTACTGGCGTGACGCCGTGGCGGAATACGAAAAGCGGCTGCGGCCCCTGTGCCGGTGGGAGCTGATGGAGCTCCCCGAGGCCCGCCTACCCCAGGACCCCTCCCCGGCGGAGATCAAAGCGGCCCTGGAGAAGGAGGCCGCCGCCATTTTAGAGCGGACCCAGGGCGCCGTGTACCCCCTGTGCATCGAGGGGAAGCAGCTGGATTCCCCCGCCCTGGCCCGGCGGCTGCAAAAGGCCATGGACCATCCCGGGGCGGTGACCTTCGTCATCGGCAGCTCCTTCGGCCTGGCGGACGCCGTCAAACAGGCGGGGGAGGGCATCTCCATGTCCCCCATGACCTTCCCCCACCAGTTGGCCCGGGTCATGCTCTGCGAGCAGCTCTACCGGGGCTTCCAAATTTTGCAGAACTCCAAATACCACAAGTAAGGCGGCCCCGGCCGCCTTTTTCTTTTTGCCCGGCATTTTTTCCGTCTTGTCGTTTCCCGCCGCGCCCTGCACCCCGCGTCCCCTTCCTCAAAGTGATTCTCCGGGACGATACCACTGCCCGTCTCTTCCCGCAATCTCTCTTGCCCCGCCGCGCCCTGCCGCCCCGCGCCCCTTCCCCAAAGTGATTCTCCGGGGCGATACCACCGCCCCTCCCTTCCCGCAATCTCCCTTGCCCCGCCGCGCCCTGGCACCCCGCG
>DXIW01000051.1 GCA_019112625.1 Candidatus Acutalibacter stercorigallinarum | reverse complement strand
GTGTTCAAGGACATGAAGTACCTGGACACCGACCGGGTGGACATCCACTACGAGCTGCCGCTGAACGAAATCGTGTACGACTTTTTCGACGCCTTGAAGTCCCGGACCCGGGGCTACGCCAGCTTTGACTACGAGCTGATGGGCTACCAGCCCAGCAAGCTGGTGAAGCTGGACATTATGCTCAACGGGGAGATTGTGGACGCGCTCTCCTTTATCATCCACGCGGACAAGGCCTATCCCCGGGCCCGGAAGATGGCGGAAAAGCTGAAGGAGAAGATCCCCCGCCAGCTGTTCGAGGTGCCCATCCAGGCCTGCGTGGGGGGGAAGATCATCGCCCGGGAGACGGTGAAGGCCCTGCGCAAGGACGTGCTGGCCAAGTGCTACGGCGGCGACATTACCCGGAAGAAGAAGCTCTTGGAGAAGCAGAAGGAGGGCAAAAAGCGCATGCGCCAGCTGGGCACCGTGGAAGTGCCCCAGGAGGCGTTTATGTCGGTGCTGAAGCTGGATGAGTAAGCTGGGTTTGTACTTTCACGTGCCCTTTTGCCGGGGGAAGTGCCCCTACTGCGATTTTTACTCCCTGGACGGCACGCCGGAGGGGATGGACGCCTATGTGGCCGCGGTGCTGGCGGCGCTGGGCCCTTGGCGGGAGAAGCTGCGGGGGCGGGAGATCGCCACGGTATACTTTGGCGGGGGTACCCCCAGCCTGTTGGGGGCGGAGCGGCTGGCCCGGCTTTTGCAGGGGGTGAAGGATTGCTTTTCCCTGGCCCCCGGGGCGGAGGTCACCCTGGAGGCCAACCCCACCCACGTGGACCGGGCCTTCTTTCAGGGAGTGCGGGAGGCCGGGTTTGACCGGCTGTCCATGGGTTTGCAGTCGGCCAATGAGGAGGAGCTGCGGCTGCTGGGCCGGGCCCACTCCCCCCGGCAGGCGGCGCGGGCCGTGGAGGACGCCCGGGCCGCGGGGTTTTCCAACATCTCCCTGGACCTGATGCTGGGGCTGCCCGGAGGGGCCCGGGAGAAATTGGGGCGGTCCATCGGCTTTGCCGCCGCTCTGGGGGTGGAGCACATCTCCTCGTACATCCTGAAGGTGGAGCCCGGCACGCCCTTTGCCCGGCAGGGGGTGGAAGTCCCCGACGATGACAGCACCGCGGAGCAGTACCTCTTCGCCGTGGAGGAGCTGGCAAAGCGGGGGTATGGGCAGTACGAGATCAGCAACTTCGCAAAGCCCGGCCGGGAGAGCCGCCACAACCTGCTGTACTGGGGGGGGGAGGAATATGTGGGCTTCGGGCCGGGGGCACACTCCTTCTTTGGGGGGCGGCGGTTTTACTACCCCCGGGACCTGGCGGGGTTCCTGAACGGGGCCGGGCCGGTGGACGACGGGCCCGGCGGCGGCTTTGGGGAGTTCGCCATGGTGAATTTGCGGCTCTCCCGGGGGCTGGTGCGGGAGGACTGCCTGGCCCGGTTCGGGGCCCAGGGGGGCGCCTTGTTCGACCGGGCCCGGGAAAGAGCCAAAAAATACCCGGCGCGGCTGGTGCGGGGGGATGGGGAGCGCATCGCCTTTACCCCGGAGGGGTTTTTGGTCTCCAACGCCCTGCTGGTGGAGCTGTTGGGGGAGGAGCTGTAAAAAAGAGAGAGGACTCTGTCCTCTCTCTTTTTTTATCCCGCTTTTTGCTGGAACAGCTGGGGGTGCAGGCGGCTGTAGTGGAACAGGTACTGCTGGGCCAGGCCGGCGTTCTCGCCGAAGTCCCGGGGGTCTGTGCCGGGGAGGAGGGTGGCCATGGCCCGTTTCATCCACACGTCCAGGGGGAAGCACTCCGTCTTGTGGAAGCCGTAGAGCAGGGCGCACTCCGCCACTTTGGGGCCCACGCCGAAGATTTTTTGCAGCTGCTGGCGGCCCTCCTCTACAGGGGAGGCGGCGACCTGTTCCAGGTCCACCGCACCGCTGGCGACCTTCTGGGCGGCGTCCAGCAGGTATTTGGCCCGGAAGCCGGCCCGCAGGGGGGCCAAATCCTCGAAAGAGCAGGCGGCCAGGCGCTGGGGGGTGGGGAAGGCCTGCCAGCCGGTGTCCCCGATGGGCTGGCCGAAGGCCTGGCACAACCGTTCAATGATCCCTTTGATCCGGGGGATGTGGTTGTTTTGGGAGATGATGAAGGAGCACAGGGCCTCCCAGGGCTCCTGCCGCAGGATGCGGATGCCCGGGGCGAAGGCCGCGGCCTCCCGCAGGGCGGGGCCCATCCGGGAGAGGGCGGCCCGCTTGGCGGCGTAGTCTGTGTCCAGGTCGAAGTAGGGGCGCCAGGTCTCCTCGTAGTCTTTGGGGGAGCAGTGGAAGAGCACCCCCTCCCCCTGCTGGGAGAGGCGGAGGAATTTCCCGAAGGCAGCGCCCTCCCACTCCCCGGGGGAGCGCTCCACCCAGCGGAAGGCCTGGCCGCAGTCCAAAGTCTGGGCCAGGTCGAAGGGGACAGGGGAGGGAATAGTCATCGGTTTTTCTCCTCGGCCTTTTGGTGTATCTGGGGGGCCCGGGCGGTGAGCCACTGGATGGCGCGCTCGATGGAGTCCCGGGAGTTGCCCCAGTCCCCGCCGGCGTTGCGGTAGTCGAACATTTTGGTGAAGTGGGTCACGTCCCCGGCGAGGGTCTCCAGATAGGCCTTGGCCAGGCGGGTGGTGTCCGCCTCAAACTGGGGGAAGAGCTTGCGGGGCAGCTTGGCGGCAGCCTGGAGCACCATGGCGTAGTGGGGCAGGCATAGGTAGGGCTGGTCCGCGTACAGCCGGCGGAATTCCTCCTCCCGCTGCCAGAGCTGCAGGGTGCTGCCGGTGAGGTGGACCATGTTCTTCTCGATGTTCTCGCAGATGAAGCAGTGGTCCTCCCGGGCTTTGGCGACCGCGGCGATTTTTTTCGGCTGGGATTTCCCCTGGGGGAACACCTCCTCCTCTACGGTGTGGAGCAGGCTCTCTAAAATGAGGGCCACGGACAGGCGGCTGCCCCGGGCCAGGATCTGCTCGAAATGCTGGTGGCAGAAGCCCAGGCGGTTGGTCTCTACCCGCACGTCGGGCTCCATCATGGCGGCGCCGGTGATGTAGGTGGCCATGCGGTCCTCCAGCATGTCCCGCATCCGGCAGAAGGGGCAGCCCTCTCTGGGTTCGAATACCTCGTTGACTGGGATGGAGCAAATATCTTCTCGCATGGTGAGACCTCCTAAAAATGGAAACTTTTTCGAAGCTGTTTTTGACGCATAAATATCCAGGGGAATGCGATGGCCGAAAAATGGTGAGATCCGCACAGGACCGTGGGGGGGCTCTGGGGAAAACCCCCGCCTTTGCCGCTAGTATACCATACAAACGGCGAAAAGGACAGCAAAACTTTTCTTACGGGGGCATTTTTGGCCTGGGAGGCGGGAAAAGGGAAATGTATGTTAAATCACTGGGAGGGGGAGGCGGGGGAGGATTTTTCACGCACCCCCACTTGACACAAGATATGTTGTTGACAAGGGGGATGCCCACAGCATATAGAACGGCGGCGGAAATGCCATTTTACCACAGGTTGATGCGTTTTTTGAAAAATGGAAACCTGCGTTTACATAAAAGAAAAGGAGGAAAAGTTTTCCAGAAAGGGGAAAACGGCCTGGGACAAGGTGTTTTACACATTTTCCACCGGGTTTTCCACAGCCGGGGTTCCCAGCGTAATCTGCGTTATGTAAACAGGGGCAAAAATACCCTCTGTAATATGGAACGGGGCGGAACGGGAGAAAGAAAATGGAAAAATATTTATTTTTTTGCATACTTTTTGGGGAAGGGGCGCCTGTGTCCCGAAGGGTGGCGGAAAAGGTCGCGGGGGCGCGGTATTTTTATTTGAGATTTGCGGGGAAATGTGCTAAAATAGTGAAAACTATGGCCTCATGGGCCTAAAACTGCCTTGCAAAGGAAAAAAGGAAGGGCCGCATTTGGAAAAGCACAGGACAAACAAGACCCCGGGCGACATGCCCCGGGGCGCGGATATCATCGCCGGGCGCAACGCGGTAAACGAGGCGCTGCGGGCCGGCAGGACCCTGGACAGCCTCTATGTCCAGCGGGGGGACCACGGCGGCGGCCTGGCCGCCCTCATCGCCAAGGCCAAGGCCCAGGGGGTGCCCATCAAGGAGGCGGACCCCAAGAAGCTGGAGCACATGTGCGGCGGGGCCAACCACCAGGGGGTGGTGGCCGTGGCCGCGGTAAAGGAATACGCCTCTCTGGAGGAGATCTTCGCCCGGGCAGAGGAGCGGGGGGAACCCCTGTTTTTGGTGATCTGCGACGGGCTGGAGGACCCCCATAACCTGGGGGCGGTGATCCGCACCGCGGAGTGCGCCGGGGCCCACGGGGTGGTGATCCCCAAGCGGCGCAGCGTGGGCCTGACCTACGCGGTGGGCAAGGCCTCGGCCGGGGCGGTGGAACACCTGCCGGTGGCCCGGGTGCAGAACGTGGCCGCCCTGTTGGAGGACCTGAAGGCCCGGGGGGTGTGGATTTACACCGCGGACATGGACGGCAGCCCCTGGTGCCAGACCGACTTTACCGGCCCGGCGGCGCTGGTCATCGGCTCGGAGGGCAGCGGCGTGAGCCGCCTGGTGAAGGAGCGGTCGGATTTTGTAGTCTCCCTGCCCATCAAGGGGCAGGTCAATTCCCTGAACGCCTCGGTGGCGGCTGGGGTGCTGTGCTACGAGGTAGCCCGGCAGCGCAGCGGCCTGCAGGCGTTTGAGCCCAAAAGAAGGGAGATGTGAGCGATGGCGGAACATCGTGATTTTACACTGGAGGATATTTTGGCCGAGCAGCGCCGGAAGCGGGAGGGCCAGCAGGAACCTGCCCCCGCCCAGCCCGTGGAGGAGCTGCCGGCGGCGGAGCCCCAGGCGGGAGCCGTCCCGGAATACCAGGAGCAGGCAAGCCTGGAGCAGGCGTACCAAGAACAGGATAACCTGGAGCAGGCCAGCCTGGAACAGGCCAGCCTGGAGCAGACAAGTCTGGAACCGGAAGCCCCGGCCCAGGAGGCCGCGGAGGACCTGAACGCCTACGCCGCCGGGGCCGCCTACGAGGAGGCCCCCGCCCCGGAGGAGGAGCCCGGCGCGAAGAAAAAGAAAAAGAAAAAGAAGAAAAAGGGCGGCCTGTTCGGCCGGAAGAAAAAGGTCCCGGATTTTGACGAGAGCGAGGACCTGTACTACGGCATCCAGCTGAAGCCCATCGACGAGTACAGCAAGGGCTACGACGGCGCCACCGGGGAATTCACCCTGCCGGAGGACAGCTTCAAGTCCCTGTTCGACGACTCGAAGAAGGCCATCGACGACGAGGTGGAGCAGAATTTCCAGAAGCTGCAGAAGGAGCGCCGCCGCCGGGTGGCGGAGGCTGTGCACAACGCCGGGGTGGACGAGGAGCAGATCGCCGACGAGTTTGGCGTGGTGGCCCCCATGCCGGTGACCGCCTTTGCCGCGGACCCCTACGCCAAGCAGCACGGCATCGAGGTGGAGGGGGCCAAGGACCAGGGGGCGCTGCCGGAGATCCAGAAGGCTATGCTGGAGACCTCTACGGACCAGACCATGGAGATCAAGCTCAACGTGATGAACGACACGGTGGAGCTGCAGCGGGTGAAGGACCTGCCCTCGGTGAGCGAGGAGTCGGTGGAGAAGATATTGAGCGCTGCCGGGGAGCAGATGGACCAGCTGGAGGACATGCCCCCCGAGGCCGCCGCACCCCAGCCCCTGGAGGAGGCCCCCGCCCCGGAGCTGCCCGAGCCCCTGCCGGTGGAGGCGGCCCAGGCCCAGGAGGAGCCTTCCGCCGGGGAGGAAGCCCCGGCGGAAGTCCCCGGGCCGGAACAGGCCCCGGCCCAAAAGGAGCCGGAGCCGGTGGTGCTCAACCGGGCCCTGGGGGAGATCCCCCAGGTGGCCAGCATTTACGAGTACCGTTCCCGGAGCATCCCCACCCACATCATCCACGCGGACCTGCTTCAGAGCGCACTGCTCTCCGAGGAGGAGGACCTGCGCAAGGCCAAGGAGGAGGACACCAAGACCGCCCCCCGCCGCCGGGTGCGCAATCCCAAGCTGGAGGACAAGACCCAGGTGGTGGAGCTGCCCACAGTCCCGGACCAGGAGACCGGGGAGTCCATCGACGACTACACCGGGCCGGAGGACGCCAAGTCCATCTCCTACGAGCTGCGGGGGGACATGCGGGAGCTGTCTTTGCGGATGATGATTACCGGGGTGTGCACGGTGCTGCTGGCCCTGGTGAACCTGATCTTCGCCGGGCAGTTTGCCGGGGGCGGGGCCGCGGGCTCCAAGCCCCTGGTGTATGTGATCCTCACTCTGGTGCTGCTGGGGGTGGCCGCCGGGGTGTGCTACCGGACCATCGGCAACGGCCTGAAGGCCCTGTTCGCCTTTAACGCCAACTCCGACTCCGCCGCGGCGGTGGCCGCGGTGGCGGTGGGGGTACAGACAGTGCTGGCGGCCTTCTTCCCCACGGAGCTGGCCGACGGGACCCTGCACCTGTACGGGGTGCTGCTGGCGGCCATCCTGTTCGTGAACTCCGCGGGCAAGCTGTGCATGATCCGCCGCATCCACTCCAACTTCCGGTTCGTCACCTCCCGGGAGCAGAAGTACAGCGTGCGGCTGTATGACGACTACAACACCTCGCTGAAGATGGCCAAGGACGCGGTGGCGGAGAAGCCTGTCATCGCCTACCAGTGCCGGGCCGGCTTCTTGAAGCGGTTTTTGGAGCTCTCCTATCACCCGGACCCCTCGGAGTCCATGTCCCAGCTGCTGGCGCCCATCGGGCTCATCGCCTCGCTGGTGCTGTGCATCGCCTGTTTGCTCATCACCCGCAGCGTGCCCACGGCGGTCAGCGCCTTCGCGGCGGCCTGCTGCGCCTGCGTGGCTGTCTCCAACATGGTGGCGGTAAACCTGCCCATCAGCCGCCTGTGCAAGACCGCCCGCCGGGCCGGGGCCATGGTAGCGGGCTATGAGGCTGTGGAGCAGATGGGCGCCGTGAACGCCGTGGTGGTGGACGCGGAAGAGCTGTTCCCCCGGGGCACGGTGGTGCTGGGGGGCATCAAGACCTTCGGCGACCGGGGCGAGGCAGAGGCGGCCATCATGGCGGCCTCCGCCCTGGTGAAGGAGGCCGGCGGGCCCCTCTCCGGGGTGTTCGACCAGGTCATCAGCGAGAATGAGGAGGCCCTGCCCCAGGTGGAGCGCTTCGCCTATGAGGACGAGGGGGGCATCGCGGGCACGGTGGACGGCAAGGCCATCTACATCGGCAGCCGGGCCCTGCTGATGAACCACGGCATCGAGGCCCCCGCCCGGGAGGAGGAGACCCAGTACACCTCCGGGAACAAGTCGGTGATCTACATCGCCAGGGACAACGCCATCGCCGCCCTGCTGGTGCTCACCTACGCCGCGGACCGCCGCCGGAAGAACGAGCTCCAGCGGCTGGAGGACAGCGGCATCAGCGTGCTGGTGCGCACCACCGACCCCAACGTGACGGCGGCCCTAATCTCCCGGCTGTTCGGCATCGACACCGCCTCGGTGCGGGTGCTGGACGGGGCCACGGCGGACACCGCGGGCAAGCTCATGGGGGAGGAGATCCCCCGGGCCGATGCTTTGGTGGCCACCAAGGGCCGGATGGAATCCATGATGAACGTGATCTCCGCCTGCGTGGAGCAGAAGCGCACGGTGAGCCTGGTGGTGGCCATCCAGAACGCCGCGGTGATTCTGGGCTTTGTGCTGGTGGCCTTCCTGGCCTGCTTCGGCGGCATGGCCCAGCTCTCCAGCCTGGTGCTGTTCCTGTTCCAGGCCTTCTGGCTGGCGGTGGTGCTGCTCATCCCCCGGCTGCGGAAGTGACGGCGTGGGCCGAAGGGCAGATAGCAAGATCAAATAGATAGACCATATAGAAAGAATATATAGAAAGAAAAGGAGCCGCCGCCAGATGGGATCTGGCGGCGGCTTCTTGTGTTTTGGGGGAGGGGGATTTCCGTTTCTGTCAAGAAATTGACAAAAAGATGTATGATTTGCCTAAAATCGGAAAAATTGATCCGGGAAATTCGGATAAATTCGGAATTTTGACTTGTATTCCCGGTGGAAATATTATATAATAAACTACGCCGTGCCGGGAGACATTTGGGAAAAATAGTGGATCGCATGGCGCTGGCGGCCTTGGGCCGTACTTTTATCCCGGAGGGAGCATTACCATGAACCAATATCAGGCGAAACATATCATCAACCTGGCGGTAGCCGGGCACAGCGGCGCGGGAAAGACCTCCCTGGCGGAGGCCATGCTCTACCTGGCCGGCGCTTCAGACCGGCGGGGCAAGGTGGGGGACGGCAACACCGTCTGCGACTACGACCCCGAGGAGATCCGCCGGAAGTCCTCTATCTCGGCGGCGGTGGCGCCGCTGGAGTGGAAGAACAACAAGATCAACCTGCTGGACGCCCCGGGTCTGTTCGACTTTGAGGGCGCCATGTGCGAGGCCATGCGGGCCGCCGACACCGTGCTGGTGGTCATCTCCGGCAAGGACGGGGTGGCCGTGGGCACGGAGAAGGCCTTTGCCGCCGCGGAGAAGCGGGGCCTGGCCAAAATCTTTTTCGTAAACGGCCTGTGCGACGAGAGCGCCCGGTTCTACCGGGTGTTCGAGGACCTGAAGGCCCAGTTCGGCCCCTCGGTGTGCCCTGTGGTGGTGCCCTACATCCAGGACGGCCAGGCCAACATCTACATCAACCTGTTGGAGTACAAGGCCTACGACTACTCCGGCGGCAAGCCGGTGCCCGTGGCCATGCCCGACATGGGAGACCGTCTGGAGGGCCTGCGCACCGCCATTTACGAGGCTGTGGCCGAGACCGACGACGAGCTGTTTGAGAAATACTTCGCCGGCGAGCCCTTTACCCCCGAGGAGGTCATCGTGGGGGTGAGCAAGGGCGTGAAGGCCGGCACCATCACCCCGGTGTTCTGCGGTGACGCCATGCTCATGCGGGGCATGGAGCAGTTTATGGACGGCCTGTGCTGGCTGGCCCCCTCCGCTGAGGAGAAGGCCGGGGAGCTGGGCGTGGACGTGGACGGCAACCCGGTGGAGGTCCCCGTAAACGAGGACGGCGCCGCGGCGGCCATCGTGTTCAAGACTGTGGCGGACCCCTTCATCGGCAAGCTGTCCTATGTGAAGGTGATTTCCGGTAAGATCTCCACTGAGTCCCAGCTGGTGAACATGCGCACCGGCGCCAACGAGC
Source organism: Candidatus Acutalibacter stercorigallinarum (assembly GCA_019112625.1). Lineage (GTDB taxonomy): Bacteria > Bacillota > Clostridia > Oscillospirales > Acutalibacteraceae > Acutalibacter > Acutalibacter stercorigallinarum. Next base: position 54,612 of record DXIW01000051.1, on the reverse strand, counting down.
GGGTGGGCAAGACCGTGATGCTCACCGGCAAGAAGCAGGAGGACGTGAAGTACATCGGCGCCGGGGACATCGGCGCCATCCCCAAGCTGACCTCCACCAACACCGGGGACACCCTGTGCGCCCCGGCCCGGAAGGTCACCCTGGACGGGGTGGAGTACCCCAATCCTACCCTTTCCATGGCCATCGTCCCCGCGAAAAAGGGCGAGGAGGACAAGGTGGCCCAGGGCATGCTCCGCCTCTCGGAGGAGGACCCCACCCTGAAGTTCTCCACCAACAACGAGACCCACGAGATGATCCTCTCCGGCCTGGGCGAGCAGCACCTGGATGTGGCTGTGTCCAAGCTGAAGTCCAAGTTCGGCGTAGACGTGTCGTTGAAGAAGCCCAAGGTCCCCTACCGGGAGACCATCCGCAAGACCGTGCAGGTCCAGGGCCGGCACAAGAAGCAGACCGGCGGCCACGGCCAGTTCGGCGACGTGTGGATCGAGTTCTCCCCCTGCGACAGCGACGGGCTGGAGTTCGGCGAGCGCGTGGTGGGCGGCGCGGTGCCCAAGGGCTTCTTCCCCGCGGTGGAGAAGGGCCTGCGGGAGTGCATCCTCAAGGGGCCCCTGGCCGGGTACCCTGTGGTGGGCCTGTCCGCTGTGCTGTACGACGGCAGCTACCACCCGGTGGACTCTTCGGAAATGTCCTTTAAGATGGCCGCCACCCTGGCCTACAAGGCCGGCATGCCCCAGGCCAGCCCCGTACTCCTGGAGCCCATCGGCCACCTGAAGGCCACGGTGCCCGACGCCAACATGGGCGACGTGATGGGCGAGGTGAACAAGCGCCGGGGCCGGGTGCTGGGCATGGAGCCCGCGGGCCACGGCCGCCAGACCGTGGAGGCCGAGGTGCCCATGGCCGAGATGCACGACTTTACCACCTTCATCCGCCAGGTGACCCAGGGCCGGGGCAGCTTTACCTTCGAGTTTGAGCGCTACGAGGAGGCCCCCCAGAACGTGGCCCAGAAGGTCATTGAGGAGGCCAAGGCGGAGGCTGAGGACTGATCTTTAGCGAGACATAAAAAACAACATAGAAGGGCCCGGGGAGACAGGAACACTGTCTCCCCGGGCCCTTGGTTGTTGCGGTGGGGGGGATAGGGAGGCGGCTCCCCCGGCCGCCGGAAGGCGGCCGCGCCCCCTCTCGGGGAGAGGGGGCGGTCCTGGCGGAGCCAGGGCAGGGGAGCCGCCGGGCTGCGGGGACCTGTCAGGACCGGAACACCGTCTCGGCGGTCTCGGTCTCGAACTGCTTGTTGTACAGGTCGGCGTAGTAGCCCCCCAATGCCATGAGCTCCTGGTGGGTGCCGCGCTCGATGATCTTCCCCTGGCGCACCACCAGGATCATGTCCGCCTTGCGGATGGTGGAGAGCCGATGGGCGATGAGGAAGCTGGTGCGGCCGGTGAGCATGGTGGAGATGGCCTCTTGGATGAGGGCCTCGGTCTTGGTGTCGATGGAGGCAGTGGCCTCATCCAGGACGAAGATCTTGGGGTTTGCCAAGACGGCCCGGGCAAAGGACACCAGCTGCTTCTCCCCGGTGGAGAGCTGGCCGCCGCCCTCGCCTACATCGCTGTCGTAGCCGTGCTCCATGCGGGTGATGAAGTCGTGGGCGTTGACCAGCTTGGCCGCGGCCACGATCTCCTCGTCGGTGGCGGAGAGCCGCCCGTAGCGGATGTTCTCCTTCACCGAGCCGGAGAACAGGTGGGGGGTCTGGAGCACGTAGCCGATATTGGAGTGGAGCCACAGCATGCTGCGCTCCCGGTAGTCCCGGCCGTCGATGAGGATGCGGCCGCCGGTGGGCTCGAAGAACCGGCAGGCCAGGTTCACCAGGGTGGATTTGCCCGCGCCGGTCTCCCCCACGATGGCCACGGTGGAGCCCGCGGGCACGTCCAGGTTAAAGTGCTCCAGCACGTTCTCGGTGCCGTCGGGGTAGCGGAAGGTCACATCGTCGAAGGTGATGTGGCCGATGAGGGGCTCCCAGTTCTCCCGCTTGGGGTCGAAGCTGGTGCCGTACTTCTCGATGACTTCCGGGCTGTCGGTGATCTGGGGCTTTAATTCCATCAGGGCAGAGACGCGCTCGATGTTGGCCTGGGTGGAGATGAAGTTGGAGATGGTGCGGGCCAGGGTCTGCACCGGGTCGGCGATGCCCAGGGCGAAGTTCATAAAGACGGTGAGCTCGCCGATGCCGATGTCCCCCCACAGCACCATGTTGCCGCCCCCGGTGATGACGAAGGCCACGGCCAGGGCGGTGAGGAAGCCGATGATGGGCACGTACACCGCGTTTAAGAGTACGCCCCGGACCATGGTATGGCGCATGCGGCCGGTGACCTCTTGGAAGGCGGCGGTGTTCTTGTCCTCGATGACCAGGGTCTTGGAGGTCTTGGCCCCGGAGATGCCCTCGTTGTAGTGGCGGGTGATCTCCGCGTTGATCTTCCGGGCCTGGCGGTTGATGTTCAAAATGCGCTTTTGGAAGTACAGGGTGAGCAGGGCGATGACCGGCACCACCACGATGATGAGCAGCGCCAGCTTCCAGTTGATGAAGAGCATGACGCACATGGAGCCGATGACGTAGGCGGCGCTCCAAAAGATGTCCACCAGGCTCCAGGCGAACACGCCGCCGATGCGGTTGGTGTCGCTCATCACCCGGGCCATGATGGTGCCCACCGGGGTGGTGTTGTAGTAGGCGAAGGAGAGGGTCTGCAAATGGGTGAACAGCCTCTTCTTCAGGTCGCGGCCCAGGTACATCTCCACCTTGAGGGCCTTGCGGGCAAAGACGATGGTGCAGGTCATCTGGGCCAGCACCACGGCCATGTAGCCCACGGCGAACCAGCCCACCCCCTTGCTGGTGCCGGGGGTGACGAAGGTGTCTACCGCGTAGCCGGACAGCAGGGGATAGGCGATGTCGATGCCCGCGTTGACCAGCATGGTGATGAGGATCACCGCCATGGTCTTGGAGTAGGGCTTTAGAAAGGGGAGGAGCTTCGCCCAGGTGCGCAGGGACGAGCCTCTCCCCGCAGGGAGTTTCTGATCTTCTGGAAGTTCCATATCGTTTTCCTCAAGCAAAGTGATATTTCGCAGGGAGCATAAAAAGCGTTACTGCTACCATAATCGATTCTGCCCATAATGTCAAGCCCCCCGGCAGAAAAAAGAAAGCGCCGGGCAAGGCCAGGCGCTTTTTGAGGCGGGAGGGGCAGGTCACCGGGGGGCGGGCAGCTCCCGCAGGATGCCGGGGAAGGGCTCCAGTGACCGGCGGAGGATGCCGTGGAGCTGGGCGATGGCGATGCCGTAGTTGGTAAAGGGCACCCCGCTGGCCGCGGCCTTTTTCCCCCGGGACTGCATCTCCCGTTCGTTGAGCATGCAGCCCCCGCAGTGGACCACCAGGGCGTAGGGGGACAGGTCCTGGGGAAATTCCCCGCCGGAGGTGAAGGCAAAGTTTACCTGCTTGCCGGTGTACTCCGTGATCCACCGGGGGAGCTTTACCGTGCCGATGTCCTCGCACTGGCGGTGGTGGGTGCAGCCCTCAGAGATGAGCACCGTGTCACCGTCCTTTAGGGCGTCCAGCCGGGCGGCGCCCCGCACCGCCCCCAGCAGCCCGCCCTTGTACCGGGCCATGAGGATGGAGAAGGAGGTGAGGGGGATGTCCCCGGGCACCAGTTTATTGACCGGGCCGAAGGCCTGGGAGTCGGTGATGACCAGCCGGGGCTTTTTGCCCAGGGAGCGCAGCGTCTCAGGCAGCTCCTCCACCCCGGTGACCACCGCGGCGGCATGGGCCTCCAGCACGTCCCGGATGGTCTGCTGCTGGGGGAGGATCAGCCGGCCCTTGGGGGCGGCGGAGTCGATAGGCACCACCAGCACCACCAGGTCCCCGGGGGAGAGGAGGTCCGCCACCAGCTGGCGCTGGGGGTCGCTTTTTTTGGCCAGCCGGGCGATGCGCTCTTTCAATTCCCAGATGCCCGCGCCGGTCTGGGCGCTGACGTACAGCTCCCCCTCCCCGGCGGCGGGGGCGGGCTCCACCAAATCGGCCTTGTTGTACACGGTGAGGGAGGGCACCTGCTTTTCCTCAAAAAGCCGGAGCAGGTCCCGGTCCGCCTCCCGCAGGCCCACCGCGGCGTCTACCACCAGCACGGCCACGTCGGTCTTATCCAGGGTGCGCAGGGCCCGCTGGACCCGCTGCTCCCCCAGGGCGCCCTCGTCGTCCATACCCGGGGTGTCGATGATGACCACGGGCCCGGCGGGGAGGAGCTCCATGGCCCTCTGCACCGGGTCGGTGGTGGTGCCCTTTACTTCGGACACCAGGGACAGGGCCTGGCCCGTCACCGCGTTGACCACGCTGGATTTCCCCGCGTTGCGCAGCCCGAAGAACCCGATGTGGGGCCGCTCCCCGGAAGGGGTTGTGTTCATGCTCATAGTGTGCCTCCTTTTGTGTTTGTGGGGTGGCGTTCTGCAAAAGTCTATGCTGGAGAGGCTTTGTCAAGCGAATCGGGCAGGGAGAGGATCACTTTTACTCCCCCAGTCAGCTTCGCTGACAGCCCCCTCGGAGAGGGGTGAGCGAGCGCCAGTGGCGCTCTGCCGCGAACCGACCGAGCCGGCAGGCGAGACCCGGCCTCCCTCTATGAGGGAGGTGTCATCGCGGAGCGATGACGGAGGGAGTTCCTTTTTTGGAATCCCACCCCCGTCTCGGCTTCCGCTCCGGTCGGTCCTGGACGGTGCCCACTGGGCACCTGCGCCCCCGCCAGCCTTTTGAAAAAGGCTGGCGAAAACTTTTTGTTGCTTCGCCCAGGTAGGAAAATCCTTTCTAAAAACCCCGGTTAGCGAACGCAGTGAGCGGATAGGGGTTTTTCCCGTCCAGTCCGGTCACGGACTCAGAAGCGGAAGTCCCGGATGCCCTGCTCGATTTTCGCCAGGTGGTCCGCGGCGATCTCACGCACCTTGTCCTTGGGGATGTTGGGCAGCTCCTTCTGGATCAGGTCCTCGCCCACGGCCTTGGTGGCGGGGGAGGCGTAGTCCATCAGGTACTCCTTCAGGGTCATGAGGGCATTGGGGTGGCAGCAGTTCTGAATCTGCCCGGCCTTGCACAAACTCATGAACCGGTCGCCGGTGCGGCCCTCCCGGTAGCAGGCGGTGCAGAAGGAGGGGATATACCCCAGCTCCATCAGCCATTTTACCACCTCGTCCAGGGTGCGGTTGTCCGAAACGTCGAACTGTTCGGTGTCGTGGGGGCGCTCCTCCTCGGTGTAGCCGCCCACGCTGGTGCGGCTGCCGCCGGAGACCTGGGAGATGCCCAGGTGCAGGGCCTTTTCCCGCACGGCCTGGTTCTCCCGGGTGGAGATGATCATGCCGGTGTAGGGCACGGCAATGCGGATGCAGGCGATGATCTTCAGGAAGGTCTCGTCGTCGATGCCGTTGTCGAAGGCGGTGGGGTCGATGTCGTCGGCGTGCTTTATCCGCGGCACGCTGATGGTGTGGGGCCCCACCCCGTGGACGGCCTCCAGGTGCTCGGCGTGCATGAGAAGCCCGGCAAACTCGTACCGGTACAGCTCCAGGCCGAAGAGCACCCCCAGGCCCACGTCGTCGATGCCGCCCTCCATGGCCCGGTCCATGGCCTCGGTGTGGTAGTTGTAGTCGTGCTTAGGGCCGGTGGGGTGTAGCTGCAGGTAGCTCTCTTTGTGGTAGGTCTCCTGGAACAGGATATAGGTGCCGATGCCCGCCTCCTTCAGCTTGCGGTAATTCTCCACGGTGGTGGCGGCGATGTTCACGTTCACCCGGCGGATGGCCCCGTTTTTATGCTGGATGGAGTAGATGGTGTGGATGCAGTCCAGCACGTACTCGATGGGGCAGTTGACCGGGTCCTCGCCGGTCTCGATGGCCAGGCGCTTGTGGCCCATGTCCTGCAGGGCGATGACTTCTTTCTCCACTTCCTCCTGGGTCAGCTTCTTCCGGGGGATGTGCTTGTTCTTTTGGTGATAGGGACAGTACACGCAGCCGTTGACGCAGTAGTTGGACAGGTACAAGGGCGCGAAGATGACGATGCGGTTGCCGTAAAAGGCCAGCTTGATCTCCTCGGCCAGGCGGTACATCTCCTCGATCTTCTCGGGGATGTCGCAGGCCAAAAGCACCGAGGCCTCCCGGTGGGTGAGGCCCGCGCAGTGGTAGCCGGTGGCGGTCTTTTGGGGGCGGGCCTTCTCTAAAATGCTGTCGATCAGGGCCACGTCCCGCTTGTGCTCCTCGGCGTACTGCAGGGTGTCCAGGATCTCCTGGTGGTCGATGAATTCGTCGGCTTTTAAGGATTTGGGATCGTACATGCAAATACTTCCTTTCTTTTGGTCAGAGTGTTCTTTCCATCAGAGCGTTGTGGCGGTTTGGCTGATATGGTCGCCCCGGTCCGTCACCACCCGGCAGCCGATGGCCGCCATGCGGGCTTTCAGGTCGGCCACGTGCTGGGCGGATTCGACCCCGGAGTGGAGCTTGCCGTTGTAGAGGGTGTATTTCTCCCGCGCGTCCGGGGGGGAGAGGTTGGGCATGACCACGTTGGCCCCGGCGAGCATCCCCCGCTCCCGGCCGTCCTCCTGTAAGGTGCCCAGGGCCGTGGTGGCGGGCAGCAGCAGGTCCGGGTGGATGAGCCGCAGCAGGGACAAGAGGTAGAGGGTCAGGTCCACCGAGCCCGCAGGGAAGTCCCGGAAGGGGGTGTCCCGGTGGGGGATGAAGGGCCCGATGCCGCACATCTCCGGGTGGAATTCCTCCACGAACTTTAAATCTTTGGCCAAGGCCTCCGGCGTCTGGTAGGGGGAGCCCACCATGAAGCCGCAGCCCGTCTGGAAGCCCAGGGCTTTCAGGTCCTTTAGGCAGCCCATGCGGTGCTTAAAGGACATCCCCGGGGGGTGGAGCTTTTCGTAGTGGGCCCGGTCCGCGGTCTCGTGGCGCAGGAGGTACCGGTCGGCCCCGGCCTCTTTCATGGCCTGGTAGTCCGCTTTGGGGTACTCCCCCAGGGAGAGGGTGACGGCGCAGGCGGGGAACTCCCTTTTGATGGCCCGGACCAGGGTGCAGGCTTTCTCCGCCGGCATGCCCTCGCCCCCCTGGAGCACAAAGGTGCGGAAGCCCAAAGCCCAGCCCTCCCGGCAGCAGGCCAGAATCTGCTCCTGGGTGAGCTGGTAGCGGCTGCACTTCTGGTTGGAGCGGCGGATGCCGCAGTACAGGCAGTCGTTGCGGCAGACGTTGCCGATCTCGATGAGACCCCGGATGTACACGTCGTCCCCGTAAATGGGGCGGCGGGCGGCCACCGCCAGCCCGGCGGCATAGGCGGCGGCCTGGGGGGTGAAGCCTTCTACCAGCTTTGCATACGCCGGGAGGGGCAGGCTGTGCTCCGCCGCCAGGCGGTCCAAGAGGGTGATAAGGTCATTCACCGCCGGTCACCGGGGAGTAGGCGGTCTTGACACTGATGCCCGGCAGGTTGCCAATCTTCCCGGAGAGGGCGGAGATCACGTCCTGGGGGGCGTCGATGGCGATGGACACGATGTGGATGCCCCGCTCCCGGTAGGGGATGCCCATTCTCCCCACGATGTAGGAGCCGTAGTCGTGCAAGAGGGCGTTGAGCTGCTCTACCGACTGGGTGTCCTCGACGATGATGCCCATCACGGCGACCCGTGTTTTCATAGCGCTGCACTCCTTTCTGGTATGCCAGGACCGGCAGAAAGAGGGCAAACAAAAATGCCGCGCCCGGGAAGGCGCGGCACAGGTCTTGCAAAATGGGAAACACAAAAAGACCGGAGCGGTTCCTTCCACGTCAGGACCCGCCGGGGCGGGAGCTTTCTGTCAGGATCATCTGGCAGTTTCCATTATAAGGGAGCGGGGACATAAAATCAAGAGTGATTTTTAATTTTCCTCCCCGGTGCCCTTCTGCATGTCGAAAATGCGCTTGTAGATGCCCTCCTGCTGGGAGAGCTGCTGGTGATTTCCCAGCTGGGCCACCCGGCCGTGGTCCAGCACCAGAATCTGGTCGGCGTTCATCAGGGTGGTGATGCGGTGGGCGATGAGGATGGTGGTGCCGTGGACGTTCTGCTGGATGGACTGGCGGATCTTCTGGTCGGTCTCCATGTCCACCGCGGAGAGGGAGTCGTCGAAAATTTTGATGGGGGTGTCCTGCATGAGCATCCGGGCGATGGCCACCCGCTGCTTCTGCCCGCCGGAGATGGTGACGCCACGCTCGCCGATGGGGGTCTCGTACCCCTGGGCGAAGTTTACGATGGCGTCGTCAATGACAGCCAGCCGGGCGTAGTGGCGCACGCTCTCCAGGTCCTCCCGGGTGGAGCCGTCGGCGATGCTCTCCCGGAAGGTCTTGGAGAAGAGGAAGGGCTCCTGCAGCACGATGCCGATGTTTTTCCGCAGGTGGGCCAGCTGGATGTCCCGGATGTCCACCCCGCCGATGGTGATGGAGCCCTGGCCCCGGGGCAGCTCGTAGAGCCGGTCCAGCAGATACATCAGGGTGGACTTGCCGCTGCCGGTGGCCCCCAGAATGCCGAAGGTGCTCCCGGCCTTGATGGTGAAGCTCACGTCCTCCACCACCCCGGAGGAGGGGCTGTAGCCGAAGCTCACGTGGTCGAAGACGATGTCGCCGGTGAGGGGCGGGGTCTTGGCGCCGGGGGCGTCCTGCTCCTCCTTGGCGTCCAGGATATCGAATAGGCGGGTGGCGGAGATGGAGGTCTTGCTCAGCTCGCTTAACAGCCGGCCCAGGTTCCGGGCGGGCCACACCAGCATGGAGTTGTAGGCGGTAAAGGCCAGAAACTCCCCGGCGGTGAGGTTGCCCGCCTCCACGAAGAACACGCCCACCACGATGATGACCAGCACCTGGAAGCCGGCGGAGAAATCCCCCAGGCCCCAGTTGATGCCCATGATTTTGCCCAGGTTCACCCACATGTTGGTGAACTCCTCGTTTTTCTTGTTGAAGCGGTCGATCTCGTACCGCTCCCGGCCAAAGGCCCGCACCACCCGCACCCCGGTGAGGTTCTCCTGCACCAGGGCGGTGAGCTCACCCTCGGTCTCGTCGGCCCGCTGGAACTTCCGCCCCACGATGACGTAGAACACCAGGGAGACGACGACCACCAGGGGGATAAAGGCGGTGACCACTAGGGCCAGCTCCACGTTCATGGCGAACATGAGGGCCAGGGACACCCCGATGAGCAGCACCGTGCGCACCACCTCCATCAGCTGGTCGCTGACGAAGTTGCGGATGAGGTCCACGTCCTGGGTGCAGCGCTGGATGATGTCGCCGGTCTGGTGGGAGTTGTGCCAGGCGTAGGGCAGGTGCTGGATGTGGTCGAAGAGGGTGTCCCGCACCCGGGCCACCGTGCCCTCGCAGGCCCGGGCCAGGTTCATGCGGGAGGAGTAGTTGGCCAGGCCCGACAGCGCCGCGAAGGCCAGGGAGGCCCCGGCGCAGATGACGATGTGGCTGCGGAGCATGTCCCGGCCGCCGATGGATTCGATCCACCCCACCAAAAAGCCGGGGAGGTTGAAGGGGGAGTCGTTGATGACGGAGTCTACCGTGACCCGGATGACCTGGGGGGTCATGTAGTTTGCCACCACCGCCACCATCACCATGAAAAGCGACAGGACGAACTGCAGCCGGAACCCCTTGGTGTAGGGGAAAAACCGCAGGATATTGGACTTTTTCGGCTTCTGTTCCATGGCGTTCCCGCTCCTTTCCCAGCCCGCCGGGGGCAGTTAGCATCACTCTACCACGGGAGCGGGGAAAAGTCAATGGGAAGGAGGCAAGTTGCATTTCGTGCGGCTTACCCGGCAAGGCCTGGCTGGGAGTTTTTCAAAGGGGGGCTGTCCCCCTTTGAGAATACCACGCAGGGAAGGCTGCCCACCCCCTGCCCCCTCCCGTTGATTTCGTTTTCTAAAAGAGGTAACCTTGCCGCAACGGGAGGGGAAGACAATTCTATACATCTCATTTCAAAGGGGGGCGATGGTCGCCAGTGGCGACCGTCCATCGCCGACCGAGGCGGCAGCCGAGACCCGCCCCCTTTGGAACCCCTTTTGCGGTAAGCCTGGGCTGAGCGGGCCCTTACGGGGGGATGTGCGCACGAGCCAAGTCTCACTGCCGTTCGACTTGCTCGGTCGAGTTTCGCATCCGCGAAACTCGCGGCAAGATAAAAATTTACGCCTCGTAGGAGGGGGTACGGGGGAGGCGTTAAGCGCCGGTGGCGCTTTCCCAACGCCGACCGAACCGGCAGGTGAGACCTCTCCCCCGTGGGGGAATGCAAAGGGGCGATGGTCGCCAGTGGCGACCGTCCATCGCCGACCGAGGCGGCAGCCGAGACCGCGTAGCCCCCCTTTGGAAACAGAAAAGGACCCCCTTCCATGCCGGGGGGCTATCCTCCCTCGCTTGGTAGAAGCATGGGAGGGGGTTAGGGGGTGGGCACGAGTTATCCTCGCTCCCGCTCGGCTAACTCGCCAAGAACCGCTTGGGAGTTTGCAAAACTCCCATTTTGCTATCGCAAAACCGCGCTTCTTGCGGCCTCTATAAAACTTCCAGACAACCCCCCTCCGTCATCGCCTTGCGATGACACCTCCCCCACAGGGGGAGGCAGGCGAGACGGGCTTTGGGATGGGAGAAAAAATAGCTGGAAGGGGCTTGCATTTTCTGGGAGATGTGGTTATAATAACAGAAGAAGTAGTTTTAAAAACTAGATGTCAAAATAACAAAAGCGATGTCGAAAGGGGGAGGCTTATGGAACAAGCCATCAAAAATCCGGCGGTGCTGCAAAAACGGGAGGAGCGCCGGCGGCGGGAGCAGCGGCGCAGCGCCAAGCGGCGGCTGCTGGGCCTGCCCCGGTACACCCTGGGGGAGGAGATCTTCTCCGCGGTGAGCCACGGGGTCTCGGCGCTGTACGCGGTGGGGGCCCTGGCGGTGCTGCTGGTGTTCTGCGAGAAGGACCCCCTCCACGTGACCTGCGCCGCCATCTACGGGGCCACCATGGTGCTGCTGTACACGGTGTCCACCTTGTACCACGCCCTGGGGCTGAACCGGGCCAAGGTGGTGTTCCGCTCTCTGGACCACTGCACCATCTTCCTCCTGATCGCCGGGACCTACACCCCCATCACCCTGGTGTGCCTGGGGGGCGTCACCGGCTGGGCCATGTTCGCCGTGGTGTGGGCCGCGGCGGTGCTGGGGGTGGTGCTCAACGCCATCAGCGTGGAGCGCTTCAAGGTGGTGTCCATGATCTGCTACCTGGCCATGGGCTGGGTGGTGGTGCTGGCCATGGGCACCTTCCGGCAAAACGTGTCGGCGGCGGGATTCTGGTGCCTGCTCAGCGGGGGCATCTGCTACACGGTGGGGGCTGTGCTCTACGGCCTGGGAAAGAAGCTGCCCTACATCCACGGGGTGTTCCACCTGTTCGTGCTGGCGGGCAGTGTGCTCCACACCATCAGCGTGTACGGCATCGTGGCGTAGCATCATAAATACAGGGCCCCGGTACTATGTATGGTACCGGGGCCTTTCTGCCCCAAGGGGGGTGGGAGCATGCTGGAATTTCTGGCGGATGCCCTGTGGGGCTGGCACGTGCTGGTTCTGATTTTGGCGGCGGGGCTGTGGTTTTCCATCCGCACCGGGTTTTTCCAGGTGCGGCGGGTCTCTCTGTGGGTGAAAACCGCCCTGGGCAGCCCGAAAGAGGCCCGGGGCCGGGGCAGGGTGAGCCCCTTCCAGGCCCTGACCACGGCCCTGGCCGGCTCCCTGGGCACGGGGAACATCCTGGGGGTGGGGGTGGCCATCACCGTGGGCGGGCCGGGGTCCCTGTTCTGGATGTGGGCCTCCGCTCTGCTGGGGATGATGACCGTCTTTGCCGAGAACCTGCTGGCCGCCCGGCACCGGGGGGCCCCGGGGGCGCTGGGGTACATCGAGGCTGTGGGGCGGCCTTTGGCCCTGGTGTACGGGGCGGGGTGCTGCCTGGCCTCCCTGGGCATGGGGAACCTGGTGCAGGCCAACGCCGCTGCCGCCGCCTGCCAGCGGCTGGGGGCCCCGCCCCTGGCGGTGGGGGCGGTGCTGGGGGTGCTGGTGTTCTGGGTGGCCAGGGGCGGGCTGGCCTGTGCCGCCAGGCTCACCGAAAAACTGGTGCCCGCCATGGCGGCCCTGTTCTTCGCCGCCGCCCTGGGGGTGCTGTGGGTGTTCCGGGCAGAGCTGCCCCGGGCGGTGGCCAGCATCTTCCAGGGGGCCTTCTCCCTGAAGGCCGGGGCCGGGGGCACGGCGGGGATGCTGCTGGCCATGGGCACCGGGGTGTCCCGGGGGGTGTTCACCAACGAGGCGGGCCTGGGCAGCTCCGCCTTCGCCTACGGGGAGGTGGAGGGCCGCAGCCCGGTGGAGCTGGGGTGCCTGGGGATCTTCCAGGTGTTCGTGGACACCATCCTCATGTGCACGGTGACGGGGCTGTGCATCCTCTGCGCCCCGGTGTCCGCCGGGGAGGGGGCGGAGCTGGTGTTTTCCGCCTTTGAGAGCGCCCTGGGGCCGGCGGGGGCCGGGGCCGCGGCGGTGTGCACCGCCCTGTTCGCCCTGGCCACGGTGACGGCCTGGAGCTGCTACGGCCGGGAGGGCCTGTTCTACCTGACCAAGGGCCGGGGCGGGGACCTGTTCGCCCTGGCTTCGGCGGCGGCCGCCTGCCTGGGCTGCCTGCTGCCCCTGGGGGCGGTGTTCCGGCTGGGGGACGCCATGAACGGCCTGTTGGCCCTGCCCAACCTGGCGGCGCTGTTCCTCCTCTCCCGGGAGGTGGCGGAGACGGTGAAGGGGGAAAAACCGGGGCAAAACCGCCCCCCAAAAAAATGGATGGAAAGGTTGCATAATTTTTTGAAAAGGGCCTAGCATTTTCTCGGTTTTAATGGTAGAATAGGAGCAGGCCCAGCCGCTCAGGCGGCGGGAGCCTTCCCCCGGTGGGAAAACCGGGGGCCATCACAGGCCTTTGGGGGGCGGGAAACGCCCTTTGCGGGCCGGAAAAGGCAGGTGTCTTTCCTTATGAAACTTATTCTTGCGATCGTGAGCAACGACGATAGCGGCGCGGTGTCCTCCGCTTTGACCCGGGAGGGCTTCTCGGTGACCAAGCTGGCCACCACCGGCGGCTTCCTGATGGCCGGCAACACCACCTTCATCTCCGGTGTGGACGATGAGAAGGTGGACGATGTCATCGGCATCATCGCCAAGTATAGCAGCCGCAGGACCCAGATCGTCCCCAGCACCTCTACCATGGACGTGGGCATGTACTCCTCCTTCCCCGTGGAGGTCACGGTGGGCGGTTCCACCATCTTTGTGCTGAACGTAGACAGGTTCGAGAAGGTCTGATGGATTTTCCCGGCTTTTTAGGCAACGCCGGGGTAAAGGAGGCGATCTCCGCCGCCTTTGCCTCGGGGCGTTTTCCCCATGCCATCATCCTGCAGGGGGAAACGGGCTGCGGCAAGCGGACTCTGGCGGGTCTCATCGCCAGGGCGCTGGTCTGCCGGGACAGGGAGCACGCCCCCTGCGGGGCATGCCCCGCCTGTGTGCGGGCCGCTGCGGGCTCGCATCCGGATATCCGCGTGGTGGAAGGGAGCGGGGCGACCCGCTCCCTTAGTGTTGACGCGGTAAAGTCCCTCATCGCCGACGCCTACCGCATGCCCGAGGAGGCGGACTACAGCGTGTACATCCTCCTGCTGGGGGACAGGACCCTGGAGCCCGCCCAGAACAAGCTGCTGAAGGTCATCGAGGAGCCCCCCGAGGGGGCGGTGTTCCTGCTGGTGTGCCGGTCCGCCGAGCAGCTGCTGCCCACCATCCGCTCCCGGGCCCAGTGCTTTACCCTGCGGCCCCCGGCGGAGGCGGAGGCCGCGGCCTGGCTGGTGGAGCATAAAAATGCCGACCCCCAGAAGGCCAGGGAGCTTGCCGTCCTCTGCGGGGGGAACCTGGGCCGGATGCAGGACGAGCTGAAGGGCGGCGGCGCCGGGGAGGCCTTTGCCCTGGCCAAGGCCATCGCCGGGGCGGTGACCGCCACCGGCAGCCACAGGCTGCTCCAGGCGGCGGCGCCCCTGCAGAAGGACAGGAAGCTGTGCCGGGAGGCGCTCTCCCGGCTGGGGGTGATTTTCCGGGACGCCTGCGTGCTGCGGGCGGGGGGGAAGACCCTGTTGGGCGGCGCGCCGGAGGAGGCGGACCGCCTGGGCAGCCTGCCCAAAAAACAGCTGGTGCGCCTGGCGGCCCTGCCCGAGGAGTACCTGCAAAAACTGGACCGCAACGCCAACATGGCCCTGCTGGTCACCTGCCTGTGCCAGAGCCTCCGGGAGGCGGCGGGCCGCTGAGGCAGGCGGGGCCGGAGGCCCTGCGGATTTGGAAGGAGGGATGCGTATGGCCGAGGTCATCGGGGTACGCTTTAAGAATACAGGAAAAGTCTACTATTTCGACCCCAACGGGGAACAGCTGCAAAAAGGGGACAAGGCCATTGTGGAGACCGCCCGGGGCGTGGAGTGCGGCGAGGTGGCCATGGAGAACCGGGAGGTGGAGGACAGCTCCATCGTGCAGCCCCTGCGCAAGCTGGTGCGCAAGGCCACCCAGGAGGACCTGCAGCGGGTGGCGGAAAATCACAAAAAGGAGAAGTCGGCCTTCAAGGCCTGCGAGAAGCGGATCGCCGCCCGGGGCCTGGAGATGAAGCTGGTGGACGTGGAGTATACCTTCGACAACTCCAAGATCCTCTTCTACTTTACCGCCGACGGCCGGGTGGACTTCCGGGAGCTGGTGAAGGACCTGGCGGGCATGTTCCGCACCCGCATCGAGCTGCGGCAGATCGGCGTGCGGGACGAGGCCAAAATGCTGGGGGGCATCGGCATCTGCGGCCGGCCCTTCTGCTGCGGGTCGTTCTTGGGGGGCTTCCAGCCCGTGTCCATCAAAATGGCCAAAGAGCAGGGCCTGTCCCTGAACCCGGTGAAGATTTCCGGCACCTGCGGCCGGCTGATGTGCTGCCTGAAGTACGAGCAGGAGGCCTACCAGGACCTGCTGAAGAGTACCCCCAAGGTGGGGGCGCTGGTGTCCACCGCCGAGGGCAGGGGCATCGTCACCGAGCAGAACCTCTTGACCCGCAAGCTCACCGTGCGCCTGGAAAAGGACCCCGAGGGCGCGCCCAAGGTCTTTCTGGTAAGCGACGTGAAGGTGCTGAGGGACGGCAAGATGAAGGTGGACAAGAAGGAGCTGGAACAGCTGAAAAACCTGGAGGAGAAATAAGCGCCGCAAAAATGCGGGGACTTTGCGCTTTTTCCCTTGCATTTTTTATAAAATGTGGTAGAATAGGCTTGAAAATCTAAATGGAGGTGTTACCCCATGCCTTACGTGATCAACGACGAGTGCATTGCCTGCGGCGCTTGCGCCGGCGAGTGTCCTGTGAACGCCATTTCCGAGGGCGACGGCAAGTACGTCATCGATGCCGATACCTGCATCGACTGCGGTTCTTGCGCCAGCGTGTGCCCTGTTGGCGCTCCCCAGGAGGGCTAAGCAGCATATCTGGAAGAAGGACAGCCCCGCAAGGGGCTGCTCTTTTACCCGGAAACAGGGGGCAGGCGCGCTGTACCATCGTCTGCCGCCGGAGGCCGGGCCCGGGACCGGCAATTACCATAAGAGACCACAGAGCCTGAAAGGGAGGAGTCTTTCTTTCGGGCTCTCGTTCTGCGAGGGAGGAAGGACATGGGACAGGAGCGCTGGGAGCGGCTTTCGGACACCTGCCGGGTGCTGGTGACCCGGGAGCACGGCTTTACCACCGACACCCTGCTGCTGGCCTGGTTCTCCCTGCCCCGGCCCGGGGAGCGCTGCGCCGACCTGGGCACCGGCTGCGGGACCATCCCCCTGGTGTGGCGGCAGCGTGCCCGGGCGAAAAGCATTGTGGGGGTGGAGCTTCAGGAGCAGGCGGCGGGCCAGGCCCGGCGGTCGGTGGAGGAAAACGGCTTTGCCGGGGAGATCGCCATTCTGCGGGGGGACGCGCGGGAATACAAGTCCCTGCTGCCCTGCCAGGGGCTGGACCTGATGGCCTGCAATCCGCCCTACACATCGCCGGGGGCAGGGCTGCTCAGCGCCGACCCCCAGCGGAGGGCCGCCCGCCACGGGGAGAGCCTCACCCTGGAGGAGGTGGCCCAGGCCGCCCGCTACGGGCTGCGCTACGGGGGCAGGCTGTGCCTGTGCCTGCCCGCCCAGCGCCTGGGGGAGGCCATGGGTTTACTGGCACGGTACCGGCTGGAGCCCAAGCGGCTGCGGCTGGTGCAGCAGCGGCTGGGGAAGGCCCCCTACCTGTTTTTGCTGGAGTGCCGCAGCGGCGGCCGGCCCGGGGGCCTGCAGGTGGAGCCCGTGCTGCTGCTGGAGGACGAGAGGGGCCGCCCCACCCCGGCGCTGCTGGAGGCCTATGGGGAATACCGCCGCGACGGCGGCCAGGAGGGAGATTGACATGCTGGAACAGGGAGCGCTGTACGTGGTGGGCACGCCCATCGGGAATTTGGGGGACTTCTCCCCCCGGGCCAGGGAAGTGCTGGGGGAGGCGGACTTCATCGCCGCGGAGGACACCCGGGTGACGCTGAAGCTGTTGAACCACTTCGGCATCAAAAAGCCCATGCTCAGCTATTTCGAGCACAACAAGCTGGAGCACGGCCCGGTGATCCTGGCCCGGCTGAAGGCCGGGGAAAGCTGCGCCCTGGTCTCCGACGCGGGGATGCCCGCGGTGTCCGACCCGGGGGAGACCCTGGTGGCGGCCTGCGCCGCCGAAGGCGTCCCGGTGTATGTGGTGCCCGGGCCCACGGCGGCCATCTCCGCCCTGGCGGTAAGCGGCCTGCCCACCGGGCGGTTCACCTTCGAGGGGTTTTTAAGCGTGAACAAGCGCAGCCGCAAGGAGCATCTGGACAGCCTTGCCGGGGAGCGCCGGACCATGATCTTCTACGAGGCGCCCCACAAGCTGCGCAAGACTCTCTCGGATCTCTCCAAACTCTTTGGAGCAGGGCGGCGGGTGGCCCTGTGCCGGGAGCTGACCAAGGTTCACGAGGAGGTGTGGCGCACCACCCTGGGGGAGGCCGCCGCCCGCTACCGGGAGCAGGAGCCCCGGGGGGAGTTCGTGCTGGTGGTGGAGGGCGCTCCCGCCCCCGCCGCGGCCCAGGAGTCCTACACCCTGGAGGAGGCCGCGGAGCTGGCCCGCGCCCTCCAGGCCGGGGGGCTGTCCTCCAGCGAGGCGGCCCGGGAGGCCGCCCAGACCACCGGCCTGCGGAAGGGGGACATCTACCGGCTGCTGGCCCAGGGGTGAGAGGGGAGCCCGGGGGGCGGGGGAAAGGGGCGCCCCCCGCGGCCCGGCCCCGCCCCCCGGTTAAATTTTGAACAATGGGGGAAAAAACCGTTTACGCCCGTTCTGTTTTTTGCTATAATAAGGGGACAGATAGGGTCTAAAAATCGCCCGGGTTTGCCCTGGGAAACTAGAACCACCCGATGTTCCGGGACAGGAAAGGATGGACAGATATGCTGAGAAAGACGAAGATCATCTGCACGCTGGGCCCCGCCACCGAGGACGAGAGCGTCCTGCGCCGGCTGATGCTGGGGGGCATGAACGCCGCCCGGTTTAACTTTTCCCACTGCACCCACGAGGACGCCGCCAAAAAGCTGGAGGCTGTGGTGCGGCTGCGTACCGAGCTGGGCCTGCCCATCGCCACGATCTTGGACACCAAGGGCCCGGAGATCCGGGTAAAGACTTTTAAGGACGGCCCCATCGAGCTGGAGGCCGGCGACACCTTCACCCTTACCACCCGGGACGTGGAGGGGGACCGGAAGATCGTCTCCATCACCTATAAAGACCTGCCCCAGGACCTGAAAGCCGGGGCCCGGGTCCTTATCGACGACGGCCTGGTGGAGCTGCGGGCCGAGCACGTCACCGACACGGACATCACCTGCACGGTATTAAACGGCGGCCGGGTGTCCAACCACAAGGGCATCAACGTGCCGGGCACCAAGCTGTCCATGCCCTTTATCAGCGAGCAGGACCGCTCCGACATCATCTTCGGCATCGAGAACGGCTTCGACTACATCGCCGCCTCCTTCACCCGCTGCGCCGACGACATCCTGCAGATCCGCCACATTTTGAAGGAGTACGACTGCCACACTATCAACATCATCGCCAAGATCGAGAACATGGAGGGCGTGGAGAACATCGACGAGATCCTCCGGGTGGTGGACGGCATCATGGTGGCCCGGGGCGACATGGGCGTGGAGATCCCCCTGGAGGACGTGCCCGTGCTCCAGAAGGAGCTCATCCAGAAATCCTACCTGGCGGGGAAGCAGGTGGTCACCGCCACCCAGATGTTGGACTCCATGATGAAGAACCCCCGTCCCACCCGGGCCGAGGCCACCGACGTGGCCAACGCCATTTACGACGGCACCAGCTGCATCATGCTCTCCGGCGAGACCGCCGCGGGCAAGTACCCGGTGGAGGCCTTGGAGACCATGGTGCGCATCGCCGAAAAGGCCGAGGAGAGCATCAACTACATCAAGCGCTTTAACGCCCGGGACAACTCCGACGTGGCCTTCGACGTGACCAACGCCATCTCCCACGCCACCTGCACCACTGCCCACGACCTGGGCGCCAAGGCCATCATCACCGTGACGAAATCCGGTGTCACCGCCCGGCAGCTGTCGAAATTTAGGCCCTACTACCCCATTGTGGGCTGTACCACCGAGGAGAACGTGTGCCGCCAGCTGAACCTCTCCTGGGGCGTGGTGCCCATGCTCATCGATGAGGTGGAGGACACCGACGCCCTGTTTGAGGCCGCGGTGGGGGCCGCCGAAAAGACCGGCCTGGTGAAGAACGGCGACCTGGTGGTCATCACCGCCGGCGTGCCCCTGGGCATCTCCGGCACCACCAACATGATGAAGGTCCACGTGGTGGGCCATGTGCTCCTCACCGGCGAGGGCGTCACCGACCAGTGTGTCTCGGCCCGGCTGTGCGTGTGCAAGCACCTGTCCGACATCCCCAAGCGCTTCCGGGACGGGGACATCCTGGTGGTGCGGGAGACCAACAACACCGTGGTGGATTACCTCCGCAGGGCTTCCGGCATCATCACCGAGGAGTCCGGGGCCAACTCCCACGCGGCTATTGCGGGCCTGGCCATGGACAAGCCCGTCATCACCGGGGCCGAGCACGCCACCGACCTCTTAAAGAGCGGCGCCGTGGTCACCCTGGACGCCCAGACCGGCCGGGTGTCTGTGTGCTGAGAAACGGCAAACCTGAAAAAAACAGCCGCCCCCTGCGGGCGGCCTTTTTTCTTCTCTTCTTTCTTGAAAGAAAGAAGCAAAGATCTTTTACGTCGCGGGGCGCTCGTCCCTCGCTTGCCCGGCGTGGACCGGAGGCTTGCCGTCGCGAAGAAGGCTCGCGTTTGCCAAGATTTTTTCTTGGCAACGACCCAGACTTTGCAAAACGGGGAACTTTGCGCTCGTGGTTTTTCTTGGCAGCGACCTGGGCCTTGCGAAATGGGGAAACTTTGTGCTCGTGGGTTCTCTTTGGCGGTGACCTGGGCTTTTCCGGTGTGAAGAGGACTTGCCAGGGGCTTTTGGAAAGAGACACGGAAAAAGGCGGGCGGACCTGCCCAAACAGGAGAGCTCCCCACGGTTGGGAGCGGAAGGAGGCATCCCATGAAACTGACAGGCAGCGTGGTATTTTTACCGGTGCAAAATTTAGAGGAGACCCGGCGGTTCTACACCCAGGTGTTGGGGCTGGAGCTTGCCATGGTGCAGCCAGGCGGCGCGGAGATCTACGACACGGGCCGGGGCTATTGGGGCTTTTGCCAGTACGGCGACGGCCGCCCGGCCCTGGGCGGGGACAAGGGGGTGTGCCTGTCCCTCAACTGCCAGGACCGGGCCCAGGTGGACGCCCGGTGGCGGGCGGCCCTGGAGCGGGGCGCCCAGCCGGTGCAGCCCCCGGCCCGGCACAGCCGGTTCCCGGTGTACTCCTGTTTTCTCGCCGACCCGGACGGCTACCGGGTGGAGCTGCAGGTCATTGAGATGGAGTGAGGACAGACACAAAAAAGTCCCTGAGCCGGAAGGCTCAGGGGCTTTTTTGCGCTTGGATTTGCCAGGCTCTCCGACTTTCTTGAAAGAAAGTCGGCAAAGAACTTTTTCTTGGCAGCGACCGAAGTGTAATAAAACGAGTAAGCTCAGTGCTCGTAAAATGGCCAGGCCTCTTGAAAGAAAGGTCGCTACGCCCCAGTGGGACGTTGCCCAGCGCCGGTCTCCGTTGCCACGACCGTCGGTCCTGGACGGTGCCCACCGGGCACCAGGTCCCCCCTTGCACCCCCAAGGGCATGCTTAGCCCTGGTCCACTGCGAAGGGGTTTCAAAGGGGGAGCGCCAGCTCCCCCTTTGAAATGAGATATATAGAATAATCTCCCCCTCCCGTACAAGAAAGCTGTCCTCCCACACTCACTTCCCTTACGGGAGGGGGCAGGGGGTGGGTATCTTAAAGTTTGCCTGCCGGCAGGCGAGACGGGGGTGGCCTCCCCCCTTGCAGGCTAGGCCATGGGCAGGCGTCGCTATCGCTTTCAGGTCTTTTCCTTAAAGTCCTTCAGCCGGGCGTCGTAGGCGGACTGGGCAGCGGCCTCAAAGGCCAGCGCCGGCTTCTGCACGCCCATGCACTGGAGGAGGTACCTGGTAAAGGGCGGGTTGTCGATGAGCAGGGGCCCCAGCAGGTAGGTGCCGAAGAAATTCTTCTGGCGGATGCCCTCGAACTTACACTTCTTGTTCAGGCCCACGCCCTTTTCCACCTGGAACAGGGCCAGGCTCTCATCGGCGCACCAGGCCATGGTGAACTGGGACTTGAAGCCCATCACCGGCTGGCCCTGGAATTTCCCCAGGAAAGTGCTGTTGTGGCGGTGCATCATGTCCCGCTTGGCGGTGAGGGGGTAGAGGCCCAGGCAGTGGATTTTGCCGCCGTCCTCCTTTTCGATGGAGGTGCCCAGGACCTCCACCGCGTTGCCGGTGAACAGGAACACCCGCCCCTCCTGGATGAGGGCCCGGATGCGCTCCTTGTAGGGCATCAGCTTTTCGATGACCCGCTCCTGGCCCCGCTCGGTCATGGGCCCTAAGTACACCAGGTCCATGGGTTCGGTGAGGAACCGGGGCTCGCTGTCCAGGGCGGTCTCGATAAACTCTCCGTGGGGCAGGCATTGTTTCAGGTACCCCATATTGCTCATATCCCCGAAGAGGTTGCAGTATTCCGGGAACAGGATCTCAATCTTCATGGGCTTCTCCCTCCTTTGCCGGGGCCTGGGCCAGCCGCTCCTTCACCCGGTCCCGGGTGCGCTCCGCCAGGCCGATGGTGTACACGTCGTAGAGGATAAAGGTGCTGTCCGCCAGGCCGGGCTTCAAGGCCGAGGCGGCCTCCTCCACCTGGGGCAGGTGGTCGATCTTCTCCTCCGGCACCCCGGCCAGGAGCAGCCGCAGGTACACGTCCCAGTGGCGGGCCCCGGCGGCCACGATCTGCACCACGCTGGGGTCGTTTAGGAACTCGAAATCCGTGTCGTAGTACCAGGCGGTGTTCTCCACGCTGTGGGCGGCGTCGAAGTAGTCGTCCAGAAACAGGATGACCGCCTTTGTGCCGGGGTAGTCCCGGACGTTCTCAAAGGCACGGGAACAGGCGATGGGGTTCTGGCCCTTGGCCAGGTGCAGGATGACCTTGCGGCCCTTTATCTCCTCCTCGCTGTAGCGGGTCTGGCTGATGGACAGCTGATCCATGGCCCGGGCCACCTGCTCCCCGGAGAGGCCGAACTCGCAGAGCATGGCGATGGCGGAGAGGGTGTTGTACACGTTGATGGTGCTCTGGTTGGGCAGGGGGAACTCCCGCTCCCCATCGGGGAGGAGCACCCGCATCCGGCTGTTCGCCGGGTCGAAGGAGAGCACCCGGTACTGGGCCTGGGGGGAGGAAAACCCGCACCGGGGGCAGGACGCCCGGCCGATGTGGTGGTAGCGGACGAAATCCCACTGGAGCTTGGCGCCGCACTGGGGACAGGTGGTGATGTCCCGGACGATGTTGTGGCACTCCGCCAGCTCCCCGGGCTGCTTGTCAATGCTGAAGTACACCCGCTGGTTCTGGGGTTTCAGCCCCGCGCACACCAGGTCGTCGGCGTTTAAGACCAGCCGGGTGCTGTCGGGGATATATTGGTTCAAGATGTCCACGATGAACTCCATGTGGGCGTTGCGCTTGTAGGAGTCCCGGAAGATATTGGTGCACAGGATCAGGTCGGGCTTGAGGTAGGGCAGGATGCGGGGGGAGCTGCGCTCGTCCAGCTCGAACACCGCCAGGTCTTTTTTGGGCTTGCCGAAAAAGGTGGAGTTGGCGATGAGGCTGGAGGCCACCCCCGTGGCCACGTTGGTGCCCGAGCGGTTGCACACAAAGTCGTAGCCGCAGTGGGCCAGGGCGTCCTCTACCAGGTTGGCCACGGTGGTTTTGCCGTTGGTGCCGGTAATACCGATGACCCGCTTGGGCCGGGGCATCCGGCCTAAAAAGTCGGGGCACAGAATAATGGCCCACGACCCGGGCATGGAGGTGCCCTTCCTCCCGATGAGTTTTAATACCAGGGCTGTGCCCTTGGCAAAAAACAGGGCAAAATAGAACCGCAGGTTCCTTTTCATAACTCTCAACTTCTCTTTCTTTCTTTCTTTCTTTCTTTCTGTCCGCCTTGGAGCCGCGGCAGATGGCCGCGACCCATAGATTGTTCCATGTGCGGTGGACAGCGTGATACAGCCTGTGCATACTGTAACACAAACCCCCTCTCTTTTCAAGGCTTTCCCTGCCGGGCGGGGCCAGGGCTTACACCCATTAGACGGGCGGGGGCGCCCGCCGGTAAGGGGTTGGGAGAAAAAATGTGCGGGCATGCCGGTTTTTTCCTGCAGGGTACTTGTAATTTTGCCTATTTTGCGCTATGATGGGGGCAGAAAATTCATCCTACCAGGAGGGACGCTTTATGAAAACTCTGCCTGTTGCCGTTCAGGTCTATTCTGTGCGGGACGACGCGGAAAAAGATTTTGCCGGCACCATGAAAAAGATCAAGGAGATCGGCTACGAGGGCGTGGAGCTGGCCGGCCTGTACGGCCTGGAGCCCAGCGCCGTGAAGGCCGCCATTGAGGACGCGGGCCTGGTGGCCCTGTCCGCCCACGTGCCCTTCCAGGAGCTGGTGGCCGACATGGCCGGCACCATCCAGAAGTATGTGGAGATCGGCGTGAAGTTTATCGCCATCCCCTACCTGATGGAGGAGGACCGCCCTGGCACCCCCAAATTCGAGGGCAACGTAAAGCTCTTCGAGGAGATCGGCAAGGCCTGCAAGGCCCAGGGAATCCAGCTGCTGTACCACAACCACGACTTTGAGTTTGTGAAGATGCCCGACGGCCGCTACGCCCTGGACTACATCTACGACACCATCCCTGCCGACATCCTCCAGACCGAGGTGGACACCTGCTGGGTGAAGGTAGCCGGCGAGGACCCCGCCGCTTACGTGAAGAAGTACACCGGCCGCTCCCCTGTGGTGCACCTGAAGGACTTCCACAAGGAGGGCAAGCCCGCCAACATGTACGAGCTCATCGGCACCGAGGTGGAGAAAGAGGAGAGCCACGGCGTCTTTGAGTTCCGCCCTGTGGGCCATGGCGACCAGGACTTC
Organism: Candidatus Acutalibacter stercorigallinarum; assembly: GCA_019112625.1. GTDB lineage: Bacteria > Bacillota > Clostridia > Oscillospirales > Acutalibacteraceae > Acutalibacter > Acutalibacter stercorigallinarum. Next base: position 30,925 of record DXIW01000051.1, on the reverse strand, counting down.
CCCCCCATTCTGGAGGCTTCCGTGGAGGCCGGCGCCCAGTGGGTGGTGGTGGAGCAGGACCAGTCCAACGGCCGCACCCCCATGGAGGCCATCACCCTCAGCCGGGAGTACCTGAAGAGCCAGGGCTGGTAAGGCCCGGCGCTTTGGGTTTTTGCGTCCTGAAAACCAAAAAAGAGGGACTGCTGCAGCATTGCAGCAGTCCCTTTTTCTGTTTCTGGCGTTTTTGGGGGCCAGGCCGCCGTTAGCCCTCCGGGAACTCCCGTGTGGGGAAGCCCCACCTGCTTTTGCGTGGGAGGAAAGAACGGTCCGATCACCACCCAGCGTTAGGCTGCCGTTAGCCCTCCGGAAACTCCCGATGGGGCTGGACGGCCATGTAGGCGGGGCGGATGATCTTGCCGCCGCCGATGAGCTCCTCGATGCGGTGGGCGCTCCAGCCCGCGATGCGGGCGATGGCGAAGATGGGGGTATAAAGCTCCAGGGGCAGGTCCAGCATACTGTAGATGAACCCGCTGTAGAAGTCCACGTTGGCGGAGACGCCCTTGTAGATCTTCCGCTCCCCGGCGATGAGCTCCATGGCCAGGCGCTCCACGTTGGAGTAGAGCTGGAACTCCTGGCTGCGGCCCTTGGCGGCGGAGAGCCGCTCCACGAACTGGGCCATGATCTTGGCGCGGGGGTCGGAGAGGGAGTACACCGCGTGGCCCATGCCGTAGATGAGGCCGGACTTGTCGAAGGCCTCCTTGTGCAGCAGCTTTTTCAAATAGGCGGAGAGCTCCTCCTCGTCGTTCCAGTCCTTTACGTGGGACTTGATGTCCTCGAACATCTTCACCACCTTGATGTTGGCGCCGCCGTGCTTGGGGCCTTTCAGGGAGCCCAGGGCCGCGGCGATGGCGGAGTAGGTGTCGGTGCCCGAGGAGGTGACCACGTGGGTGGTAAAGGTGGAGTTGTTGCCGCCGCCGTGGTCGGCGTGCAAAATCAGGGCGATGTCCAGCACCCGGGCCTCCAGCTCGGTGTACTGGCAGTCGGGCCGCAGGATGCGCAGGATGTTCTCCGCGGTGGAGAGCTGGGGGTCCGGCTGGTGGATGAAGAGGCTCTGGCCGTCGTGGTAGTGGCGGTAGGCCTGGTAGCCGTACACCGACAGCAGGGGGAACAGGGCGATGAGCTGGATGCACTGCCGCAGCACGTTGGGCACAGAAATATCTTCCGCCGCCTCGTCATAGGAATAGAGGGTGAGCACGCTGCGGGCCAGGGTGTTCATCATGTCGCCGCTGGGGGCCTTCATAATGATGTCCCGCACGAAGCTGGTGGGCAGGGTGCGGTAGAAGGACAGAAGCTCGCAGAACTCCCGGAAGCGCTCCTGCTCCGGCAGGTCGCCGAAGAGCAGCAGGTAGGCGGTGCGCTCGAAGCCGAAGTGGTCCTCTTTGGGCTGGCGGCGGATGAGCTCCTCCACGCTGTAGCCCCGGTAGTAGAGCTCGCCCTCGCAGGGGACGCTCTTGCCGTCCACGGTCTTACTGGAGATGATCTCGGAAATGTTGGTCAGGCCGGTGAGCACGCCCTTGCCGTTCAAGTCCCGCAGGCCGCGCTTTACGTCGTACTTTACGTAGAGCTCCGGGTCGATCTTGCTGTTGGCCTCGCACAGGCTGGCCAGGTCCCGTACCTCGGGGCGGATCTCCGAATAGATAGACATGTGCATAACTCCTTTCTCTCATCGTTTCGCCAGAAGATCACGTTTCTTCCGTCTCGCATTGTTAGGTATAAAACATATTATACAAAAATATAGCCGGTCCTGCAAGGGAGGATTTGTTAATTTTTTTTGAATCCCCTGCCGGGCGGACAAAAACCCAGGAAAGGAGGGAGAAAATTGGCCCCAAAACTGCGGCGGTTCGCCAAGCGGGCGGTGATGCTGGGCTGCGCGGCGCTGTGCCTGTGGTGCGGCGCCCTCCGGGTGGGGGACTGGGCCAGGGCCCAGGGGGCCCAGGCGCTGCTCTTCGCCGCCGGGTTGGGGGAGGAGGCCGCCCCGGCAGGGGCGTCGCCCAGCCCCAGCCCCACCCCCGAGGAGGCGCAGGCCCCTCTCCCCGACGACGGCATCGTGCCCTTCCACGAGAACGTGCTGCCCCAGCTGGCCGCCCCCACCCCCGACCCCGGCCGGGACTGGGCCCCGGTGGAGGAGACCTTGATCCAGGGGGGCAGCCAGGTGGCGGGCTTTTTCGTAAAGGACACCACCAACTCCGGCACCGACCTGGAGGCCGAGCTGGCGGAGCCCTCCCCCGTGTCCCTGCGATCCGACGGCAGCGTGGAGGTGCTCATCTACCACACCCACACCAGCGAGGCCTACAGCCGGGACTTCACCGGGTTTTACTACACGGATATGGAGACCCGCACCGGGGACCCGGACCAGAGCGTGGCGGCGGTGGGGGAGGAGATCAAAAAAGTGTTGGAGGAGGCGGGCATCGGCGCGGTCCACGACACCACGGTGAACGACACCCTCTACAACGGCTCCTATTCCCGCTCCTGGGAGGTGCTGCAGAAAAACCTGGCGGAACACCCCGGTATCCAGGTGACCATCGACGTGCACCGGGACTCCATGACCACGGAGGCGGGGACAAAATATAAGCCCACCGCCGTCATCGACGGGAAGAAGGCCGCCCAGATTATGTTTCTGGCGGGGTGCGACGCCGACGGCAGCTGGGGGGACTTCCCCGACTGGCGGCAGAACCTGCGGCTCATTCTGCGCCTGCAGCAGACCGCCACCCGGCTGTACCCGGACCTGGTGCGGCCGTTGAGCTTCTCCAACAGCAAGTACAACATGAACGCCACCACCGGCTCCCTGCTGGTGGAGGTGGGCACCGAGGTGAACACCGTGGAGGAGGCGAAGTACTCCGGCAGGCTGGTGGGGGAGATCCTGGCGGAGACCTTGCAAAGCGGGGAGTAACCGCGGGCTTTTGGGCCACCCTAAGGGCAGAAGGAAAAAGGGGGCGGCCGCATGGGCAAACGGAACAACCACGCGTTTTGGCTGGGGTTTGGGGTCACCCTGTCCCTGCTGGTGGCGGGGACGGGGCTTTTGGCCGTGGACTACCAGGGCCGGCGGCTGAGCTTTGGGGACGCCGCCCCGCCCCTGGCGGTGGACAGGCTCCCCGACGGCACCACGCAGCTTACGGTGAAGGCCTTCGGGGTGGAGGAAGAGGTGGACATCACCGCCCTGGACCAGGCGGTGAACTTTTTGTGGGACTTCGCCTGCCTGCCCCGGGGCGGCGGGGCGGAGCCGTGAGGATGAAGAAAAAGCGCCGGGGGCGGCTGGCCCTGGGCGCTCTGTGCCTGGTGCTGTTGGGGTGCGGGGGGATGGCTGCCGCCGCCGGGCCCCCCGGCCCGGCCCTTTGGGCGGAAGCGGCCCAGGCCCCCGGCAGGGCGGCGGGTATTTGGGGATGGGGGCTCATCGGGGCCGGGTTCTTTGGGGTGGCCCTTACCGCGGCCCGGCCCCCCAAGCCCCCAAAAAAGCGGAGGCTGGTACCGGTGGCCGGGGCTTTGCCGCGGCCCATCAAGCTGGGGCGCTCCCCCTATACGGCGCCGCCGGGGCGGCGGTACCAGCGGGGCAATCGCCGCAGGCAATAGTCACCGGATGAAGTTGGTGCGCTGGAAGGGCTCTTTTTCCGGCAGGCCGTACCGCTCCTTCCCCAGGGCGATGGCCTTCATTAGAAAGGCCATGTTTCGGGCCAGGGTGCGCATGGTCTGCATGCCCTCGGCGTCCTGGGCGGATTCCCCCTTGGCCCCGCCGTACACCGCGTTCCAGTACTGGCCCGTGGCGATGGGCATGCCGGAGATGGCGAAGTACTTGTTCAGCTCGTCATAGGTGGCGGAGACGCCGCCCCGCCGGGCCACGGCCACGGCGGCGCCCACTTTCATGGTCTTGTCGAAGGGCGTGGAGTAGAACAGCCGGTCCAGGAAAGAGACAAGCGTGCCGTTTGCGGAGGCGTAGTATACCGGCGTGGCGACCACCAGGCCGTCGGCGGCGGCGAACTTGGGGGCCGCCTCATTGACCAAGTCGTCAAAGACACATTTGCCCTTCTCCCCGCAGGAGCCGCAGGCCACGCAGCCCCGGATGGCCTTGTTCCCCACCTGGATCGTCTCGGTCTCGATGCCTTCCTCGTGAAAGACCTTCTCCATCTCCGAAAGGGCGACGGCGGTGTTCCCGCCGCTGCGGGGGCTTCCGTTGAGCAGCAATACGCGCATGGTTTCCACCTCGTTTTCAGATTTGCCGGGGCTTCCCGGCTCTTTTTTATGGTACACCGGAACGTCTCCCTTGGCAAGGCGCTTTCTGTAAGGAAAAAAGTTTTTTGAAAAGCGGGGGTAAAATCGAAGGAGAAAATTTGAAAAAACCCAACATGTGGTAGCTGTGTGAGGGAGTGCCACTATTTTCAAGCAAAGTTTACAAAATAATTCTAATTTGGAAAAATAAACGTCGGGAGATGGGGTACAATGCCCCACGGAACCACCGATTTATGTAAAATAAGAGAGCTTCAGCCCTTGCTGGAAAGCAGAGGGCGCCAGGCCGCGGCCTTTGGCCTGGGCGCAAAACGCGGAAGAGCAGTTAGGAGGAAGAGCTTTTATGAAGAGACATAGCTTTCGCCGGCGGTTGGGGACGGGCCTGATGGCCCTGTGCATGCTGGCCATGATGCCCACCGGGGCCCTGGCCGACAGCGTGACCGAGGCGGAGACGGAAAAGCAGCAGCTGGAGGAGGAACACCAGCAGCTGGAGAACGAGCTGGACGCCCTGCAGCAGCAGGAGGCGGACAAGCAGGCGGAACAGCAGGACCTGGAGACCCAGATCGCCGACCTGCAGGGGCAGATCGATTCCGCCAGGGAGGAGATCAACCAGCTCAACGAGAGCATCAACGAGCTCACCCTGAAGCTGGAGAAATCCGAGGAGGAGATGTCCGGCACCATCGAGGAGTTCCGCCAGCGGGTGGTGGCCCTGTACCGGGCCGGGTCCGTCAGCACCCTGGAGATTTTGCTGGATTCCGACAGCCTCAGCGAGTTCTCCCTGCGGGCCGAGCTGCTGAACACCATGAGCAAGCGGGACCAGGAGCTGGTGGATAAGCTCCAGCAGTACATGGACGACACCTCTGCCGAGCGCACCCAGGTGGAGGAGGAGAAGGCCCGGGTAGCCGAGCTGCAGAAGGGCCTGGAGAGCGACCAGGAGGAGCTGGACCAACTCTACCAGGAGAACGCCGCGGCCATCGTGGAGATCCAGGGGGCCCAGGGCGCCACCGAGAACGCCCTGGCCGCCAACGAGGAGGAGCTGGCCGCCGCCGAGCAGCGGGTCCAGGAGGCCATCGCCGCCCAGAAGGCCTATGAGGAGGAGCTGCTGCGCCAGCAGCAACAGCAGCAGCAGAGCGGCGCCACCTCCGACGGCAGCGGCAGCAGCGGCGGCACGGTCACCGACAGCGGCAGCGTCTCTTACCCCACCACCGGCGGCGGGGTAGCGGGCTTTGACCCCTGCTGGCCCCTGCCCGGCGTCACCTACATCTCCGCTGGGTATAACGGCTATCCCGGCCACAAAGGCCTGGACATCGCCGGGCCTTACGGCACCGCCATTGTGGCGGCGGAGTCCGGCACCGTCATCGAGGCCAACAACTACGACAGCTGGGGCTACTCCTGGGGGTACTACGTGCTCATCTACCACAACGGCACCTACACCACCCGCTACGCCCACATGAGCTCCCTCATCGTCTCCGCCGGCCAGTACGTGGAGAAGGGCCAGATTATCGGCTATGAGGGCGCCACCGGCAACGTCACCGGGCCCCACCTCCACTTCGAGGTGTACCAGAACGGCACCCGGGTAGACCCCATGCAGTTCCTGTAGTCCGTGGCCGGACTGGACAGGAAAATCCCTCCATTTCATTCCGGGATTTTGGACCGTTACTGCAAGCAGGTGGTTGAGGGTACAAACACTTACTCGAAGGAAAATCCCGCTGGGCTTTGCCCGGGAAACAAAGCATAACAACAAAGAGCCCGCCTCGAGAGAGGCGGGCTTTCTGTTGTTTATATCGCAGGTTCGAGCAGGGCGGTCAGGAGGGCAGCAGGCGCTTCCGGTTTTTCAGGAAGTAGGCCACGCCGGCGGTGTCCGCCAGCACCCAGCCGATGGGGATGGCCGCCCAGATGCCCGTGACCCCCACCGGCCCGGCCAGCAGGTAGGCCAGGGCCACCCGGGTGCCCAGGGAGATCACCGTGAGGACCACGGACATGCCCGGGCGCTTTACTGCCCGGTACAGGCCGTACAGCAAAAACAGCAGGCCAATGCCCCAGTAGAACAGGGCCACCACCCACAGGTAGCCCACCCCCGCGTCTAAAATCTCTGTCTCCTGGGGCTGGACGAAGATCATCAGCAGGGGCCGGGCAAAGGCGATGACCACCGTGGACACCACCGCGCAGAACCCAAAGGTGAGCAGCGCCGCCTGGCGGATGCCCCTGCGGATGCGGTCCGTTTTCCCGGCGCCGTAATTTTGGGCCACAAAGGTGGAGAACCCGTTGCCGAAGTCCTGCACCGGCATGTAGGCGAAGGAGTCAATCTTCACCGCCGCGGCAAAGGCCGCCATAATCACAGGGCCGAAGCTGTTTACCAGGCCCTGTACCAGCAGGATGCCGAAATTCATAATGGACTGCTGTACGCAGGTGAGCAGGGACAGGCTGCAGATCTCCCGGAGCATGACGGGGTCGGGCCGCAGCTGGGCCCGGGTAGGCCGCAGGTCGGGGCGTTTTACCAGGGTGTACACGGCGATGCCCACCCCCGACACGTACTGGGAGATCACCGTGGCGATGGCGGCCCCCGCCACCCCCCAGGGGATGACCAGCACCAAAAACAGGTCCAGGCCGATGTTCAGCACGGCGCTCACCGCCAGAAACACCAGGGGCACCGTGGAGTTGCCCATGGACCGCAGCAGGCAGGAGAAGAAGTTGTAGAGGAAGGTGGCGGCGATCCCGGCGAAGATTACCACTAGGTATTCCCGCATCAGGCCGTAGACCTCCCCCGGCACGTTGAGAAAGGCCAGGATGGGGTCGGTCCACAGATACACCGCCAGGTTTAACAGCAGGGTGATGGCGAGGATGAGGAAAAAGGCGTTGCTCACCGAGAGCCGCAGCCGCTCCCGGTCCCCCTGGCCCTGGAAGATGGAGAACAGCGCCCCCGCCCCCATAGAGAGCCCCAGCTGCACCGAGGTGAGGAAGGTCATCAGCGTGTAGGCCGAGCCCACCGCCGCCAGGGCGTTGCTGCCCAAAAACTGCCCCACGATCAGCGTGTCGGCGATGTTGTAGCACTGCTGCAGCAAATTCCCCGCGATCATGGGCAGCACGAACAGCAATATGGTCTTGGTGATGTTCCCCCGGGTCAGGTCCCGATACAAAACGCCACTCCCTTTCTCGAAAGCACTCCCTTGATGATAGGGGCAGCGGGGGGATTTGTCAAGAGAAGTTTTTTTCATAAAAGCCTTACCTCCCCGGCCCCTGGCCCGTCTAATAGGTGAGAACCGGACAAGGGAGGAGAGACCATGAAACACCAGCGGATACACCGGGACGCCAAGAAAAGGAGCGGGAGGGCCCTGTGGCTCATCCCGGCGGCGGGGTTGATTCTGGCCCTGGCCCTGTGCTGCTGCCGCGGCCTGCCCCAGGCCCGGGCCATGGTGGCGGTGGAGGCCTCCCCCGGCCGGGAGCGGGGGTACTGCATCGACGCGCCCTATCTCGACCAGCGGGAGAAGTACCCCACCGGCTGCGAGAGCGTCTGCGCGGTGATGGACCTGCAATACTACGGGGTGGACCTCTCCGTGGAGGAGTTTATCGACAATTACCTGCCCCTGGGGGACGCCCCCCACGTGGACGGGCAGGGGAATTACGTGGGCTGCGATCCCCGGGAGGCTTTCCCCGGCAGCCCCTACGAGGAGAGCGGCTGGGGCTGCTACAGCCCGGTGATCGAGAAGGCCTTGGTGCGGGCGCTGGAGGATTCCGGCCGCAAGGACCTTGCGGTGGCCAGGCTGGACGGCTCCACCCTGGAGGACCTCTATGGGCGGTATGTGAGCCAGGAGGTGCCCGTGCTGCTGTGGGCCACCATCGGCATGGAAGAGCCTGTCGTGAGCCAGACCTTCACCATTCAGGGCACGGGGGAGGCGTTCGACTGGGTGTACCCCATGCACTGCCTGCTGTGGGTGGGGGAGGCGGGGGACAGCTGGCTGTTCCACGACCCCCTGGCCGGGGAGGCGGTGGCCTACTCCAAGTCCCAGGTAGAGCGGGCCTACCAGGGCCTGGGCTGCCAGGCGGTGGCCCTGGTGCCCGACGGCTGAGGGTCACAACGCGCCCCCGGCGGAATAGTATGGAACAGGCGCTCCCGTGCCGGGGGCGCTTTTTTTACACATTCCTGTTTGACAAGGGGGGCGGTGTCTGGTATCATCGAAACAGAAAGAGAGGGGGCGCAGCGCCATGGGACAGCAGGTAGTTTGGTCGGCGGCAGGCACCGGGTTCACCTTTTTGATGACCACCCTGGGGGCCGCCCTGGTGTTTTTCTTCAAAAAAGCCATCAGCGTCAACGTGCAGCGGGCCTTTTTGGGCTTTGCCGCCGGGGTGATGGTGGCGGCTTCCGTGTGGGGCCTGCTCACCCCGGCCATGGAGGAGGCGGAGGCCAGCGGCACCCCGGGGTGGCTCCCCGCAGCGGGGGGCTTCCTGCTGGGCATCGCCTTTTTAATGGCCTTAGACTATGTGCTGCCCCACCTCCACGTGGACGCCGCCGCCCCGGAGGGACAGCCCTCCTCCTGGCGGCGCACCACCCTGCTGGTGCTGGCGGTCACCCTGCACAACATCCCCGAGGGCATGGCGGTGGGCTTTTCCTTTGCCCTGGCCGCCCAGCACGGGGGCGAGGAGGCCTACGCCGGGGCGGTGGCTCTGGCGTTGGGCATCGGCATCCAGAATTTCCCCGAGGGGGCGGCCATCGCCCTGCCCCTGCGGCGGGAGGGCCTGCCCGCCTGGAAGAGTTTTTTGTACGGCAGCCTCTCCGGCATTGTGGAGCCCATCTTCGGGGTGCTGGCGGTGCTGGTGGCGGGGAGCATCCAGCCCCTGATGCCCTGGCTGCTGGCCTTTGCCGCCGGGTCTATGATGTACGTGGTGGTGGAGGAGCTCATCCCCGAGGCCCACTTGGGGGAGCACTCCCACATCGGCACCCTGGGGGTCATGGCCGGGTTCGTGCTGATGATGGTGCTGGACGTGGCACTGGGGTAAAAAAGAGGAGCTGCCGCGATCACGCGGCAGCTCCTTTTGCGTCGTAACGTCACCAGCGCCGGTTGTTGCGCCGGAAGTTCTGGCGGGTTTTCCAATACCCCGCCTGCTGCTTGAGATTGCGCACCAGCGGCCCGCCGAAAAACAGCAGGATGTTCACCAGGGCCAGCAGCACCGCCGCCCGCACGGACCAGGACCCCAGCACCAGGGCCAGGGCGAAGTACACCAGGTCCAGCAGGGCCAGCCATTTGATCTTGATGGGCAGCACGAAGAACAGCAGCACCTGGTGCTCGGGGTACAGGGCGGCAAAGGCCAGAAACAGGGAGAGGTTCAGGTACTCGTTGACCGAGGCCCCTGTCAGGAACCCGGAGAGGATGGCGGCCAGGGCCCCCACCAGGTAAAACACGTTGAAGCGGAAGCTGCCCCAGGCCCCCTCCAGCCCGTTGCCGATGATGCAGTAAAAGTACAGGCTGAAGAGAATCCAGATAGGGGAGCTGTTGGGGGGCAGGAACAGGAAGGTGACCACCCGCCACACCTCCCCCTGGAGGATGAGGCTGCGGCTGAAGGTGAGCATGGGGATGATCTGGCCCCCCAGCACCAGGTCCGCCACGTAAATGGCCAGCATGATGCCGGTGATAAAGTACATCAGATGGGGGATGGCATGGCGGCCGAACCGCCGGTCCAGTCTGTCGATCCAATCCATAGAGTGTTCCTTTCTTAAGGGGAATTACGGGTGGGAGAGCTGGAAGATCACCGACTCATAGGGCCGCAGGGAAGTGCTGCCCGGCCGCCAGCCACCCTCCCGGTCGTAGGAGGAGAGCAGCGCCTTCCCCCGGGAGGGGATCAGCCCGCCGGGCAGGGGGCAGTCCTCGCCGGAGAAGTTGTGGAGCACCAGCAGCTCCTCCCCCTGGTAGCGGCGGCGGTAGCAGAACAGCTGGTCCTGGGGCAGGTCGAACCGCTCCAGGTCGCCCCGGCTCAGGGCCGGGTGGGCCTTCCGCAGGGCGATGAGGGCCTTGTAGCAGGAGAGGGTGGAGTGGGGGTCCCCCTGCTGGGCCGCGGCGTTGATGGTCTTGTAGTTGGGGTTCACCTTCAGCCAGGGGGTGCCGGTGGTAAAGCCCCCGTTGGGGGAGGCGTCCCATTGCATGGGGGTGCGGGCGTTGTCCCGGCTCTCCAGCCGGGCCTGGTCCAGGGCCTCCTCAGGGCTGGCGCCCTCCAGCAGCATCTGGTGGTAACGGTTTTTGGCGTCGGGGTCGTCGTAGTCCTGGATGGAGGGAAACCGCACGTCGGTCATGCCCAGCTCCTCCCCCTGGTAGACGAAGGGCGTGCCCGGCAGGGTGTGCAGCAGCATCCCCAGCATTTTGGCCGAGACCTCCCAGTACTCCTTGTCGTCGCCGTAGAGGGACACCTGCCGGGGCTTGTCGTGGTTGCTGAGGAACCTGGCCCACCAGCCGCAGTCCTTTAAGAGCCGGTAGCCCTCCCAGATGTCCTCGTTCATTTTACGGGGGGACCAGGTGTGGATCTCCACCACCGGGGCCACGAAGGGGATGGCCATGTCGAACTCGTCCCGGTCCGAGGCCACGTAGTCCAGCAGCTCCTGGGTGGAGGAGACGGACACCTCCCCCACGGTGAACACGTTGCGCTTATGGAAGATGCGCTCCCCCATCTGCCGGATGTAGGCGTGGGTGCCCTCCCGCCCGGCGATCTCCGAGCCGAACATGGAGTAGCCGTCGGGCTGGGGCGGCAGGGGGGAGTCGGGGAAGTCCTGGGGTTTGTCCAGATAGCTGATGGCGTCCACCCGGAAGCCGTCCACGCCCCGGTCCACCCACCACTCCATCATGGAGAAGATCTCCTCCCGCAGGGCGGGGCAGGCCCAGTTTAAGTCGGGCTGCTTTTTGGAGAACAGGTGCAGGTAGTACTGCCCCCGGGCGGGGACGTACTCCCAGGCGCTGCCCCCGAACACCGAGGCCCAGTTGTTGGGCTCCTTCCCGTTCACCGGGTCGTGCCAGATGTAGTAGTCGGCCTTGTCGTTGTCCCGGGAGGAGCTGGACTCCACGAACCAGGGGTGCTCGTCGGAGGAGTGGTTCACCACCAGGTCCATAATCAGCTTCATGCCCCGGCGGTGGCAGTCGTCCCGCAGGCGCTCCCAGTCCTCCATGGTGCCGAACTCCTCCATGATCTCCTGGTACCCGGCGATGTCGTAGCCGTTGTCGTCGTTGGGGGACTTATAGACAGGAGAGAGCCAGATGGCGTTTACGCCCAGCTCTTCCAGATAGTCCAGTTTTTGCAGCACCCCGGGCAGGTCGCCGATCCCGTCGCCGTTGGAATCGCAGAAGCTGCGGGGGTACACCTGGTAGACCACCAGGTCTTTGATCCAGTCTTTTTCCGGTATCATTAGGTCATCCGCCCCTTTCTTCTTTTCATCATACCATATTTTGGGAAGGATTTCTGCCCCTTCCTAAAAATATTTTGGGGGAAATACCGCCATGCTTTTCCTCTATGGGATATGGTCCGACATAGGTATTGGACATCCCCCAAAAAACGTGGTAGGATAGGGCCAGAAAAACCGCGCAGGAGAGGAGCGAGGAAGATGGAATATACCGCATTGGGCCGTTCCGAGTTGAAGGTGTCCCGCATCTGCATGGGGTGCATGGGCTTTGGGGACCCGGAGAAGGGCCAGCACCGCTGGACCCTGGGGCCGGAGGAGTCCCGGGAGATCATCCGCCAGGGGCTGGAGCTGGGGGTGAACTTCTTCGACACAGCCATCGCCTACCAGGGGGGCACCAGCGAGCAGTACCTGGGCCGGGCCCTGAAAGACCTGGCCCGCCGGGAGGACGTGGTGGTGGCCACCAAGTTTTTGCCCCGCACCCCGGAGGAGATCGCCGCAGGCGTCACTGGCCAGGAGCACATCCAAAAGTCCCTGGACCAGAGTTTGCAAAACCTGGGCATGGACTACGTGGACCTGTACATCTACCACATGTGGGACTACCACACCCCCCTGGAGGAGATTATGGAGGGGCTGCACGGCGTGGTAAAGGCGGGAAAGGCCCGGTACATTGGCATCTCCAACTGCTTTGCCTGGCAGCTGTGCAAGGCAAACGCCCTGGCGGAAAAGGAGGGCTTCCCCCAATTCGTGTCCGTCCAGGGGCACTATAACCTGATCTTCCGGGAGGAGGAGCGGGAGATGGCCCCCTTCTGCCGGGAGGAGAACATCGCCATGACCCCCTACAGCGCCCTGGCCGGGGGCCGGCTCTCCAAGCGGCCGGGGGAGACCTCCCAGCGGCTGGAGCAGGACCTGTACGCCAAAGGCAAGTACGACGCCGCCGCCCAGCAGGACGGGGAGGTCATCCGCCGGGTGGCGGAGCTGGCGGACCGGCGGGGCGTCTCCATGACGGAGATCTCCCTTGCCTGGCTGCTGACCAAGGTGACCGCCCCGGTAGTGGGGGCCACCAAGCCCCACCACATGGAGGGCGCCGCCAGGGCAGTGGAGCTGTCCCTCACCCCGGAGGAGTGCGCCTACCTGGAGGAGCTCTACACCCCCCACAAGCTGGTGGGTGTTATGGGAGGAAATCGGTAAAAAAGCAGGGAGAGCAGCTGCTCTCCCTGTTTTTTGCATTGTAAGGCCGGGGGCCATCCTCCCCCTGTTGATTTTTTTACAGGGGGGATTTGCTGCGGTGGTTCCCACCCCCCCGTCTTGGATGCGGCGTGACTAAGGGGGTGGGCACCGCCAAGGAGATTCCCCCTTTACTTCTTCCCTCTTACTCCTCCCCTGCCTCTCCCGGCAGCAGGGGGGAGGGGTCGCCGGTGTAGGTGAGGGCCAGGCGGTGCATGGCACGGGTGCAGGCCACGTACAGCAGGTTCCGGTCGAAGGGGGTGTGGTAGGTTCCGGCGTTCACATGGGGCACCGCTACCTGGTCGAACTCCAGACCCTTGGACATCTGCACCGAGAGCACCAGGGCCCCGTTGTGGAAGCTCTTGCTCTCCGGGGTCACCAGGGAGACCTGGGCCCCCCGGGAGGTAAGCTGCTCAAATAGGGCCTGGGCCTCCCCGTTGGTGCGGGTGACGATGCCCAGGGCGTTGTACTCACTGTGGTGGAACTCCTCTACGATCTGGCACAGGCGGGCAAGCTCCTCCTCCTCGGTGGCGGCGGCGAATACCTCTGGCGCCTCCCCGTGGCGCTCCACGGCCTCGAAGTCCGCCTGGTGCACCAGCTGCTTGGCAAAGTGGATGATCTCCCAGGTGGAGCGGTAGCTCTTCTCCAGCCGCACCAGCTGGGAGCCGGGGTACAGCCCGTGGAGCTGCTCCAGGGTGTACTGGCGGTTGGGGTCGATGGACTGGCCGAAGTCCCCCAAAATGGTTTTGGGGCAGGGGAACAGCCGGTTTAATACCGCGTACTGGATGGGGGTGTAGTCCTGCATCTCGTCGATGACCAGGTGCTTGATGAGCCGGCTCTCCTGCAGGCCGGTGAAGGCCGCCTGGAGGTACAGATAGGGGTACACGTCGTTCCACTCCAGCACACCCCGCTGGAAGGGCTTGTACAGCTTGGGCTGGCCAATCTGCCGGTAGAATTCCCGGTACAGGGAGAGGGTGGTCTTAAAGCGCAGCATCTTCCGCAGGGCCTGGAGGATGGTGTTCCGGTGGGGCACGGCCTCGTCCCGGAAGAACTCGTTCTCCAGCCGGCTGTGGATGTCGTCGGCCACCTGGTTTAAGCGCTCCATCAGGGGGAAGCGCTGGTACACCTGGATGCGCTGCCAGATCCACTCCCCGGGCACGTTCCACTCCCCGTACTGGTAGTCCCGGGGCGAAAAGGCGGTCTCCGGCAGGCGCGCTATAAAATCGTCCATCAGCTCCACAAACTCCGCCGTGGCCTTGAACCGCACCCGGGCCTGCCAGGCTTTGTCGTCGGTCTCCAGGGGGTCTCGGTCCCCCACGAAGTCCACCCCCTCTTCCAGCTGGATGAGGGCCAGGTCCTCCAGGCTGGCATCGAAGATGGGCTCTTCGCCCAATTCGGGCAGCACCCCGGCGATGTAGTCCCCGAACACCTTGTTGGGGGAGATGATGGTGACGTTCTGGGCCTTGATGGTGTTGCGGAAGCGGTACAGCAGGAAGGCCACCCGGTGCAGGGCGATGCTGGTCTTGCCCGAGCCCGCCACCCCCTGGATGATGAGGGTGTCCGCCTTCTCATCCCGGATGATCTGGTTTTGTTCCTTCTGGATGGTGGAGATGATGGATTTCATCTTTTCATCCGAGGTGTGGGCCAGCTCCTTTTGGAGGATGTCGTCCTGGATGTTCTGGGAGGAGTCGAAGGCGTACTCCATCCAGCCGTCCTGTATCTTGAACTGCCGCTTTAGGGTGAGCCGCCCCTCTCCGTGGACCTCGGGGGCGTCGTAGTGGGCGGGGCCCAGCTCGAAGTCGTAGAACATGCTGGCCACGGGGGAGCGCCAGTCGATGACAAGGAGCTCCCGCTGGAACCGGAAGGCATACAGGCCGATGTAGTAGCTGCCGGGCTGGCTGCCGTCGTCGGGCTCAAAGTCGATGCGGGCGAAGTAGGGGGAGGACCGGGTCTTTTTCAGCCGGTCCCGGTACACCACCGCCGAGGCCCCCCGGTCGTCGATCTGCCCCATGAGCATCTGGGTCTGGAACATCTCCTTGGGGTCGCCCTCCCCCCGGCTGTCGGCGATGTATTGCTGGGCCTCCCGGTACTCCTGGTCCATCTTGTCCACGGACTCCTGGGCGGCGCGCAGCTCCAGGGCGATCTTCTCCTCCAGCTCCCGCAGATGCTCCGCCTCCTGGGGGAAGGCCTCCAGCACCTCCGGCGCCGCGCCGATGGTCTCTTTCCTCTCCATGGTTTCTCCTCCTTTGCGCAGGTGTCTCTCGTTTGCAAGGTACAGTATACCAAAAAAAGAAAAAAAGACTAGACTTTTTTTCGCGGTTATGGTATGTTATATACTAGATGTGCCCAAAACCTGGTTTTTGGGCCTTTTTTTATTGCCGTGGGGCGGGAGAGGAGCAGAAATGCCCGAAAACTTCCTCCCGCCTGGCAGGGAAAACATGAGGTGAGGAATGGCAAGAAAGATACTCCCTCCGCCGCCTTCGGCGGCACCTCCCTCAATGAGGGAGGCAGAGTCTCACCTGCCGGTTCGGTCGGTTCGCGGCAGAGCGCCACCGGCGCTCGCTCACCCCCCTCCACGAGGGGGCTGTCGCCTTTCGGCGACTGGGGGAGTTGCCATTCTCAGCCGCACCAGCGGCGTGACAACCCTTGCGGAAACCGCCCCGGCTGTGGTAGAATCAAAGAAAGCCCCGCCGGGGGATAAGCCCCCGCCCCAGGCGGCAGACTAGAAATCCGCGCCCCCGCGGCGCAGGCGGAGAGGAGGAGCTGCCATGAGCCAGCAGAACACCATCCTGATCGTGGATGACGACGAAATCAACCGGGCGATTTTGGAGGAGATCTTCTCCCCGGACTACGCCATCGCCCAGGCGGCGGACGGCCGGGAGGGCCTTGCCGCCATCCGGGCGGGGGAGGACAGCCTGTGCGCCGTGCTGCTGGACGTGGTGATGCCGGAGCTCTCGGGCATCCAGGTGCTGCGGGAGCTAAAGGAGAGCGGCCTGACCGCCCGGCTGCCCGTGTTCCTCATCACCGCCGAGGCCAGCGATAGCGTGATGCGGGAGGCCTACCAGCTGGGGGTGATGGATGTCATCAGCAAGCCGGTGCTCCCCTTTGTGGTGCAGCGGCGGGTGGAGTCGGTGATCGAGCTGTTCCAGGCCCGGCGCAGGCTGGGGGAGAAGGTGGAGTCCCAGCAGGCGGACCTGCTGCGCCAGGCCCAGCGCATCATCCGCCTGAGCCAGGGCATGGTGGAGGCCCTCTCCACCGCCATCGAGTTCCGCAGCGAGGAGTCCGGCGGCCACGTGCAGCGCATCCGGCGCATCACCCAGCATTTGCTGGAGCGCACCCCCCTGGGGGAGGGCCTGTCCCAGGAGGAGATCGACCAGATCGCCCTGGCCTCCATCATGCACGACGTGGGGAAGATCGCCGTGCCCGACGCCATTCTCAACAAGCCCGGGAAGCTGACCCCGGAGGAATTTGAGGTGATGAAGACCCACACCACCCAGGGGGCAAAGCTGCTGGACCAGATCCCCCAATTCCGGGAGGACAGCCTCTACCCCTACGCCAGGGACATCGCCCTGCACCACCACGAGCGCTGGGACGGCCGGGGCTACCCCGAGGGCCTTGTGGGGGACGAGATCTCCATCTGGGCCCAGATCGTCTCCCTGGCGGACGTGTACGACGCCCTGAGCTGCAAGCGGGTGTACAAGGACGCCTTCTCCCGGGAGAAGGTGCTGGAGATGATCTGCGGCGGCCAGTGCGGGACCTTCAATCCCCGGCTGCTGGAGTGCTTTTTGGCAGAGGAGCCGGCGCTCGCCCGGCTGTATCAGAGAGAGGAGTGACAGCATGGACCAGGCCAGAAGAAACCGGTTGGAAGCCGGCGGTGTGCAGGTAGACGCCGCCCTGGAGCGGCTGATGGGCAGCGAGGCCCTGCTGGAGCGGCTGCTGCGAAAATTCGCCGCGGACGGGAATTTCCAGAAGCTGGAGCAGGCCCTGGACAGCCGGGACCAGGAGGGGGCGGTGGCCGCCTCCCACACCCTGAAGGGCATGTGCGGCAACCTGTCCATGGAGCCCCTGTACGGGCTGTTCACCCGCCAGGTAGAGGCCCTGCGGGCCGGGGACTGGGGCGGGGCCTTGGCCTTGCAGGAGGACATCTGCCCGGCGTACCGGCAGGTGCTGGCGGCCATCGGGGAGGGCTGAGCCATGGACCGGAAGGGAGAACGCCGGGCCCGCCGCCGGGCCCGTCTGCGGGATATGCGGCTCCATTTGGTGCTGGGGGCCCTGGTGCTGGTGCTGGCCTCGGCGGGCCTGGCCCTGGTGCGGGAGGCCATGCTGCGCAACACCTATGAGACCGGCACCGCCCTCTCCCGCATTTATGCCGCAGAGGAGGCGGGCAACCTGACGGTGTACGAGACCCTGCTCACCGTGGGCACCACCTCCATCGACAGCCGGACTGCCCGGGGGGAGAGCGGCGAAGAGATCGCCGCTTGGCTGGAGGCCTATTTCCAGCGGCTGGACTCTGTTTTGGGCAGCGGCGCAGTGGACCCCTACGCCGTGCTGGAGGGCCAGGTAGTGGCAGATGACCCCTGGGAGGGGGGCGCGGATGATCCGGTGGAGGACACAGAGTGGTACCAAAAAGCCATAGCTGCCGATGGCCAAGCCGTGTTCACCGACGTGTACATCGATGCGGTCACCGGGCAGCCGGTGATCACCGCCGCCCAGAAGTGCCGGGAAAGCGGGGCCGTGGTGGCTTTCGACATCCGGTCGGAGAGATCCCTCTTTGGGTTCGGCGCCTTCGACCTGCCCGAGGGCAACTCCTTCTTCCTCTGCGACAGCACCGGCCGCGTCATCTACCGGGAGACCGCCCTGGAGGCGGAGGAGGCGGCGATCCAGGCCTACCTGGACGAGCTCATCGTGCTCATCAGCCAGGGGGAGCTGGACGGCTACCGTTCCAATGTCACCGACCTGTCCGGCCAGCGCCGGGCGGTGTACTACACCCGCATGGACAACGGCTGGTATTCCATCGTCACACGGCCCTACCAGGCTATTTTGGGGCCTTTTTACTGGTTTTCCCTGATCTTTGGGCTGCTTATCCTGGGCTCGCTGGCGGGGCTGGCGGCCATGGCCTGGCGGGACCTGCGGCTGGGCGCCCGGGTGCGCAGGACCAACGAGACCGTGCGGGTGCTGGGCAACTCCTACTACGCCCTGTACCGGGTGGACTACGAGGCCGAGACCTACGAGATGATCAAGGGCTCCGACTACGTGCGGGGCCGCATCCCGCCCCAGGGGGATTACGACAGCCTGCTCAAGACCGCCAGTGAGGTCATCGAGGCCGACGCCTACCGGGACTTTATCCAGAGCTTCTCCTGCGAGAAGATCCGGGCCCTGGTAAAGGGTCGGGAGCGGGAGTTCGGCGGGGATTTCCTCCGGCTGTTCGGGGAGGAGTACCGCTGGGTGAACGTCCGGGTGCTCTACGACGAGTCCCTGGCCCCCGGCGAGGTGGTGCTGGCCTTCCGGGAGGTGGGGGCCCAGAAGCAGCGGCAGCTCCAGGAGCGCAAGCTGCTGGAGGACGCCCTGGACCTGGCCCGGCGGGACGAGGCCTCCAAGCAGGCCTTTTTCCGGAACATGTCCCACGACATGCGCACGCCGTTAAACGCCATATTAAGCCTGAGCGCCTTAGCGGAGCAGCATGCCGGGGATCCGGAGAAGGTACGGGGGTACCTGAAGAAGATCGGCTCCTCGGGGCAGCACCTGCTGGGGCTCATCAACGACATTTTGGACATGTCCCGGCTGGAGCAGGGGAAGATCGTCCTGGACTCCCGCAGCTTCGACCTGAAGGCCTGCCTGGAGGAGAGCCTGGAGACCTTCCGCATCCAGGCGGAGGAGCAGGGCAAGGGCTTTACCACCGACCTGGAGCTGGAAAACCCCCAGGTGATGGGCGACCCCTTCCGGCTCCAGCAGGTGCTCAACAACCTGCTGTCCAACGCCCTTAAATTTACCGGCAAGGGGGATTCTATTACCGTAACGGCCCGACAAGTGCGGGGCGGGGATCAGCCCCGCTACCGGCTGGAGGTGGCGGACACGGGCATCGGCATGTCGGCGGAGTTTTTACAGCGCCTCTTCGAGCCCTACGCCCGGGAGCTGCGGTTCAGCGCCGCCCAGGCCGGGGGCACAGGCCTGGGCATGGCCATCACCAAAAGCCTGGTGGCCCAGATGGACGGGGAGATCTCCGTCCAGAGCCAGCCGGGGGAGGGTACCGTGTTCACCCTGGTGCTGCCCTTTGCCGCCGCCCGGCCAGAGGCCGCCCCCCCGGAGCCGGAGAAGCAGGACGCCCCCTCCCTGGAGGGGCTGCGGGTGCTGGTGGCGGAGGACAATGAGGTGAACATGGAAATCGTCACCGAGCTGCTCACCATGGCCGGGGCCCAGGTCACCCAGGCCTGGAACGGCAAGGAGGCGGTGGAACTGTTCCAGGAGTCCCCGCCCTACTGGTACCAGGCGGTGCTGCTGGATATGCAGATGCCCGTGCTGGACGGCTGCGGGGCCGCCAGGCAGATCCGGGCCCTGAAGCGGGAGGACGCGGCCGCCGTGCCCCTCATCGCCGCCACGGCCAACGTGTTCCCCGAGGACATCGCCGCCACCGCCGCCGCGGGCATGGACGCCCACGTGGCAAAGCCCATCGACTTTACCGCCCTGCGGGACACCCTGTCCCGCCTGGCCGGGCGGGACAAGAGGACGTGACGATTCCCAGAACGCAGCGCGTACAAAAAAGGAGGGGCCTCCCAGACGGGAGGCCCCTTTTGCTGTGCGATTTTTTCATTGTGTTACATCCCCGCGAGGATGCGGCGCACCTCCTGCTCCGCGGCCTGGACCTCCTCCCGGAAGGAGCGGGAGGACACCCGCAGCGCCCCGGCCCCCAGGATGATGAGCTGCTCCGTGGCGTCGGAGGTGACCACCCGGGTGCGGTGGTGCTTGGCGATGCGGTGGGTGGCCTTCTCGATGTACATATCGGCGGTCTCCGCCTCCTTGGTGTACACCACGTACAGGTTGTGGTAGCGTTCCACCGAGCCCACGCCCCCCTTCACCTTGTAGGCGTCGAACACCAGAATGGGCACGCACTGGCGGTAGGCGGCGTAGTTGCACAAAATATCCATCAGCTTCCCCCGGGCGGCTTCCAGGCTTTCGGCGGCCAGGTCCCGCAGGTCGTCCCAGGCGAAAATCACGTTGTAGCCGTCCACCAGCAGGTGCTCGGGCCCCTCCTTGGGGGGCTTGGCCCGGTAGGCGGTCTGGGCCTTTTTCGCCGGCGATTTCTTCACCGGCCGGAAGGCCTGGAGCGGGTCGTGCTTGATGGGCCCGTAGGTCCGTTCGAAAATGGCCATCAGCTCCTTGTCCTGGGCCAGGGCGTCCCGGTAGGCGGCAGCCCGGGCCTCCACGGTGCGGGGGGCCTCCTCCTCTTCCTGCTCCTGGGCCGCCCGGGCCAGACGCTCCCCCCGGGCCAGCACGCTGGGCAGGTGCATATGAGCTGGGACTTTGTCCCAGCTCACGGTAAAGCCGGCCCCGTGGCTGCAGAATACAGAATCGGCGGTGTTCTCCAGGTCCCCCTCGATGTCGTACCCGGCGGCGGCCACCACTTCGGCGGTGTTGTGGCAGGGGAAGTACCCCGCCGGCAGGCAGGAGAGCTGCCCCCGGCCCCGGGTGTAGGCCGCCACCTCCCCGGCGTAGCCCCGCAGGCAGGCCACTGGAGCCCGTCCTGTGAGTACCGCCTCCTCCCCCTGGGTGACCGGGGGCTCGAATTCCCCGCACAGCCGGGGCATGTCCGCCAGGGCCCGGCCCAAGGCGGCCTGGGGCACCCGCAGGGTGAACCGGTACCAGGGCTCCAGCAGCACGCACAGCCCCTGGGACTGGGCGGTGCGCAGCCCTTGGCGTACCGCCCGGTAGGTGGCCTGGCGGAAGTCCCCGCCTTCGGTGTGCTTCAAGTGGGCCCGGCCCGACGCCAGGGTGAGGGTCACGTCGGTGAGGGGCGCGCCCACGAGGGGCCCGATGTGGGTCTTTTCCCCCAGGTGGGTGAGGATGAGCCGCTGCCAGTTCCCGGCCAGGTCGTCCTCCCGGCAGGCGGTGGCCAGGTGGATGCCGCTCCCCGCCGGGGCGGGCTCCAGGAGCAGGTGGACCTCGGCGTAGTGGCGCAGGGGCTCGTAGTGGCCCACCCCCTCCACCCGGCCGGTGATGGTCTCTTTGTAGAGGATGCCCCCCTCGCCAAACTCTACCCGCAGGCCGAAGCGCCGCTCCAGCAGGCTTTGGAGCACCTCCAGCTGCACCTCGCCCATAAGCTGCAGGTGGAGCTGCCCCAGCCGCTCGTCCCACACCACGTGGAGCAGGGGGTCCTCCTGCTCCAGTTCCCGCAGGCAGCGCAGGGCGGTGGGCACGTCGCAGCCCTGGGGCAGCAGCACCCGGTAGCGCAGCACCGGCTCCAGGGCGGGAGGCGCGGCGTCGGGCTCTGCCCCCAGCCCCTCCCCGGGGTAGGAGTCGGAAAGGCCCGCCACCGCCACCACCATGCCGGGCAGAGCCGTGTCCACCAGCTGGAATTTTGTCCCGTTGTACAGCCGCAGCTGGTCCGCCTTGGCCTGCCAGGGCCGGGGGGCGTCCGGCCGGGCGGAAAGCTCCTCCTTCACCCCCAGGGCGCCCCCGGTGATCTTCATCCAGCTCAGCCGGGCGCCGCTGTCATCCCGGGTGACTTTGTAGATCCTGGCCCCAAACTCCTCCCGCTGGGGCGGGGGGAGGGTCAGGTCCTGCAGGGCCTCCAGCAGGGGGGCGACCCCCTCCAGCTTCAGGGCCGAACCGAAAAAGCAGGGGAACAGCTGCCGCCTGGCGATGGCCCCGGCCAGCTGTTCCTGGGTGGGGGCGCGGCCCTCCAGGACGGCCTCCAGCAGCTCCTCGCTGCACAGGGCCAGCTCCTCCCCGCAGTCCGGGTCCGACAGGTCCACGCACCGGTCGCTGAGGCGCCGGCGCAGTTGTTCGAGGCAACCTGCCCGGTCGGCGCCGGCCAGGTCCATTTTGTTGACGAACAGGAACACGGGCACGTGGTAGCGTTCTAGCAGACGCCACAGGGTCTCTGTGTGGCTCTGCACCCCGTCGGTGCTGCTGACGACCAGCACGGCGTAGTCCATGACCTGCAGGGCCCGTTCCGCCTCGGCGGAGAAGTCTACGTGGCCGGGGGTGTCCAGCAAGGTCAGCTGGAGGCTGGGGAGCTCCAGCACCGCCTGCTTGGAGAAAATGGTGATGCCCCGGGCCCGTTCCAAGGCGTCGGTATCCAAAAAAGCGTCCCGGTGATCCACCCGGCCCAGCTTGCGCAGCGCCCCCGCTTGGTAGAGCATAGCCTCGCTGAGGGTGGTCTTCCCCGAGTCCACATGGGCCAGTATCCCAATGACCAGCCGTTTCATCCCGCCGCCCCCTTCTCAAAACATGACTAGGCCTATTATACCCCATCCCTCGGGGCTTGTACAGGGGGTGGTGGGGCGGTTTCAAGTCTTCACAGTAGGGGCCTTGTTTTGGTTTTTGGGGGTGTGATTTTTATCGGGGCGGCTGTCCTGGGCACCGACTCGCAACAGAAAAAGGCAGGCACTTTGGTATCTGCCAATTTTTCGATTATTCCCTGTAATCCGCACGCTGAGCGAGCAGTTCCAAAGAAGGCTTGTGCCGATGATGGAGACAACAAAAGGAGGACAGGCGGATAAGTGATCTCGATTGGATTCTAACCTGCAGGCAGCTGCAACATATCAAAGTGATTTGTATTTATTCTGGTCCCCGGACCTTGATTTATAGGGAAAATGAGCGGGGGAATCCAGGTTTCCTGGCTTGTCCTCGGTATAAGGCATCTCCAGGTCTGGGAACGCGTTTTTACCGAACCTTCTACTATACCTCTATCTTTCCCGCCTTGTAAATTCGCAGGAAAACTAAGTTTTGGCCGACCTATTCAGTTGATTTACGAATAGACTTTCGTCATGTTTTGTCATATGATGAATATACACTCCGGAGGAAAAATGAGAAAGGGAAGAGGTAAACATGCAATTCGATCTCAGTGAGTTTCGCGAGTTTCCGCCCCAGCAGAACGGCCACGCCCAGCCCATGCTCTCCATCAACGAGAAGGGGACGCTGGCCATGAACCGGGCCTTTTTGCAAAAGCTGGGGGAGGCCCGGGAATTCCGCGCCTACACCCACGAGACGGGGTATCAGATTCTGCTGTTTCCCGAGGGGGAACCCAATATCCGGTTTGCGCGGGCTGGCGGCACGGCGAAAAATGTCCAGCTGGCGGCGGACCTGAAGGGGCTGGGGTACCGCTTCCCCGTCCGCTACGATTTCCGGTGGGACCAGGAGGGCCGGGTCTGGGCAGGGACTTGCCAGGAGATGGCGGAGCCTCCCAAAGACCTGGCGGCAAACCGGGCCAAGCGGCGGAGGAGGTCCACATGAGAAAACAGGGTCTGTCCCGACGGGAGCGGAACATGGTGGAGGAGGCGGTCACCCAGGTGTGCTGGGCGATGGGGGTCAGCCCCCGGGACGGGGAATTGCGGCAGACGGCCTGGGCGGAGATCCTCTCCGCCTACCGGGAGGACCCGGCGGGGTTCCGGGGCAGCGGCATGCGGGGCTGGCGGCTGGCCTGCGATCTGGCCGGGGAGGCTGTTTGGAAAGAGGAGCAGTACCGCCAGCGGCGGAAATATGGGGAGCTCTCGCTGGACCAGCCGGTGAAAGGGGACACGGAGACCACCCTGCTGCAGCTGCTCCACTCCCCGGCGGGAAGCTGCGAGAACAGCGTGTGTTTGTGGGACTACCTCAGCCGCCAGCACCCGGACGTGCAGCGCACCGCCCAGGGCCTGCTGGAGGGCGAGACCCTGGACCAGGTCCGGGACTGCTGCCGGTGGACCCGGGACCACGCCTACTGGGCCTTCTACACGCTGCGCGCGGCCATGGAGGAGTACCTGAAGATACAGTGACAGCGGAATCGTGAGGAAAAATGCAGCCAGCCGCGAGAAGAAGCGGTTGGCTGCATTTTCCGTGACGGCATGTCCATCTTGGCTTTTGAGGCCTCCGTGAGGAGGGGACGCCCATGTTGGAGTCGCCATCCTCGCCGACCTTGACATTTCTATCCACGCCCTCTGTGAGGAGGGCGACCAACGAAGTGGTCCGTGGCGACGTACTCATCGAATTTCTATCCACGTCCCCCGCGAGGAGGGAGACTCACCGGCTGCGGCGCGGACGTCCAATGGTTCCAATTTCTATCCACGCCCTCCGTGAGGAGGGCGACCATCTAGTGACAACTCGTTCTCGGCACCGTCAACTGATTTCTATCCACACTCTCTGCGAGGAGGGCGGCCAGCCCCAGAAATGGGATCACAGGGAAAGGCAGCCGTCCTCCTCTATTAGGAGAACCTCTGGCAGGTGACGCCTGTGGGCAG
Source organism: Candidatus Acutalibacter stercorigallinarum (assembly GCA_019112625.1). Taxonomy (GTDB): domain Bacteria; phylum Bacillota; class Clostridia; order Oscillospirales; family Acutalibacteraceae; genus Acutalibacter; species Acutalibacter stercorigallinarum. The sequence continues at coordinate 6,631 of DXIW01000051.1, read as the reverse complement.
GGCCCCGTCTACGGAGACGGTGTAATCGCTGTACTGTCGGGGGGCGACCACCCCTTCTTTGCGGGCGACGCGCACGGCGTCGAATAGTTTATAGGCGGGGGCGTTGCCCAACTCGCTTTCGTGGCGGAACACAATGAGCTCCCGCACCGCCATTTTGCCCCGGGCGGAGCTGCGGTCGTTTTCGAACATGTTCAGAATGGCCTGCCACAACAGCTCCAGGTCCTCCTGGGAAAAGCCAGTGACCTTCCGGGCCAGGTTGGCGGAGACAAAGCCCTCTGCCCGGTAGAGGCCGTAGGGGACGATGTGCTTGCGGCCTATTTCGGTGGACTTGTTCTCGGCGTCGGCCTCGGTGGTGATGGCCACCCGGGTGATGGTGATTTCCTGGGGGAGGATGGGGTCGATGCTGCGGGCAAAGCCCAGCTGCACCGGGCCCCGCACCTGGCCGCAGTTGAGGGCCCCTTTCATAAAGGTGGTCATCACGGCCCCGAAAGTGCGGATGTCGTAGAAATTCCGGCACATGAAATCCCGGAGATTCCCGTCCAGGGCGGGGTCCTCTTTTTTGGCGGCTTTCAGGTCTTTGTCCACGCCCAGATAGTCCAGGGCCTCCTTGTCTTTGCGGTTGAGAGGGACGCCGTCTTTTACGTAGATGCGGTAGCCTTCGGCGTCCTCTTTTACGGCCTCCACATAGTTGCGGATCTTCCGCTTCAAGCACACATCGGTGACCAGGCCGAAACCTGTCTCCGGGTCCACCCGGGGCATGTTGCCGGCGTCCGGGTCGCCGTTGGGGTTGCCGTTTTCCACGTCGAACAGGATGACGAAATCGTAGCGGTTTTTGATGGACTCAGACATGTTGCTTGTCCTCCTTTTTGGTATAGCGCTGCTGGGTCTCGTGGTAATAGCCGATCTGGAAGGCGTTTTGTTCCGGCAAGCTCATGCGGGCGGGGAGCGTCTCGGTGATGTGGCCCATCAGTTCGGTGATGCGTTTGTCGTAGTTGACCGCCTGGCCTTTGTTCAGCTTCGCCAGGTGCTTTTGGGCCAGGTTGAGCAGGGTGGGGAACACCATGGCCGGCGTGGCGGAAGCGGCGTTGAAATACCGGTCTTTGATGGTGGTGTTGATGCCGGGATTGGCTTTTTGCTGTATGTCCTCCAACACGGAGAACAGCCGCCCCAGCACATAAGGCAGATAGGTGCTACTTTCGTTTAACTGCACGTCCATGACCTCCTTCAATGTTTCGTTTTGGGAATTTTTAAGATAATAGGCCTTGATGATAGATGCCTGCCCCCAGCTGATGTTGTGTTCTGCCCGGATGCGCAGCACCACGCCGTTCAGTAGGGTGGCGGGGTAAGGGGTATCGTTCAGTACGGAGAGCAGCAGGTCGCCGCCCAGGCGGGGGTTGGGCTCTGCCGGGCGGGAGCCTGGGGAGGGCCTGCGCACCGTCTCCTTGGCGAGGCACCAGATGGGCAGGGTTGGGAATTTTTCGTAGGCGGGCCGGACCATTTGCAGGCGCTGGTAATGGCTTTCCAGATTTTTGGCCAGAAAGCCAAAGCTGTTCTGCCAGAAAAACCGTACCGAGAGCCGAGCGGTGTTGGGGGCCAATCCCAGCACATAGAAGGTGGTGGAGGGGTCCAAGAGAGTCTCATCCCACATCACGGGCTCCCCTTTTGCCAGTTGGTGGAGGGTGCGGAGCAGGTCGCTTTCGGAATAGGCGGCGTCAAACATGGCATCCATGGCACAGTCTTGGTAAGCGGCATCCCCGTTTTCTGCCCAGAAGAGGATGGTAGTGTCCCCTACCCGACAGACATGGTCCCGGTCGCTCAGCAGGGTGTTCAGGGCGGCGGTGTAGGCAAAGGCGGCGTAGGCGCCGGTACCACATTATGAATAAACTTGAGAATCTTTTGGGTGGGGTTCAGGGCGTTCATGGCGGCCTGCGGGATATACGCAATTTCCGTACTTTCATGATCGCACCTCCATGCCATACTGTTTCACCGGTTTTCGCGGATGTTTTCGGCTGCCTGTACGGATCTTCCCCATAAGCTTTCGTGTGCCGCCTCCCCCCGGCCGGTTCGGATTTGCCTAACAGCAGGGACGGCAGCCAAAACACCGTTTGCGTAAATTTTTGCATGATTTCACGATAGAGCAAAAATTTACTGTAAATTTTGTAATTTTATGATACTCCGTGCCGGTTTAGATGTCAATTCTGAAAAAAGTCCGAATTTTGGGAGAGGTTTTTGTATTGTTTCCACATGCGTGAAAAAATTTACATTTTCTCTGGACAAGCTGCGCGGCTTTGTGGTACAATAAGACACAACATAGATTCCCTTGCAAATGGAAGGATGTGGCGGAATGGCGAAAGAAATCACGATGCAGGATGTGGCGGAATACGCAAATGTATCTGTGGCCACTGTGTCCAGGGTACTCAACCAAACCGGAAAAGTAAAAGAAGATACCCGCGCCCGGGTGATGGACGCCATCTCCACGTTGGGGTTTGTCCAGAATGTATCGGTGCGGTCTGTGGCCGATACCCTTGGGAGAGAGCAAGCCCGGCAGAATTCCCTGATCCTGCTTCTTTCCTCAGACGGTGCTCACCGTTTTGATGTCGTCTTGTCTTCCGCTATTACAAAGCAGGCGCTGCGGCGAGGGTACCAGACCGTATACTTGCCGCTGCGCGTGGCCAATGTGGAGTGGGAACGGGTGGAAGACATCTTGATCCGCCTGGCCCCAGCAGGCATCATTATTACCACCCAAGCCATGCCTTGCGCCCCGGTTTTAGAATTGGCAAAGCGTTTTCCCACAGTTATCTGTTCCAGTTTGATCGACGAAATCAACGAGGCTGGGATTGCCGGTGTGACAATTGACAATTATTCCGCCACCTATGCTGCGACAAAGTATCTGCTTTCCATAGGCCACCGCAAGCTGGCCTATATTGGGAACCATTCGTCCTTTGCCTATTCCCGGCAGAGGATGGCGGGATTTCACGCCGCTATGAAAGAATCGGGCCTCCCCGTCCGGGCGGACTGGACCTTTCAACTTTTTTCCGCCGACTACTTTCTTGCGGAGGAAGCGGCAAAGGAATTATTCAAGAACGAAGAACTGCCCGATGCCGTTCTCTGCTGCGCAGATGTTTTTGGCATGGCTGTTGTAAATGTGGCAGGGCAATTTGGCATTCGTGTCCCGCAGGACCTATCTGTCATTGGATTCGATGACCTGGATATTGCCAGTATGACCACTCCCGCCCTGACAACCGTGGCGCAGCCAGTAGTCAAGCTAGCCTCCCAAGCCTGCGAGCTGCTTTTGGAGGAAATTGGCAACGGCACCGCCAGAAACAGGCGCGTTATTTTGCCCACCGATTTAGTCATTCGGAACTCCACCGGCCCGAAGGATGGGGCGGCCTCTCGGTAACAGGAAAATCCGGCAAAAAAGCCTTGTGGATCAAGGCCTTGTTTCGGCAAGTTTCAAACGCAAGGATCCTGCGCTGGCAGAGAGCAGGCGCGGCGTCGGGGGAGTTTCGCAAAACGGGCTTCTTTGTGACACAATCAAAGTGCAAGGGAACAGAAAAACCTGGGCAGGAGGTGTATGGGTTGTATTTCCGCTATGGCGAGCGTGAATTGGAATCTCTGAAAGCCAAGGACGAGCGTTTGCGCGAAGTCATTGAAACAATCGGCCACGTTGACCGCGAGGTAGATACCGACCTGTTTTCTTCCGTGGTGCATCACATCATCGGCCAGCAAATATCGACAAAGGCGCAAGCAACAATATGGGCGAGAATGAAAGCGCAGTTTGGGGAAGTGAACGCAGAGAGCGTTTCGGCAGCCGAACTGGATACGCTGCAGTCTTTTGGAATGACATTCCGAAAGGCTGAATATATCAAAGATTTTGCTGAAAAAGTGAAAACCGGGGAATTTGCTTTGCAGGAAATTTCCCAGTTGCCAGACAACGAAGCAATCCAGGCGCTGGCTTCTTTGAAAGGAATCGGCGTATGGACAGCGGAAATGATTTTGCTGTTCTGCTTGCAGCGGCCTAACATATTCAGCTTTGACGATCTGGCAATCCAGCGCGGGCTTCGTATGGTCTACCACCACAGGAAAATAGACCGAAAGTTATTTGAAAAATACCGGCGGCGGTTCAGCCCTTATTGCAGCGTAGCAAGTTTGTATCTCTGGGCCGTTGCAGGCGGGGCTATTCCCGGCATGAAAGACTATGCGCCGAAAAAGAACAGGAGGAAGTAAGAAATGGCGAATATTGTTGTTTTGTTTGAAGTAAAGCCTACAAAGGCCGGAATGAAGAAATACCTTGACCTTGCGGCTATGTTGAAACCAATGCTTGCCGGATTTGAGGGCTTTATCCGGGCAGAACGGTTTTCCAGTCTGAACGAGGACGGCAAGCTGTTGTCTATGAATGTGTGGACGGACGAGACAGCCGTAGAACGCTGGAGGAATGTCATGCAGCACCGCATGAGCCAGAAGGAGGGGCGGGAAAAACTGTTTGAAAGCTATAAAATTACAGTCTGCTCGGAAATCCGTTCCTACACGGACACGGAACGCGCACAGGCTCCGCAGGACTCTAACAGCTACTTCGGTACGGAGGGATGAGATGCAGTACACCAGTTATTATTGTTCCCCCATGGGCGATATTCTTTTAGCCGCAGATGACATTGGCTTAACTGGATTATGGTTCGAGGGGCAAAAATATTTTGCGCTTTATCTGGACAAAGAGCATGAGGAAAAAGAAGTTGCCCTTTTTGAAAAAGTAAAACAGTGGCTGGACGTTTACTTTTCGGGGAAAGAGCCGGACTTTACTGTACCGCTACATTTCACAGGCACAGACTTTCAGAATGAGGTATGGGAAATCCTCTGTACTATTCCATACGGCCAGACGATGACATACGGCGAAATTGCAAAGCAGATCGCCGCGAAGAAAGGACTGCCGCGGATGTCAGCACAGGCCGTAGGCGGCGCGGTAGGCCATAATGAAATTTCAATCATTGTTCCGTGTCATCGTGTCGTAGGCGCAAACGGCAGCCTAACAGGTTACGCCGGGGGAATAGATAAAAAGATAAAACTGTTGCAGTTGGAAAAGGCGGATATGGAATCCTTTTTCACGCCAAAGAAAGGAACCGCTTTATGAAGCCAGAGAACATAGAAAAATCAACCGCTCCTTTGAACTACAAGCCCCGAACTTTGAGAGCAAGTCTGTCAATTTCACTAAAGAGGAATATTTGAATTACACGATTTCCTGCGTTGCGCCATGCAGGGAAAACACACTTTTGGAAGTGGCTGCCGGGACTTGTGCCTGCGGCCGCTCCTTCGCTCCAGTGGTTCGTACTGTCGTATGCCTGGACGCAACGGTTCCCATGTTGCGGATTGGGCAGCAGGAAGCCGATAAAGAACATTTAAGCAATATGGTTTTCGTAAAAGGATATGCGGAGGAACTTCCTTTTCTGGACAATAGCTTTGATATTGTATTTTCACGCCTTGCTTTCCATCACTTTACAGATGTAACCGCTGTTTTTTCCGAAATGGTTCGGGTGCTAAAACCCGGCGGCAAGTTGGTAATGATAGATATGGAAGCCGCTGATAAAATGCTGCGGAACACAGAAGATGAAATTGAAACTCAGCGCGACCCGTCCCATGTAAAAAATCTAAGCAAGACAGAAATGCTGAGCCTGTTTGAAACACATGGCCTTGCCATAGAAAAATGCGAAACTACGGAAATGCCGCAGCGTTTGGAAAACTGGCTTGCCCTCACCAGAACGCCGGAGCCTATTCAACGGAAAATCACAGAACGGATGAGATCAGAACTTGCAGGAGGGGAAAAAACAGGCTTTTCTCCCTATGTGGAGAATGGAACCATTTGTTTCAACCAAAAATGGCTGCTGATGATGGGAAGAAAGCGGTAGCAAAACCGGCCTGGCCAGCGGCGGTCCAGATGAATGCCACATACCCGCCGCCCGCCTTTGCTAGCAGGGAGTGCCCCTGTTCTTTGCTAGATTGAATCCGGCTGGCTTTCTCTACGCCGTAGGCCCGGATGGCCAGGGCGGTGCAGAGGATCAGGTAGGACTTCATGGAGAGGAGCGCCGGGTCGGCAATCTCCGTGAGCTGGACGGTGTGGGAGCCGCTCAGGATATCCTTGGCGGCGGCGAAAAAGGCGTAGCTGGTGCCGGTGAGGTTTTTGGGCCGCATATCGTCCACATACACCCGCCGCAGGCTGACCTGGTCCCGCACCTGGTTCCACAGGTTCCCGTCCGCCGTGAGCAGGTACAAGGCAGCCAGCAGTGCCCGGCTGATGCTTTCGGGCCGCATGACGGCCTCTTTCTCAAAGGTATGCTGGTGGCGTTCATCTCGGTAAATCATGGCGCGTGTTTCCTTCCTTTCTTTTTCTGCGTCCAGTTCTGCCTGGATGCGGTCAGCTTCTGGGGCGTCCGGTTTGAAATTTGGCTGGTGTTTCATGAACCGCTCGAAGAGTTGGTCTGTGGGTTTGGTGGTGAAGAGGGGCATGGCGCTTCTCTCCTTTCATCGGAAATAGAAAAAGGGCGACCTGATTTTCTTCAGATCGCCCTATGAAAAAATTTTATTGTGGGGAATAGAAAAACGGGAGCCGCGTTTTTCGCCGCTCCCGCTTCACTGGGTCAAA
>DXIW01000050.1 GCA_019112625.1 Candidatus Acutalibacter stercorigallinarum | reverse complement strand
GACGCCATCAATGTGGCCATGCGCGAATTGTTCCTGCAGATCGTCTACGGCCGCAGCCAGACGGCCTTCAGCGAGGGCGGCCTGCCCGTCGGCTCCGCTTTGGATGACCTGGGCAAGGGCCTGCGCAGCATGACCGGCACCATCTTCTCCACCAAGGCCAAGGGCGTCCGCTACCTGGAGCTGACCGAGGGCTACATCCTCAAGACCGCCATCGACAAGAACGACCAGGTCATCGGCTACCAGTTTGTGCGCCTGGGCAAGATGATGGAGGACATCCGCCACGGCAAAGACCCCAAAGAGGCCTACGAGAAGAACGTGGGCACTTACGGCCGCTTTGCGAATGCCGCCAAATACATTGACCCGCGGGAAGAGTGAGAGAGGAGGACCATTGAATGGCTACTTTTGAAGGACAGGAACGCCGCATGCCCAAAATTGAGGCGTGCCTGAAAGAGAACGGTTTGGGCACTTTGGACGACTGCCGCCAGATGCTGCTGGACAAGGGCATCGATGTGGAGGCCATTGTAAAGGGCGTACAGCCCATTTGCTTCGACAACGCCGTATGGGCCTACACCCTGGGCACCGCCATTGCGGTGAAGCGCGGGCTGAAGAACGCCGCCGACTGCGCCTCCGCCATCGGCGAGGGCCTGGAGGCCTTCACCGTGCCCGGCTCTGTGGCCGAGCAGCGCAAAGTGGGCCTGGGCCACGGCAACCTGGGCGCCATGCTGCTGCGGGACGAGACCAAGTGCTTCGCCTTCCTGGCGGGCCACGAATCCTTCGCGGCCGCCGAGGGCGCCATCGGCATCGCCCGCACCGCCAACAAGGCCCGCAAGGAGCCGCTGCGGGTCATCCTGAACGGCCTGGGCAAGGACGCCGCCCAGATCATCAGCCGGATCAACGGATTCACCTATGTCAAGACCGACTACGACTTCTTCACCGGCGAGCTGAAGGTCCTGGAGGAGAAGCCCTTCTCCGACGGCGAGCGCGCCGCTGTCAAGTGCTACGGCGCCAACGACGTGCTGGAGGGCGTGGCCATCATGAAGCACGAGGGCGTGGACGTGTCCATCACCGGCAACTCCACCAACCCCACCCGGTTCCAGCACCTGGTAGCCGGCACCTACAAGAAGTGGGCCCTGGAGAACGGCAAGAAGTACTTCTCCGTGGCTTCCGGCGGCGGCACCGGCCGCACCCTGCATCCCGACAACATGGCTGCCGGCCCCGCCTCCTACGGCCTCACCGACTCCATGGGCCGTATGCACGGCGACGCCCAGTTCGCCGGCTCCTCCTCCGTGCCCGCCCACGTAGAGATGATGGGCCTGATGGGCATGGGCAACAACCCCATGGTAGGCGCCACCGTGGCCTGCGCCGTGGCCGTGTACGAGGGCACCAAGTAAAAAACTATCTTTCGGTTTGGAAAAGGCACCCTGCGGGGTGCCTTTTCTGTCTGTGTGCCCGGTCCGTGACCGGGCGGGACAGGAAAATCCCTCCGCAAGGGCGCTCCGGGATTTTGTTGCCTCCACTCGACCCTCCCGGCAACACCCCTTCCGTCATCGCTCCGCGATGACACCGTCTCACCTGCCGGTTCGGTCGGCGCAGAACGGTGCCCACCGGGCACCAGGACCCCCTTCCCCCCGTAAGGGCACCCTCATCCCTGGCCTACTGAAAGAGGGTTCCAAAGGGGGAGCGTCAGCTCCCCCTTTGAAATGAGATGTATAGAATAATCTTCCCCCTCCCGTACAAATAGGCTATCCGCCCTCACTTGCTCCCCTTACGGGAGGGGGCAGGGGGTGGGAATCTTTCGGATAATAACCCCTTCCGTCATCGCTTTGCGATGACACCGTCTCACCTGCCGGTTCGGTCGGCGCAGAACGGTGCCCACTGGGCACCTGCGCCCCCAAAGGGGGAGGCAGGCCCCCTCCATGAGGGGGCTGTCAACGCTTTGCGTTGACTGGGGGAGTTGCCCTTCTCTCTCCCACCTCCTTCCCCCCGTAAGGGCCCGCATAGCTCGGGCCTACCGTAAAGGGGTTTCAAAGGGGCGCAGCCCCTTTGAAATGAGATGTATAGAATAATACTCCCCCTCCCATGCCAGAGTGCTAACGGTTTTCGCCATAGTGCGTGCATGGGAGGGGGCAGGGGGAGGGAATCTTTCGGATAATAACCCCTTCCGTCATCGCTATGCGATGACACCTCCCCCTATGGGGGAGGCAAGTCTCGGCTCCCCCTATGGGGCGATGGTCGCCAGTGGCGACCGTCCATCGCCGACCGAGCCGGCAGGCGAGACGCTGTCACGGCCCCGCCGTGACTGAGGGGGTACCCCTCAAAAATTCCAATCACAAAAAGGCAAACTTTTTCCTCCAGTCCCCCGTCCCGGGGGTGCAAGAGGACGCGGGACGCAGTCACGCCCAGCTAGCCACCCCCACCCCGCTTTGACATCCCGCCCGCCGTGTGCTATGCTTGACCTAGCAAAGCGAAAGGAGGCCTCCCTATGGACTGGAAACGGGAGCAGGCCTGTTGTTTCACCGGCCACCGGAAAATCCCCCCGTCCCACCGGCTCTGGCTCCAGTGCCGCCTCCAAGAGGCCATCGCCTCCCTGGCGGACCGGGGGGTGGATACCTTCCTGGCCGGGGGCGCCTTGGGCTTCGACACCCTGGCCGCCCAGGAGGTGCTGCGGCTGAGGGCCGCCGAGCTCCCCCAGCTCCGCTTGGTGCTGGTGCTGCCCTGCCTGGGCCAGGAGGCCTACTGGAAACCGGAGGACGCCGCCCTCTACCAGGACCTGCTCCGCCAGGCCGACGAGGCCATCTACACCGCCGACACCTACAGCCGCTGGTGCATGTTCCAGCGGGACCGCTACCTGGTGGATCACAGCGCCTACTGCCTCTGCTACTGGAACCGGGCCCAGGGGGAGCGGGGCGGCACCGCCTATACCGTGGGCTACGCCCGCAAGCGTGGCCTGGAGGTGGAGAACCTGGGTGATTTTCCCCTGCTAAACCGGTAGCAGGCCAGAGCATCTGCATCTCCCGCCGGGCAAAGGTGCAGAAAACCCCCGGTTTTCCGGGAAAAACCCGCCCCCGGCGCCCCAAAATGAATTTTTTTCTTCCGAAAAAATATTTTGTAAACTCTGCATAAAGATGTTGAAAATATGGCAAAGATATGATAGAATAAAGCTGTAAGGGAGAACACCTCCCCAAACCGTTATGTGTGCTTGTGAAGAAAGGAAGGATCACTATGTTTGACTTTGTGGAACAGCCTTTGCTGCTTCAGGACAGCGAGTATCCTATGCTTCGGAAGCACCCCTCCCGCGTGGTCGTGCAGACGGGGTTGCAGCCGGTAGCCTTTGTCCAGGAGGATGTAAAGGCCCAGGAGCGCCCTGTGTCCCTGCTCAATTACCTCTACCACAAAAGCAAGAGTAAAAGGCTAGGCTGACCTCCCTCCGTCAGCCCCACAGCGGCCCCGCCGGTCCCCCCGGCGGGGCCGTTCCATGTTCTCACCCCGCCTTCTCCAGCTCCCGGCGCAGCCGGTGGATGATCCGCTTCTCCAGCCGGGAGATGTACGACTGGGAGATGCCCAGCCGGTCCGCCACCTCCTTCTGGGTGTGCTCCTTGGCCGAGGCCAGCCCGAACCGCAGGGTCATAATGGTCTTTTCCCGGGGCGGCAGCCGGTCCACCGCCGAGAGGAGCATGGCCCGCTCCGCCTCCTGCTCGATGTCCTGGTTCACCGCGTCCGGGTCGCTGCCCAACAGGTCCGAGAGCAGCAGCTCGTTGCCGTCCCAGTCCACGTTCAAGGGGTCGTCGATGGACACCTCCTTGCGCAGCTGGGCGCTTTTCCGCAGGTACATCAGAATCTCGTTCTCGATGCACCGGCTGGCGTAGGTGGCCAGCTTGATGTTCCGCTCCACCTGGAAGGTGTTCACCGCCTTGATGAGCCCGATGGTGCCGATGGAGATCAGGTCCTCCACCCCGGCCCCGGGGCTCTCAAACTTCTTGGCGATGTACACCACCAGCCGCAGGTTGTGGGTGATCAGAGGCTCCCGGGCCCTGGGCTTCCCCTGGCGTATGTTCTCGAACACCTCCGCCTCCTCCTCTTTCGTGAGGGGCGGGGGCAGCGTCTCCGGCCCGTTGATGTAGTGGCATGCCTCCCCGCCCCACAGGGGGAGGAGTCTGCCCAGCAGGGCCCTCGCCCGTCCGACTATTTCCCAAAACATTCGACTGTACATCACACTGCCTCCATTCTTTCTGCGATTTATCCCACCCCCGCCTCCTCGGGGAAGAGGTCGGGGTTAAACAGGGCGTCGTACTCCCCGGCGGAAAGCTGCCCCGGGTACAGGGCCACATAGCAGTCCAGGGGCTTCCCCGTCCTGGCCGCCGTCACCCGCTCCGGCCGGAAGGCCGGCAGCACCCCGGCGCCCCCCAGGCTGGTAAAGGGCACCAGCCGCAGGCCCGGGGCCTCCTCCGGCACGGCCTCCCCCTGCCCCCAGGCAAGCAGCCCGGCGGGGGCCACCTCCGCCAGCCGGTCCGCCTGGCACACCACCACCGGCAGCCCGGAGAAGGGCTCCCGCAGGCCGCTGCCCGTGTCCGCCTTGGCGAAGAGCTCCGCCCGCCGCCCCTGGTGCTCCACGGCGATGGCGCAGCTCCGGGCCGCCCCCGCGTCCCGGGGCAGCACCCGGCGAAAGACCCAAAACGCCCCGTAGGCCCCGCAGGTCAGGAAAAACAGCAGGGGCAGGGACAGGTCGAAGTACACCGCGCTGCCCACCACCGCCAGGCTGCGGGGGGCGAAAAACCGGATGGCGAACAGGCAGAACCCCGCCAGCAAAAAGGAGAACAGCCACAGGCACAGCGCCGCCTTTGCGAACATCCGGGGGGCCAGGGGGGCAAAGGCCGCCCCCGCCGCCCCCAGGGCCGTGGCCGCCCCTAAAAGGAAGCTGAGCCACCCCGGCTGCCCCGGGGGCAGGGCCAGCAGGGCCGCCAGGGCCCCGGCCAAGGCCCCCAGTACCAGCCGGCGGGCCCGGGCGCGCAGGCCCAGGGCCTTCTTCACGCACCACAGCAGGAAAAAATCCACGTACAGGTTCACGACCACCAGCACGTCGGCGTAAATGACCAATGGCATCCCCCCATCCTGTGCCTATTATAGCCCCTCCCGGCCTGCGATCCTGTCGCTTTGTGGCCGGCTGGAAAAACTTCCCTTGCGCCCAGGGCCCGGACAGGGTACAATAGAGAAAAGCAAAGGCGAAAGGAGGAGCTTTTATGTTTCTGAACAAACGGAAGGTGGTGCTGGTGGGCACCGGCATGGTGGGCATGAGCTTTGCCTACTCCGCCCTCAACCAGGGCCTGTGCGACGAGCTGGTGCTGGTGGACATCGACCGGAAGCGGGCCGAAGGGGAGGCCATGGACTTAAACCACGGCGTGGCCTTCGCCCCTTCCAGCATGAAGATCTACGCAGGGGACTACGCCGACTGCTCCGACGCGGACGTGGTGGTCCTCTGCGCCGGGGTCAGCCAGAAGCCCGGGGAGTCCCGCCTGGACCTCTTAAAGCGCAACGCCGCCGTGTTCCAGTCCATCATCGAGCCCGTGGTCCACTCCGGCTTCGGGGGCATCTTCCTGGTGGCCACCAACCCCGTGGACATCATGACCCGTGTCACCTACGAGCTCTCGGGCTTCAACCCCAAGCGGGTGTTCGGCAGCGGCACCACCCTGGACACCGCCCGGCTGCGGTACCTGTTGGGGGAGTACTTCTCTGTGGACCCCCGGAACATGCACGCCTACGTCATCGGCGAGCACGGCGACAGCGAGTTTGTCCCCTGGAGCCAGGCCATGCTGGCCACCAAATCCGTCATCGACATCTGCGAGCACTCCGACGGCAAATTCTGCCTGGAGGAGATGCAGAAGATCAGCCTGGAGGTCCGTGACGCCGCCCAGCGCATCATCGAGGCCAAGCGGGCCACCTACTACGGCATCGGCATGAGCCTGGTGCGCATCGTCCGGGCGGTGCTCTCCAACGAGAACAGCGTCCTCACCGTCTCCGCCCGGCTGTGGGGGGAGTACGGCCAAAAGGACGTGTACGCCGGGGTGCCCTGCATCGTCAACCGCAACGGCGTAGACCGGGTGCTGGAATTGAACCTCACCGACGAGGAGCAGCAGAAGTTCGACGACTCCTGCCGCATCCTCCAGGAGAGCTACCAGGGCCTCAAGCTGTAAAGCGCGAAGCCCCCGATGAAAAAAGACGCAAAAAGGGCCGCTGCCCCCGACAGCGGCCCTTTCCCGTGCTATCTTTTACCCCAGGTTTTTCAAATCGGCGATGAGCTCCTCCACCGCCTCCTCCCGGGTGGCCCAGCTGGTGCAGATGCGCACCGCGGTGCGGCCCTCATCCACCTTCTCCCAGAAGGAGAACACATACTTCTCCTCCAGCTTTTTCAGCTGGCTGTCCGGGAAGATGAAGAACTGCTGGTTGGTGGGGGAGGGAGCATAGGTCTCAATGCCCGCCTCCTCACAGGCGGCGGCGATGCGGTAGGCCTGCTCGTCCGCCTTTTTGCAGATTTCCGTGTACAGCCCGTCCGTAAACAAAGTGAGGAACTGCAGCCCCAGCAGCCGCCCCTTGGCCAGCATGCCCCCGTTCTGCTTGATGGCGTACCGGAAGTCCCGGTTCAGCTCCCTATTGGGGATGACCACCGCCTCCCCGAACAGCGCCCCGCACTTTGTCCCCCCGATGTAGAACACGTCGCACAGCTGGGCCAGGTCGGTCAGGGCCACGTCGGTGCCCCGGGCTGCCAGGCCGTAGCCCATCCGGGCCCCGTCCACAAACAGATACAGCCCGTACTCGTCGCACACCTGGCGGATGGCCATGAGCTCCGCCTTGGTGTACAGCGCCCCGTTCTCCGTGGGGTGGGAGAGATACACCATCTTGGGCTGCACCATGTGCTCCGGGGGCATGCTGCCGGCAAAGTGCTCGGCGCACACCTCCGCCACCTGCCCGGCGGAGAGCTTCCCCTCGGCCCCGCAGGGCAGGGCCAGCACCTTGTGGCCGGTGGCCTCCACCGCCCCGGTCTCGTGGACGTGGATGTGCCCTGTCACCGGGGAGATGACCCCCTGGTGGGGCCGCAGCGCCGCCCGGATCACCGTGAAGTTGGCCTGGGTGCCCCCCACCAGGAAGTGCACCCCCGCCTCCGGCGCCCCGCAGGCCTCCCGGATGAGCCCCCTGGCTTTTTCGCAGTATTCGTCCTCGCCGTAGCCCACGGTCTGGCGGAAGTTGGTCTCCTGAAGCTGTTCCAGGATTTTGGGGTGGGCCCCCTCGGTATAGTCGCTGTTAAAGTAGAGCATGGGTGTTCCTCCCTCACACGGGTGTAGATTTTGGATACAGCATAGCACATTTCCCCAAAAATGGCAATCGGAATACCGCCCGCGCCCACAGCTCCAGCCCCTCCTCCTTCTTTTTTTCCGCCCCAGGTTGACAAATTCCCCCGAATCGTGTATAATGCCTTACGTTGTAAAGAAAAATCCTTTACATAGCAGGCGAGGAGGGATGGTCGTGGCCAAAGACTTGCGGATCGCCTACCTGCTGGACTTCTACGGCGACATGCTCACCGGCACCCAGCGGGAAGTGCTGGACGCCTACTACAACGAGGACCTCTCCCTGGCGGAGATTGCCCAGGACCGGGACATCACCCGGCAGGGGGTGCGGGACGCCATCAAGCGGGCCGAGCAGCAGCTCTTGGAGATGGAGGAGCGCCTCGGCCTGGCCCGGCGTTTCCAGGACATGCAGTCCTCCCTCACCGCCATCTGCGACTGCGCCATCGCCATCCAGGACTTAAACGGCAAAAACGGGGCCGTGTCGGGCATCGACGCCCAGGCGGCCAAGATCCTGTCCCTGGCCGAGGAGATCGCCGTCAACGACTGAAACCATAAGGAGGGAGCGCCATGGCCTTCGAGGGATTGGCGGAAAAACTCAGCAATTCCTTTAAGAAGCTGCGCAGCAAGGGCAAGCTCAGCGAGAGCGATGTAAAAGAGGCCATGCGCGAGGTGCGCCTGGCCCTGCTGGAAGCCGACGTCAACTACAAGGTGGCCAAGGACTTCACCAACCGGGTGACCGAGCGGGCCATCGGCTCCGAGGTCATGGAGAGCCTCACCCCCGCCCAGATGGTCATTAAGATCGTCAACGAGGAACTCACCGGCCTTATGGGCGGCAGCGAGGAGCGGCTGAAAATGCCGGCCCACCCGCCCGCCATCATCATGATGTGCGGCCTCCAGGGCGCCGGTAAGACCACCCACGCCGCCAAGCTGGCCTACCAGCTGAAAAGCCAGGGCCACCGCCCCCTGCTGGTGGCGGGGGACATCTACCGCCCGGCGGCCATCAAGCAGCTCCAGGTGGTGGCGGAAAAGGCCGGGGCCCCCGTGTTCGAGCGGGGCACCCAGGACCCGGTGCTCACCGCCCAGGAGGCGGTCAAGCACGCCAAAGACTACGGCAACGACTACGTCATCATCGATACTGCCGGCCGCCTGCAGATCGACGAGGCCCTCATGGAGGAGCTGCGGCGCATCAAAGCCGCGGTCAGCCCCACCGACATCCTCCTGGTGGTAGATGCCATGACCGGCCAGGAGGCCGTCAACGTGGCCAAAACCTTCGACGACCTGCTGGACATCACCGGCGTCATCCTCACCAAGCTGGACGGCGACACCCGGGGCGGCGCGGCATTGTCCGTCAAGGCCGTCACTGGCAAGCCCATCAAATTCGCGGGCACCGGCGAAAAGCTCTCCGACCTGGAGGTGTTCCACCCCGACCGCATGGCCAGCCGTATCCTGGGTATGGGCGACGTGCTCTCCCTCATCGAGGACGCCCAGCTGAAGCTGGACGAGAAGGCCGCGGAGAAAACCGCCCAGCGCCTCATGCAGAACAAGATGGACCTAAACGACCTGTTGGAGCAATTCCAGCAGGTGAAGAAGATGGGCCCCATCAAGGGCATCCTGTCCAAGCTCCCCGGGGTGGGGAACAAGCTGGACGACGTGGACATCGACGACCGGGTCATGGACCGCAGCGCCGCCATCATCCTGTCCATGACGCCCTACGAGCGCAGCCACCCCGACAGCCTCAACGCCTCCCGGAAAAAGCGCATCGCCGCCGGCTGCGGCCAGAAGGTGGAGGACGTGAACCGGCTCTTAAACCAATTCCGCCAGACCCAGAAGCTGATGAAGCAATTTGGCGGCGGCAAGGGCAAGCGCCGCAAAGGCCTGCCCATGAACCTGCCCTTCTAAACCGATAATACGCCCCCCTTCGGAGGCAGTATATAAAAACAACATTCAAAGAATTTTGGAGGAACGAACTATGGCAGTTAAAATCAGACTGAGAAGAATGGGCGCCAAGAAGAACCCCTTTTACCGCATCGTGGTGGCGGACTCCCGCTTCCCCCGTGACGGCCGTTTCATCGAGGAGATCGGCTACTACAACCCCATGGAGGAGCCCAGCGTGGTGAAGGTTGACCCCGAGAAGGCCAAGAAGTGGATGGCAAACGGCGCCCAGCCCACCGACACCGTCCGCGCCCTGTTCAAGAAGCACGGCGTCATCTAACACCAGGCGTTCCCCACAGGGGAGCCCTGGGAGACAGAAAGGATAAGCTATGCAGGATTTACTCAAAGCCATCGCCTCCGGCCTGGTAGAAAAGCCGGACCAGGTGGTCGTCACTTCCGAGACGGACGCCCACGGCACCGTGGTGTACCATCTCCACGTGGCGGAGGACGACATGGGCCGGGTCATCGGCAAACAGGGCCGCATCGCCCGGGCCATCCGCGTGGTCATGCGCGCCGCCGCCACCC
Source organism: Candidatus Acutalibacter stercorigallinarum (assembly GCA_019112625.1). Lineage (GTDB taxonomy): Bacteria > Bacillota > Clostridia > Oscillospirales > Acutalibacteraceae > Acutalibacter > Acutalibacter stercorigallinarum. Next base: position 35,796 of record DXIW01000050.1, on the reverse strand, counting down.
GCAGCGACCAGAAGATCATGGTGGAAATTGACTGACAAGCCGCGCAGCGGCTTGTCGGCGAGATTTGCCTTGGGGATACGCAGTATCCCCATTTTGGCAGAGCCAAAACCGGCAAACGTCGCGGTTCCTGAGAGAGCGCAAGCGCTTTCTCAATCAAAAAAATAAAAAAAGCGCGCTGCAACTGCTGCAACGCGCTTTCTTTCTAAGCAAGGGAGGAGCGCTATGAAAAAGCAATTCTTAGAGGCAGGCAAAATCGTGCGCACCCACGGGGTCCGGGGGGACCTGGTGGTGGAGTGCTGGGCGGACTCCCCGGAATTTGTCAAAAAGCTGAAGCGCCTGTACTTCAACGAGGGGAAAACCGACGCCGGGCTCCTCTCCTCCCGGGTGCACAAGGGCCGGCTGCTCATTAAGCTCCAGGGGGTGGACACCGTAGAGCAGGGGGACGCCCTCCGGGGCCGGGTGCTGTACCTGGACCGGAACGACGTCACCCTGCCCGAAGGGGAGTTTTTCCTCCAGGACATCATCGGCCTCAAAGCCGTGGACGGGGAGACCGGCCAGGAATACGGCGTGCTGGCCGAGGTGCTCCCCGGGGTGGCCAACGGCATCTACCGCATCGTAAACGGGGACAAGGAGTACCTGTTCCCCGCGGTGCCCCACATGGTGAAAAAGATCGACCCCGAAGCCGGTGTCATCCAGCTGCTGCCCATCCCCGGCATTTTCGACGACGGGGGAGAGGAGGCCTGAATGCGCATCGACATTCTTACCCTGTTCCCGGAGATGCTGGCCCCCGCCCTGGACCACAGTATCATCGGCCGGGCCCGGAAGAAGGGGCTTCTGCAGGTCTGCTGCCACCAGCTCCGTGACTTTGCCCAGGACCGGGGCGGCCGGGTGGACGACACCGTGTTCGGCGGGGGCAAGGGCATGCTCCTGGCCGCCGAACCCCTGGCCCGGGGCATCGACGCCGTGGCCGAACATCTGGGCTTTTTGCCGCATATACTCTATATGTCCCCCCGGGGCCCGGTGCTCACCCAGGAGAAGGCCCGTAGGCTGGCAGAGCTGCCGGGGCTGCTGCTCCTCTGCGGCCACTACGAGGGGGTGGACCAGCGGCTGCTGGATGAGTACCAGGCCGAGGAGATCTCCATCGGCGACTACGTCCTCACCGGCGGCGAGCTCCCTGCCGCCATCCTCACCGACGCGGTGAGCCGCATGCTCCCCGGCGTCCTCTCCGACCAGGCCTGCTTCACCGAGGAGAGCCACTTCTCCGGCCTGCTGGAGTACCCCCAGTACACCCGGCCCGAGGTGTGGCGGGGCCGCCCGGTGCCCCCGGTGCTCCTCTCCGGCCACCATGGCAATATCGCCAAATGGCGGCGGGAAGAATCTCTCTCCGTCACAAAAAAGAACCGTCCCGACCTCTACGCCTGCTGGAAAAATGGGGAAGAAGGGCCCTCCGGCGTATAAAACCCGTCAGGGCCGCCTATGCTGTAGGCAGGGGCAAAACCACAGGATATGGCGGTTTTCCTTCTGTTCGAGCAACAAATGAGTCAAAAAGTTTTCAACAACCACGTCGACTTGCACAAACGGGGCGCGAGAAAAAATTCGGCGTCTGTTCAGGAATCCAAAATTGAGTCGAATTGGTTGACGGCGGCGGGAAATATGCTATAATGAGGTTAATTTCCAAGTGCTTTTCCCTTGTTTGACGGATTGTTACACGGCACGAAAACCCGACTATTTCTAATGTGTAGGAGAGTGAATGTACATGTGCGCTAAGGAAGTTTTGGTCCAGAATCAGGTGGGGCTCCACGCCCGTCCGGCCACGTTCTTCATCCAGAAGGCCAACGAGTTCAAGTCCTCCATTTGGGTGGAGAAGGAAGAGCGGCGCGTCAACGCCAAAAGCCTGCTGGGCGTGCTCAGCCTGGGCATCGTGGGCGGCGTTACCATCCGGATCATCGCCGACGGCTCCGACGAGCAGGAGGCGGTAGACGCCCTGGTCGACCTGGTAAACTCCGGCTTCTCTGAGTAAGACTTTCCGCCCCGGCCTCCCGCCGGGAACACCGTACATGACAGCACCGCGTCAAGCGGTGCTTTTTTCTTCACCCGCCTATTTCAAAACGAGAGGAGGCGCCATCGTGGAGCAGGAGGACAAGCGCAGAGAGCTGCGGCAGAAGGCCATGCGGCTGCCCCTTTCCCCGGGGGTGTATCTCATGCACAACAAGGCCGGGGAGATCATCTACATCGGCAAGGCCAAGGCCCTCAAAAACCGGGTCAGCCAGTATTTCGGCTCCGAGAAGAACCACGACGCCAAGGTCCGCCGCATGGTCTCCAATGTGGACTGGTTCGAGTACATCCTCTGCGACAGCGAGTTCGAGGCCCTGGTGCTGGAGAGCAGCCTCATTAAGCAGAACCAGCCCAAGTACAACATCCTCCTAAAGGACGACAAGGGCTACAGCTATATCCGGGTCAGCGGCGGCCCCTGGCCCCGCATCACCGAGGTAAAAAAGGTGGAGGACGACGGCGCCAAGTACATCGGCCCCTACCTGAGCTCCTGGTCCATCAAGCAGACCATCGACTCCGCCCGGAAGATCTTCAAGCTCCCCGACTGTACCCGCAAATTCCCCCAGGATTTCGGCAAGGGACGGCCCTGCCTCAACTACTACATCAAGCAGTGCTGCGCCCCCTGCCGGGGCCGTGTCAGCGAGGCCGAGTACAACGAGGCCTTTCAGGAGGCATTGGACTTCATCAAGGGCGGCAGCTCCACCTCGGTCAAGGCCCTCACCGCCAAAATGGAGGAGGCCGCCGAGAACATGGAGTTCGAGCTGGCCGCCCGGCTGCGGGACCGCATCGCCGCCATCAACAAGATGAAGGAGCGCCAGAAGGTGGTGGCCAGCAAAATCGAGGAGCAGGACGTGTTCGCCCTGGCCCAGGGGGAGACCCACACCGCCTTCGAGGTGTTCCGCTTCACCGGCGGCAAGCTGTCCGACCGGGAGAGCTTCCTCACCGAGGGCTGCCAGCCCGACCCCGAGGCCCGCTCCGAGTTTTTGCGCCAGTACTACGCCATCCGGGACCGGGTGCCCCCGGTGGTCACCATCGACGGCCCGGTGGAGGATGCGGAGCTGGTGGTCCGCTGGCTCTCGGAAAAGCGGGGCAAGTCCGTCAAACTCCACGTCCCCCAGCGGGGGGAGCAGGCCCAGCTGGTGCAGATGTGCCGCCAGAACGCGGCGGAGAGCATCGCCCGCCAGGCGGGCAGCACCGGCCGCGACGCCTCCGCCTTAGACGAGCTCCGCCGCCTCCTGGGCCTGGAGAAGGTCCCCGCCTACATCGAGTGCTACGACATCTCCAACCTCCAGGGCGGGGAGAACGTGGCGGGCATGGTGGTGTTCGAAAACGGCCGCCCCCTCAAATCCGCCTACCGCAAGTTCAAAATCCAGACCGTCACCGGCCAGGACGACTACGGCTCCATGCGGGAGGTCATCCGCCGGCGCTTCACCGAGTACTACGCCCACCAGCAGCAAGGGGACGCCGAGGGCTTCGGCCGCCTGCCGGACCTGGTCCTGTTGGACGGCGGCAAGGGCCACGTGGCCGCGGTCCAGCCCGTGCTCCAAGAGATGGGGGTCAACGTCCCCCTCTTCGGCCTGGTCAAGGACGACAAGCACCGCACCCGGGCCATCGCCCTCTCCGGCGGGGAGATCGCCATCCAGTCCAACCGCCGGGCCTTCACCCTCCTGTCCACCATCCAGGACGAGGTGCACCGGTTCGCCATCGGCTACCACCGGCAGCAGCGGAAAAAGGCGGCGGTGTCCTCCACCCTCACCTCCATCCCCGGCATCGGGGAGGCCCGGGCCAAGGCTCTCCTCAAGCACTTCAAGACCGTGGCCGCCATCGGCCAGGCGGACTTAAAAGAGCTGGAAGAGGCCCCCAGCATGACCCAGCCCGCCGCCCGCCGGGTGTACCAGTTTTTCCATGGGGAGCCGGAAAACGAGGCCCCCGGTGGGGAAAACACCCCCATTTTACGTGAAAAAACGGCGGTTCCTGCGCAAAAACCGGGAAAAAACTAGGGTTTTGGCGGAGAAATTGCCCGGAACAGTTGACATATTCGCCGAATAATGGGATAATAAAGCGAATCTGAAACCTTTTTGGAGTTTTGCCATGCGTATCATCACAGGCTCGAAGCGGGGCAAAAAGCTGTCCGCCCTGGAGGGCGAGCAGGTCCGCCCCACCACAGACCGGGTCAAAGAGTCCCTGTTCACCATCCTCCAGTTCCAGCTGGAGGGCCGGCGGTTTCTGGACCTGTTCGCCGGCTCCGGGCAGATCGGCCTGGAGGCCCTCAGCAGGGGCGCGGCCCAGGCCGTGTTCGTAGACCTGTCCCGGGATTCCATCCGGGTGGTGGAGCGGAACATCAAGGCCTGCGGCTTTCAGGACAGCGCCCGGGTGGTCCAGTCGGATTTCGCCGCCTACCTCCGCAGTACGCGGGAGAAGTTCGACGTGGCCTTCCTCGACCCGCCCTTCCGCTCCGGCCTTTTGGAGCAGGCCCTGCCCCTGGCGGCCGGGGCCATGAACCCCGGGGGCATCCTGGTGTGCGAGCACCCCAGGGACGAGGCCCTGCCGGAGGAGGCCGGGCCCTTCCGCAAATACCGGGAGTACCGCTACGGCAAAATCATGCTGACCACCTACCTGGCCCAAGGGGCCCAGGGGTAAGGCGGCAGCGCGCGAGAGGGGAGAGGGACACATGAGGACAGCCATCTGCCCGGGCAGCTTCGACCCGGTGACCATCGGCCACCTGGACATCATCAGCCGGGCCAGCCGCCTCTTCGACCGGATCATCGTGGGCGTGCCGGTCAACCCGGCCAAGCACTTCAGCTTCTCCGTGGAGGAGCGCATGGAGCTCCTGCGCCGGGTCATCGAGGCCGAGGGGCTGCAGAACGTAGAGGTGGACCGGGTGGAGGGCCTTCTGGCCGACTACGCCAAGCGCCGGGGCGCCATGGTCATCATCAAGGGGCTCCGGGCCATGTCCGACTTCGAGTACGAATTCCAGCAGGCCCTCACCAATAAAAAGCTGAACCCAGAGCTGGAGACCATGTTCCTCTCCACCAGTGCCGAGAACATGTTCCTGAGCTCCAGCATGGTAAAGCAAGTGGCGGGCTTCGGCGGGGACATCTCCCACTTCGTGCCCCCCTGTATCTTAGACACGATCAAGGACCGGCTGTGCAAGCGGCCATAACACCCTGGTCTATACAACATTCTAATTCTAATTCTATCTCCATCAGCGAAAGCAGAAGAAAGGAACGAGTTGGATCATGAGCAACAATCAGGCGACTATCGAGGATCTGATCGACGAGATGTACGACGTGCTGGACAAGGGCTGGAAAATGCCCCTTTCCGCAGGCAAAGTATTTGTGGACGGGGACGAGGTCCGGCAGATCCTGGACGAGATCAAAGAGGAGATCCCCGCGGAGGTGCGCCAGGCCAAGGCCATCGTAGCCGACCGCACCCAGATCATCAACGAGGCCAACCGGGAGGCTGAGACCATCGTCCGCGTGGCCGAGGAGAAAGCCAAGGCCATGGTCAACCAGGACGAGATCGTCCGCCAGGCCCAGCAGAAGGCCAACGAGCTCATCGCCCAGGCCCAGCAGAAGTTCAAGGAGATGCGCAAGGCCAGCTCCGACTATGTGGACGACCTGATGCGCCGCGCCGACGAGTCCCTTTCCGAGCAGCTGGCCGAGCTGCGCAAGACCCGGCAGAGCATCAAGGCTTCTCAGCGTAACTTACAAAGTTGAGAAATGAATCTTAGCAAAATCTCACAGAAAAATATTTTTCCCCGATTCCCCTCACAAGATATTGTGAGGGGAATTTTTGTTCCCACAATATAGTTTCGAACATACCTTCGCCCCAGTATTTGCGCGGATTTTCAGTTTTTTTGCGGTTGCTTTTCCGTGGGGATTCGTCTATAATTATAGGCATCAGGTGGGGAATCGTGGGGAATTGTTCCACGAAGTGTCACAATAGGCCAGCTTGGGGCCAAAAACCCCGGCCGGCGACAGGGTTCTCCCACCTGCCAGCTGGAAAGGAAAGACAGTTATGTTGACAGGCGAGTATCAACATAATATGGACCAAAAGGGCCGGGTCACCGTGCCCTCCAAATTCCGCGAGGACCTGGGCGACAAGTTTTACGTCTGCAAGGGCCTCGACGGCTGCCTTTTTGTGCTTTCCAGCGCCCAGTGGGACAAGCTGGTGGAGAAGGTCTCCGCCATCCCCTTGGCCCAGGGCAAAGGCATCCAGCGGTACTTCTTCTCCGGCGCCGCCGAGGTAGAGCCGGACAAGCAGGGGCGCATCCTCATCCCCCAAAGCCTGCGGGACCACGCGGGCCTGGAAAAGGACGTCACCGTCATCGGCGCCGCGGTGCGGGCCGAGATCTGGGACACCCAGCGCTGGAACGACTACAACGCCAGCCAGACCGACGAGGCCATCGAGGCCTCCATGAACCTCTTGGACTTCTAAGGCGGCGGCGTTATGGAATTCAACCACAAGCCGGTCTTATTCGAAGAGACCATAAACGCCCTGGCCATCCGGCCAGAGGGAACCTATATCGACGGCACTTTGGGCGGCGGAGGCCACTCAGAGGCCATCCTGCAGCGGCTGACCACGGGGAGGCTGCTGTCCATCGACCAGGACCCGGACGCCATCCGGGCCGCCGGGGAACGCCTGCGGGGCTATCCCAATTCCACGATCGTCCACGGGAACTTCAGCTGCATGGGGGAGCTGGCCCGGGAGCGTGGGATCGACCAGGCGGACGGCGTGCTCTTGGACATCGGGGTATCCTCCTACCAGCTGGATACCCCGGAGCGCGGGTTCTCCTACCATCACGACGCGCCGCTGGATATGCGCATGAGCCAGCAGGGCGCCTCCGCGAAGGACTTGGTGAACACCCTGTCCCAGGAGGAGCTGGCCCGCATCATCCTCCAATATGGGGAGGATAAAAGCGCGGCGCGCATCGCCCGGGGCATCTGCCAGGCCCGGGAACAGGCGCCCATCGAGACCACCTTCCAACTGGCAGAGATCATCAAGGCCTCCGTCCCCGCCGCAGTGCGGCGGGGGGAGGGCCATCCGGCCCGCAAGACCTTCCAGGCCCTGCGCATCGCCGTCAACGGCGAGCTGGACCGCTTACAGGAGGGCCTGCAGGCAGGCTTCGGGCTCCTAAAGCCCGGCGGCCGGCTGGCGGTCATCACCTTCCACTCCCTGGAGGACCGGATCGTGAAGCGCCAGATGAACGAATGGTGCCAGGGCTGCGTCTGCCCCAAGGGCTTCCCGGTGTGTGTCTGCGGCCGGAAGCCCCAGGGGAGGCTGGTGTACAAAAAGGGCCTGGCCCCCGGGGAGCAAGAGCTCCAGGACAATCCCCGGGCCCGCAGCGCGCGGCTGCGGGTTATCGAAAAGCTGGAGCAATCCTAAGACAGCATCCGTGGCGGGCGCGGCTCCGGCAGCAGCCGGGGGGGCGGCCAGGCAGGCCGCCAGCGCCCCCACGGCTGACCATACACACGGGAACACAGAAGAAAGAGAGGGAATGGATTTTGGCCATGTATTCGCACGCCTACGACTTCACCCGCTTCCAGGAACACACCGCTGCCCCTGCCCATTCCCCGGAGAGGGAGCGCCAGCCCGGGAAGAAGCAGAACGTGGTGGAGCTCCCCCAGCGGGAGTTAAAGCGCAACGCCCGCCCCAAGCGGAACCCCTTCCGCCTGGCGGTGGCGGCAGTGCTGTTCGCGGGCATCATGGCCACTGTTATGACCGTCATCTATTCCCAGGTGCAGCTCACCGAGCTCACCGAGGAGATCAACCAGACCAGCCAGGCCCTGGCCGAGGCCGAGAGCCTGGAGATCCAGCTGAACATGGCCGCCGCCCAGAAGATGACCGGCGCCCAAGTGGAGGAGTACGCCGCCAGCCTGGGCATGGAAAAGGTCAGCGGCAGCCAGGTCACCTACATCAACGTGGCCCAGGAGGACCAGGGCACCGTGGTGCAGCAGGTGGAGGAGCCCTCCCTGCTGGGCCGGCTGTGGAACACGGTCCGCTCCTGGTTCGCCTAATAGGGTGCACGCAGCAAGCGCTGCCGGGCTGCCGGCCGCGCTGTTCGCGTTCCGGCAGGTTTTGCGGTATCCCAAGTCCCAGGGTATATGGGGTATGCCTGGGGAATACAGATAGAACGGGGTGTTTTTGCGGGAGGAGAGCCAAGAGTGATCTTGACTCTCATTTTACGCTTTCAGGCTTTTCGATAGGAGGTGCGTTGCCTTGGCAAAGGGAACACGGGAAAAAATGTGGCGCAAAGCCTTGGTCCTCACGGCGGTCCTGGTCTTTTTGGGATTCGGCGCGGCGGCGGGCAGCCTGTTTTACTGGCAGATCGTCCGGGGCGAGGACATGAGCAGCGCCGCCCTGAACCAGAGCCTTCACAGCACCACCCTGCCCGCCATGCGGGGCACCATCTACGACGCCACCGGCACCAAGGTCCTGGCCCAGAGCGCCAGCGTGTGGACCGTGGTGCTGGAGCCCGCCTACCTCTACGACGACGAGGACCTCCGCCGCACCGTATCAAACGGCCTGGCCCCCATCCTGGGCCTGGACGCGGAGGACATCTACGAAAAGACCGGCGACGGCTCCTCCTACTACACCGTGCTCAAGCGCCAGGTGGAGACCGAGACCCGGGACCAGATCAACAAGTTTTTAGCTGACAACAAGATCGAGAGCGGCATCCGCCTCATCGACGACTACAAGCGCTACTACCCCTACGGCACCGTGGCCTCCAACATCCTGGGCTTCACCGGCACCGACGGCCAGGGCCTGGGCGGGGTAGAGACCTACTACGACGAGGAGCTCAGCGGCACCGAGGGCCGGCTCATCTCCGCCCGCAACGCCTGGAACACCGACATGCCCTTCGAGTACGAGCAGTACGTGGAGGCCGAGGACGGCCACAGCCTGGTGCTCACCATCGACGAGACCGTCCAGAGCATCCTGGAGAAATACCTGGCCGAGGGCCTTCAGACCTACATGGTGCAAAACGGCGCCGTGGCCGTGCTGATGGACGTGGACACCGGGGCCATCCTGGGCATGGCCACCAACCCCTACTACGACCCCAACGACCCCTTCACCGTCCTGGACGAGACCCTCCTGGACAAGGTCCGGGCAGACATGGAGGAGGACATCGAGGACGAGCTGGCCCTGGCCGAAGCCAGCGGAGACCAGGACGCCATCCAGGAGCTCACCATTGACGAGGACGCGGTGTACAACCAGGCCCTCAACCTCCAGTGGCGCAACAAGGCCGTGTCCGACACCTACTACCCCGGCTCCGTGTACAAGATGTGCGTGGGCGCCATGGCCCTGGAGGAGGGCGTGGTCACCCTGGACAGCACCTTCACCTGCACCGGCAACATGCCTGTGGAGGGCGTGGAGAACGGCATCGACTGCTGGAAGGAGACGGGCCACGGCCTGGAGACCTTCGCCGCCGGCATCTACAACTCCTGCAACCCCTGGATGATCCACATCGGCCAGCTCCTGGGGGCCGATATCTTCTGTAAATACCGGGAGGCCTTCGGCATGACCACCTCCACCGGCATCGACCTCCCCGGCGAGGCCGCCACCCTGCTCCACAGCGAGGAATCCATGGCCGCCGTCCCCGCGGACCTGGCGGTGGAATCCTTCGGCCAGAACTTTAGCATTACCCCCGTCCATATGCTCACCGCTGCCTGTGCCATCGCCAACGGGGGCTACCTGGTGCAGCCCCACGTGGTGGACCGCATCCTGGACAGCGACGGCAACATCGTCTCCACCGCCGACACCAGCTACCGCCGCCAGGTGGTAAGCTCGGAGACCTCCCGGGCCATCATCGACATCCTCCAGTACAACGTGGAGAGCGGCTCCGCCACCGGCGGCTACGTGGCGGGCTACCGCATCGCCGGCAAGACCGGCACCACCGAGAAGATCGCCCAGTACAACGAGGACAAATCCAAGGGCATGCAGTATATCGCCTCCTACTGCGGCTTCGCCCCGGCGGAGGACCCCAAGTACGCCCTGCTGGTGTTCTTCGACGAGCCCGACTATGTGAATAACGGCAACCTGAACGGCGGCAACGCCGTAGCCGGTCCCATCTTCGCCAAGATTATGGAGGAGGTCCTGCCCTACCTGGGGGTGGAGGCCCAGTACAACGAGGAGGAGGCGGAGCTTCTGGACACCACCGCCCCCAGCGTCACCGGCATGACCCTGGACCAGGCCTACGCGGTCCTGGAGGAGGCCGGCCTCTCCTATACCGTCCTGGGGGATGAGAGCGACGGCTCCATCGCCGTCACCCAGCAGGTGCCCGCCAGCGGCACGGCCGTGCCCAAAGACGGCCAGGTGGTGCTCTACACCTCCGGCTACGACGAGGCCTCCACCCTGGTCACCGTCCCCGACTTCACCGGCCTGGACCTGGTCAACGCCAACTACGTGGCCTCCCTCAGCGGCCTGCAGGTCAGCGTCTCCGGCTCCACCGGGGAGGGCGCCACTGTCACCAGCCAGGCGTTGGAGGAAGGGGAGCAGGTACCCATGGGCACCGTCATCTCTTTGACCTTTGTGAACAACTCCAACGCCGAGACTACCGCGTAACACCGGTCAAACACTGGAATACCAAGGATAAGAGGGGTTTGGAATGAACAGTATCCTATTCGTCACCGTGACCGTGGCCTCCTTCGCCATCACGGCCCTGCTGGGCCGCTGGCTCATCCCGGAGCTGCACAAGCTGAAATTCGGCCAGACCATCCGGGAGGTGGGCCCCAAATGGCACAAGAACAAGCAGGGCACCCCCACCATGGGCGGCCTCATGTTCATCCTGGGCATCGCCGTGGCCATGATGGCCTGCCTGCCGGTGTTCTACACCCTGGGGGTGGAGGAGACCTTCCTGATGAAGGTGAAGGTCTTTGCCGGCCTGGGCATGGCCGTGGCCTTCGGGGCCATCGGCTTTATGGACGACTATATCAGCATCCTGAAAAAGCGGAACCTGGGCCTTACGGAAAAGCAGAAGCTGGTGCTCCAGTTCGCCGTGGCCGCCGCCTATTTCCTGTCCCTGGGCCTGGCCGGCGAGCCCACCGCCACCACCATCCCCTTTGTGGGCCAGCTGGACCTGGGCTGGTTCTACTACATCCTGGCGGCCATCGTGCTGGTGGGCCTTGTAAACGCGGTGAACTTTACAGACGGTATCGACGGCCTCAACTCCACCGTGTCCTTCTTCGTGTTCCTGGCCCTGTCCCTGTGCGCGGGTGCCTTGTCCATGACGGGCCTCACGGCCCTGGGCCTGGCCGCCGCCGCGGGGTGCGTGGGCTTCCTGCTGTGGAACTGGCACCCGGCCAAGGTCTTTATGGGGGACACGGGCTCCCTGTTCTTAGGGGGCATGGTGGGGGCTTTGGCCTTCGGCTTGGATATGCCCATCCTGCTGCTGCCCGTGGGCCTGGTCTACTGGGCGGAGATCCTCTCCGTGGTGCTCCAGGTCACCTACTTCAAATCCACCCACGGCAAGCGCCTGTTCAAAATGAGCCCCATCCACCACCACTTCGAAATGTGCGGCTGGAGCGAGGTGAAGATCTGCCTGGTGTTCGGCCTGGTGGCCCTCATCGGCGGCGCCATCGCCCTGGCGTGCACCCTCTTCGGGGTGTGACCGTTCCCGAAATTCCCCGGCAGCCTTGGAGTGACAAGGCCCTGGCCTGGACAGACTAACTACACGTATCGCGAAAGGAGGGACCGCCATGGCAGCGGCAGGCAAAACCGCCCGGGGACTGCGCCGGGTGCCCGCTTACCAGCCCCCCAAGGAGGAGCAGAAGCCATCCCACAAGCCCCGGCAGCGGAAGATCAAATACAAGGTGTTCTCCCTGGGCCAGGGCCTGGATATGCCCCTGTTCATCTTCATCCTGGTGCTGCTGGCCATCGGCCTGGTCATGCTCTTCTCCGCCAGCTACGCCTACGCCTATTACAACGACGGCAGCAGCTACGCCTACATCTCCCGCCAGGGGATGTTCGCCGTCCTGGGGGTGGCGGCCATGCTGTTCATCTCCACCTTCGACTACCACCACTACCACAAATTCGCCTGGCCGGTGATGGGCGTGGCTGTGCTGTTTTTGTGCCTGGTCATGCTCTTCAAGGCCCTGGGCCTCAAAAGCCTGGCCCCCAACGAGGGGGACGCCTACCGGTGGCTCCAGCTGGGCCCCATCAACTTCCAGCCCTCCGAGGTGGCCAAATTTGCCGTCATCCTGCTGTTCGCCCACCTCATCTCCCAAAACCTGGATAAGATGGGCACCTTCTACTACGGGGTGCTGCCCTACGTGGCGATTTTAGGCGTGGTGGGCGGCCTCATCTTTTTAGAGAACCACCTGTCCGCCACCCTCATCGTCCTCATGCTGGGGGCCATCCTCATGTTCGTGGGGGGCACCAAGCTCCGGTGGTTCCTTTTGGGGGGCGGCGCGCTGGCAGTGCTCCTCATCATCATGCTCTTCTTCGGCGACAGCTACCAGGCCTCCCGGGTGGACATCTGGCTGGACCCCTTCTCCCCCGACCTGGACCCCGACCTCACCTGGCAGACCCGCCAGTCCCTGTACGCCATCGGCAGCGGCGGCTTTTTGGGGGTGGGCCTGGGCCAGTCCCGGCAGAAGTACCTGTGGCTCCCCGAGCCCCAGAACGACTTCATCTTCGCCGTGGTCTGCGAGGAGCTGGGCCTTTTGGGGGCCCTGGTCATCATGGTGCTCTTCGGGCTCCTCATCTGGCGTGGGGTGTACGTGTCCCTCCACGCCCGGGATAAATTCGGCATGCTCTTAGGCCTGGGCATCACCTTCCAGGTGGGGCTCCAGGCGGTGCTCAATATCTGCGTGGTCACCAACACCATCCCCAACACCGGCATCAGCCTGCCCTTTTTCAGCTACGGGGGCACGGCACTGCTCATGCTCTTGGGGGAGATGGGCGTCCTCTTGAACATCTCCCGCAGCTCCAACGTGGAAAAGACTTAACACCAAAAAGGAAGTGGAGCCAATGAAAGTCCTGTTCACCGGCGGCGGCACGGCGGGGCACATCAACCCGGCCCTGGCCGCCGCGGGGTACCTCATGCAAAAGGAGCCCGACACCCAGATCCTCTACGTGGGCAACAAGGGCGGCATGGAGGAGCGCCTGGTGGCCAACGCCGGGTACCCCATGGCCACCATCACCATCTCCGGGTTCCAGCGGAAGCTCACCCCCAAAAACCTGGCCCGCAACGCCCAGACTGTGGTGCGCATGTTCACCGCCACCGCCGAGGCGAAAAAGATCATCCAGGACTTCGCCCCTGACGTGTGCGTGGGCACCGGCGGCTACGTCAGCGGCCCCGTGATCCGGGAGGCCGCCAAGCTGGGCATCCCCTGCGTCATCCACGAGTCCAACGCCTACCCCGGCGTCACCACCAAAATGCTGGCCAAAGCGGTCAAGACCGTGATGCTGGCCGTGCCCGACGCCAAAAAATACCTGGACCCCAAGGCCAACTGCACCGTCACCGGCAACCCGGTGCGGGGAGAGGTCCTGGCCGCCCAGCGGGAGGAGTCCCGCAAGGCCCTGGGCCTGGACGACCGGCCCCTGGTCCTCTCCTTCGGCGGGAGCCTGGGGGCCTCGGCCCTCAACCGGGCCGCCGCCTACATGCTGGCCCAGAGCGCCAAAACCGGCAGGTACCAGCACATCCACGGCTACGGCTCCCACGACGAGAAATTTTTAGACGAGTGCAAAGAATTCGGCCTGGACCTGGAAAAAAGCCCCCAGGTCCGGCTCCTGGAATACATCGACAACATGCCCCAGTGCCTGTCCGCCGCCGACCTGGTCATCGGCCGGGCCGGGGCCATGACCCTTTCCGAGATCGAGGCCAAGGCCAAGGCCTCCATCCTCATCCCCTCCCCCAACGTGGCGGAGAACCACCAGTTCCACAACGCCATGGCCCTGGTGCGCCGGGGGGCCGCGGAGATCATCGAGGAGAAGGACCTCACCGGCGAGGCCCTCTGGGAGAAGGTAGAGGCCATCCTCTCCGACCCCCAGCGCCTCCGGTCCCTGGGGGAGAACGCCGGCAAGATGGAGACCCTGGACGCCAACGAGCGCATCTACCGGGTCATCAAGGCCGCGGCCAGAACCTAGCTTTCACCTTTTTGGGAGCGCTTCATAGGATAGCGTATGCTAACAGTGCGAGGTGTTCCCAATATGATCCTAATCGACGGCCCCGCGGAGCTCTGCGGGGAGATCACCATCCAGGGGGCGAAGAACAGCACGCTCCCCCTTCTGGCGGCCACGGTGCTGTGCCGGGGCCAGACCGTCCTCCACAACTGTCCCCGCCTCTCCGATGTGGACACAGCCGTGGGGATTTTAGAGCACCTGGGCTGCCGCTGCCGCCGGGAGGACCAGGACCTCACCGTGGACAACGCCATGACCTGCTGCGAGATCCCCGACGGGCTCATGCGGGGCATGCGGTCCTCCATCGTGTTCCTGGGCGCCATCGTCTCCCGGTGCGGGGAGGCCCGGCTCTGCTTCCCCGGGGGCTGCGAGCTGGGCCCCCGGCCCATCGACCTGCACCTGTCCGCCCTGCGGCGGCTGGGGGTGGAGATCGCCGAGGAGGGCGGCTGCCTCTCCTGCAGCGCCCCCCGCGGGCTCCAGGGGTCCTACGTGTCCCTCGCCTTCCCCAGCGTGGGGGCCACGGAGAACGTGATGCTGGCCGCGGTGTGCGCCAAGGGCACCACGGTCATCGCCAACGCCGCCCGGGAGCCGGAGATCACCGACCTGGCCGCCTACCTCAACCGGTGCGGGGCCCGGATTTACGGGGCGGGGGAGAGCTGCGTCATCATCGACGGGGTAGACGCCCTCTACGGCTGCGAGCACCGGGTCATGCCCGACCGCATCGTCTCCGCCACCTACATGGCGGCCGCGGCGGTCACCGGGGGCAACATCACCCTCCAGGGCGTGGACAACGCCACCCTCCTGCCCCTGCTGGCCCCCTTCGAGGACTCCGGCTGCGCCGTGCGCCAGCTGGGGGGCGCGTTGAACATCATGGCCCCCCGGCGGCTGGGGCCGGTGGGCCACATCCGCACCATGCCCTACCCGGGCTTCCCCACCGACGCCCAGCCCGTGGTCATGGCCATGGCCGCCCTGGGCCGGGGCACCAGTATCTTTGTGGAGAACATATTCGAGAGCCGCTACAAGCACGCGGAGGAGCTCCAGCGCATGGGGGCCAGGATCAAGGTGGAAGGCAGGGTGGCCATCGTAGAGGGGGTGGAGCGCCTCACCGGGGCCAGGGTCCAGGCCTGCGATTTGCGGGGCGGCGCGGCCCTGGCGGTGGCGGGGCTGGCGGCCCGGGGCCGCACCCAACTCACCGGGGAGTGCCACATCCGCCGGGGCTACCAGGACCTGCCCGGGGACCTGGCCGCCCTGGGGGCCCGTATCCGGGAGGTCCCCCCGCAGTAGCCGCCCCCGGCGGCAGGAACAGAAAAACGCAGGAAAGGAGTGAGCGCCATGCCAGCCAAAAAAAGACCCTCCGGCCGGGACCCCCTGGCCGGGGAGACCTTCATCGGCATCAGCGCCCCCTCCCATCCCCAGGGCCGGGGGCCCCAGGCCAGGCCCCCGGCCCGCAAGCGCCCTCCAGGTCCCCCCCAGGGCCCGGGGCGTCCCCCCCGGCGGGAGCCCCCCCGGAAGGGCCGCAAGCCCCTGGGCAAGACCGCCCGGCGGGTCACCCTGCTGCTGGCGGTGCTGGCCATGGCGGCGGTCACCGCCCTGCTGTGCGTGTTCCTGCTGTTCAAGGTGGCCGACATCCAGGTCACCGGCGATCTGGTGTACAGCCAGGAGGAGGTGCTGGCCCTGTGCGATTACGCCCTGGGCGACAACCTGCTCTTCGCCCCCACCCAAAGCCAGGAGGAACGCCTGGAGAGCCAGCTGCCCTACGTGGAGGACGCCGAAGTCATCAAGCACTTCCCCAACACCCTGGAGATCCGCATCACCGCCGCCCAGACCGCCGCCAGCGTTTCCAGCGGCGGGGGCTGGCTCTATGTCAGCAGCCAGGGGAAGATCCTGGAGCTGGGCGCCGAGCCCGCGGCGGCCACCATGCAGGTCACCGGCTTCGCCTCCACCGCCACCCAGCCGGGGCAGTACCTCCAGGCCGAGGACGCCACCGCCCTCTCCGCCCTCCAGGAGATCCTCACCGCCCTCACCGACCGGGAGATGATCACCCAGTGCACCCGCCTGGACCTCACCGACCTGTACGACATCCGCCTCTGGTACCAGGATCGGGTGGAGTGCAAGCTGGGCAGCACCGCCGAGCTCACCTATAAGCTGGACTTCGCCTACGACGCCCTGATCAACCCCACCACCGAAAACAGGATCGGGGACAAGGAGACCGGCGTGCTGGACCTGTCCTACGCCGCCGACGCCCACAAGGCCGGCTTCGAGGCGGGCCCCGTGGACCCGGCAGGCAGCGCCTCCTCCGCCACGGCCTCCAGTACCCCGGAGGGGGAGGGCACGGACACCACCGATGGCACCGCCGGCGAGACCTCCGGCGGACGGGGGGACGACATCCCAGACTCCCCCTTTACCACCGGTGACTCCGCCGCTACCGCCTCCGATTCGACCGATCCCGGGACCGCCGCGGGCGATTCCGGGTCAGACTCGGGCGATTCCGGGTCGAATCAGGACGATTCCGGGTCGGAAACCGGCACTACCGACCGGGGCGGCGCCATCCCCGACGCCCCCTTCACCGGCTGAGGCTTCCGGCATTTTTCGCAGTTTTTCCCGCCCCGGGCGCCCCGCAGGGCCCCCAAACGGAAAAATTTGCGTCCAGCGCCCCTTTTTCTCAGAAATTTCTTGAAATTTTCCCGCAAAAGTGATAGATTATACCATGTAGTATCATAAGTGATCACGGTAGACGGAACACGCGTCGTGAAGAATATCTGCTCGTAGAAAGCCAAGGAGGAAATGACATGCCTTTTGAAGTTGATAATCTGCTTGATGAGACTCCACAGACCATCAAAGTGGTGGGTGTGGGCGGCGGCGGCGGCAACGCCGTAAACCGCATCGCCAGCGCCGGTGTGCGCAGCGTGGAGCTGGTTTGCATGAATACGGATAAACAGGCCCTGCAGCGCTCCCAGGCTGCGGTAAAGGTGCAGCTGGGCGAAAAGCTTACCAGCGGCCGGGGCGCCGGCTCTAAGCCCGAGGTGGGCGAAAAGGCTGCCGAGGAGAGCCGCGAGGCCATCACCAATGTGCTCAAGGACGCCGACATGGTGTTCATCACCGCCGGCATGGGCGGCGGCACCGGCACAGGGGCTGCCCCCCAGGTGGCCAAAATCGCCCGGGAGCTGGGGGCCCTCACTGTGGGCATCGTCACCAAACCCTTCGCTTTCGAAGGCCGCCGCCGTATGGAGCAGGCGGAAAAGGGCATCGCCGCCCTGCGGGAGCACGTGGACTCCCTGGTGGTCATCCCCAACGAGCGGTTGAAGCTGGTGAGCGAGGAGCGCATCACTCTGGCCAACGCCTTCACCGCTGCCGACGACGTGCTGCGCCAGGGCGTGCAGTCCATCTCCGACCTGATCCAGCTGCCCGGTATCGTCAACCTGGACTTCGAGGACGTGAAGTCCGTTATGCAGAACGCGGGCTACGCCCACATGGGCGTGGGCCACGCCAGCGGCAAGGATAAGGCCCAGCAGGCCGCCCTGGCCGCCGTGTCCAGCCCCCTGCTGGAGACCAAGATCTCCGGTGCCAAGGGCGTTATCATCAACATCACCTCCTCCCCGGACATCGCTCTGGACGAGATCGACACCGCTTCCCAGATCGTCACCGAGCGCGCCCACGAGGACGCCAACATCATCTGGGGCGCCACTTTCGACGAGAACATGGAGGACGAGATGACCGTCACCGTCATCGCCACCGGCTTCGACGGCATGAACGGGGAGAAGTCCAAAAAGCCCGCCGTTTCCCTGGATATGGACCTGGACGACGACTTCCTGGACACCTCTTCCAACAGCACCGGTTCCCGCCCTCGCTCCAGCGAGCCTAAGGTGGACCCCGCCGTTATCGATGACGACGATACCTTCACGGACATCATGTCCATCTTCAACCGGAAATAAGTCCGTTAGCAAGGAGAAAAAAGGGATACCGCGTCTGCGGCTTCCCTTTTTTTACGAGAAGAATATATAGGGAGGAATAACTATGAGCAAGCTGATCCAGGGCGTGCACCACATCGCCTTAAAGCCCACGGCAGAGCAGTACAGCAGCGTGGTGGAATTGTACACCAAGGTGCTGGGCATGGAGGTCACCAAAAGCTGGGGCGACCCCAACATGCCCTGCCTGATGGTCTCCTGCGGGGATAACTCCTGCCTGGAGATCATCCCCGAGAAGGAGATGTCCCAGAAGGGCGGGGCCCTCAACCACCTGGCCCTGGCCACCGACAAGGTAGACGAGGCCATCGCCCGGGTGCGGGAGGCCGGCTACGAGATCGCCATCGAGCCCAACGATATGGAGCTGGCCGGCAGCCCCATCCGCATCGCCTTTTTCTGGGGCCCCATGAACGAGTACATCGAGCTGTTCTGGGAGAAGTGAGATGGGGGAAGCGCTGCGTCTGAACACCAGCGACATGGCGGAGCTGGCCCCAACCCTGCGGGCGGGGCAGCGGGTGCTGCTCTCCGGGGTATGCTACACCTCCCGGGACGCGGCCCACAAGCGTATCTGCCAGCTGCTGGATGAGGGCAAAGAGCCCCCCTACCCCTTGGCGGGGGCGGCCATCTACTACGCCGGGCCTACCCCGGCGCCGGAGGGGCTGCCTATCGGCTCCTGCGGGCCCACCACCAGCGGCCGCATGGACCCCTACACCCCCCGGCTCCTGGACCTGGGCTTAAAATGTATGATCGGCAAGGGCAAGCGCAGCCCGGAAGTCATTGAGGCCATGAAGCGCAACGGCGCCGTGTACCTGTGCGCCATCGGCGGGGCAGGGGCCCTGGCCGCCCAGTGCATCGAAAAGGCGGAGGTCATCGCCTTCCAGGACCTGGGCTGCGAGTCCGTCAAGCGCCTTACGCTCAAAGATTTCCCCCTGATTGTGGGCATCGACAGCCAGGGGAACAGTGTGCTGGCGTAACACATCCAAAAAAATTTTTGCAGGACCGGGGCAGGCCACCCTGCCCCGGGACCTTTTTGTCTATGGGGAGATGAGACCATGTTCGACGGAGTGATGAAACTGCTGGTAAAAGGCTACGGCCCCGGGGCGGGCAGCGCCGTCCGGGAGAAGAGCGGCAAGGCCGCGGGGGCCGTGGGCAT
This sequence comes from Candidatus Acutalibacter stercorigallinarum, assembly GCA_019112625.1. Lineage (GTDB taxonomy): Bacteria > Bacillota > Clostridia > Oscillospirales > Acutalibacteraceae > Acutalibacter > Acutalibacter stercorigallinarum. The sequence continues at coordinate 16,506 of DXIW01000050.1, read as the reverse complement.
CGCCACCAACCTGCTGCTGTTCGCCATCAAAATGGCGGCGGGGCTGCTCTCGGGCAGCGTGGCCATTATGGCCGACGCCGTAAACAACCTGACCGACTCCGGCTCCTCCATCATCATGCTGGTGGGGTTTAAGCTGGCGGGCAAGCCCGCCGACGCCAAACACCCCTTCGGCCACGCCCGCATGGAGTACCTCTCCGGGGTCATCGTGTCCTTCGTGGTGCTGTTTCTGGGCCTGGAGCTGGGTATGACCTCCATCGAGAAGATCATCGCCCCCGAGGCCGCGGACTTCACCCCCCTCACCCTGGGCATCCTGGCGGCGTCCGTGCTCATCAAGCTGTGGCAGTGCTTCTTCTACCGCAGCGTGGGCAAGACCATCGACTCCCAGACCGTGTACGCCACCTCCAGCGACAGCCGCAACGACGCCATCGCCACCACGGTGGTGCTGCTGGGGGCGGCCATCACCAGCCTCACCCACCTCAACCTGGACGGCTGGCTGGGCCTGGCGGTGGCGGTGTTCATCGTGGTGTCCGGGGTCAAGCTCATCATCGAGACCGGCGACCCCCTGCTGGGCATGGCCCCCGACCAAGAGCTGGTAGAGTCCATCTACCGGAAGATCCTCTCCTACGACGGGATTATCGGCATCCACGATCTGGCGGTGCACAACTACGGGGTGGGCCGGTGCTTTGCCTCGGTGCACTGCGAGGTCCCCGCGGAGGAGGACATCCTGAAAAGCCATGACATCATCGACAACATCGAGCGGGACTTTTTAGAGCACGACCACATCCACCTGGTCATTCACCTGGACCCGGTGGTCACCCAGGACGAGCGCACCGAAGCCCTCCACCGCCAGGTGCGGGAGCTGGTGAGGCGCGTCTATCCCCAGGTGTCCATCCACGACTTCCGGGTGGTGTGGGGCATCACCCACTCCAACGTGCTCTTCGATGTGGCGGCGCCCTTCTCCCTGGAAGACAGCGACCAGGAGATCCAGGAGAAGCTGGGGGCCGCGGTGTCCCGGCTGGACCCCAGCTACCGCCCGGTCATCACCGTGGACCGGGAGGGCACAGTGAACCAGTGGGAGAGCTGATAGAAAAAAGGGGGCGGCGGCAGCCGCTCCCTTTTCTTGCGCAAGGGAAAAAAGAGGTGGCCTTTCCCCGCGGAATGTGTTACAATGAAGCAGAGACCCCCCAGCGGGGAAATTCCGGAGAGGAGCGTTTCGCCATGATCCCGAAGATCCTGTTGCAGAAAGCGGAAGAGCTGGAACAAAAGGCCGCCCAGGTGTACCCCGACTTGGCCCCCCTGGCCAAGCAGTGCTTCCTGAACACCATGGAGACCACCGTCACCCAGCTGGAGGACGGCAGCTATTTCGTCATCACCGGGGACATCCCCGCCATGTGGCTGCGGGACAGCGCCGCCCAGCTGAAGCCCTACATCAAGTACGCCGCCCAGGACGAGGACCTGAAGCACATCCTGAAGAGCGTCATTGAAAAGCATGTGTATTATGTAAACCTGGACCCCTACTCCAACGCCTTTAACGGCAAAGTGCTGGAAAAGGGCTACAGCGAGGACGACCACAGCAGCTTCCAGAGCGGCTGGATCTGGGAGCGGAAGTACGAGGTGGACTCCCTGTGCGCCTCCCTGTACCTGTCCCACGAGTACTATGAGGTGACCAAGGACAAGTCCATCTTCACCGAGGAGTTCCGGCTGATGGTCCAGAAGATCGTGGACACCTTCACCGTGGAGCAGCGCCACGAGAATTCCCCCTACTGGTTCGTGCGGGACCACGCCTGGGCCCCCAGCGACACCCTGCCCATGCGGGGCAAGGGCCGCCCGGTAAATTACACCGGCATGACCTGGTCCGGCTTCCGCCCCTCCGACGACTCCTGCAAGTTCGGCTACCTCATCCCCGCCAACATGATGGCCGTGGTGGCCCTGGGCTACGCCGTCGAGCTGCTGGAGGCCGGCTACGACGACAAGGAGCTGGTAGAGCGCTGCAAGGCCCTTCAGGAGGACATCCGGGACGGCATCGAGGCCTACGGCATCGTGGACCACCCCAAGTACGGGAAGATCTACGCCTACGAGACCGACGGCTTCGGCAACTACAACCTGATGGACGACGCCAACTCCCCCAGCCTGCTGGCCATCCCCTACCTGGGGTACAAGCCCGCCGACGACCCCATCTACCAGAACACCCGCCGGTTCGTCCTCTCCGAGGACAACCCCTACTACTTCGTGGGCAAGGTGGCCAAGGGCATCGGCAGCCCCCACACCCCCCACCGGTACATCTGGCACATCGGCCTGACCATGCAGATTCTCACCAGCACCGACCCCGCCGAGAAGAAGGAGTGCCTGGAGACCATCGCCCGCACCCACGCCGGTACCAACTTCATGCACGAGGGCTTCAACGTGGACGACCCCAGCCAGTTCACCCGGCCCTGGTTCGCCTGGGCCAACACCCTCTTCGCCCAGATGCTGGAGCAGGAGGTCAACAACGCCTGAACCCGCCCAAAACGAAAGGAGCCCCGCCAGGGGCTCCTTTTTGCGCGCCGTTTTCAGTGATTTCCCGGGCAGCCGTGCTTGTCCTCGCCGCAGTCGTGGCTGCCACAACCGTGGCCTTCCCCGTGGCCGCCGCAGGTGTGGCCCTCCCCGTGGTGGTGACTGCACAGGGTGTCGGGGTTAAAGAGCAGCGTGCCGTCCAGCAGGGCCTGCACCGCCTGCTCCGTGCCGCCGGTGACCCCGGGGTACAGCTGGATGCCCGCCTGGGCCAGGGCCGTGCGGGCCCCGCCCCCAATGCCCCCGCAGATGAGGGTGTCCGCGCCGTGGGCCTTCAAAAAGCCCGCCAGGGCCCCGTGGCCGCTGCCCGCCGCGCTGACCACTTCGCTGGAGGTGACCTTGCCCTCCTCTACGGTGAAGAACTGAAAGGCCTGGCAGTGGCCGAAGTGCTGAAAAACCTGCCCGTTTTCGTAAGTGACCGCGATCTTCATATCCTTGCTTCCTTTCCATGGCATGGGTTGGGGAGAGGGGGAGGGGGCGCCGCCTGCGTTGCGGCACTTGGCGAATTCCGCCGCCGGGCAGCCGCCGTAGCGGGGGCTGCAGGGCTGGCTCGCCGGTGCCTCCGCCAGGGCGGTGAGCTCCCGGGCCAGGGCCCGCAGGGCCTCCCGGTCCACGGTGTAGTGGGTGTGGTAGCCGGATTTCTCCCCCAGCACCAGCCCGGCCTCCCGCAGCACCTTCAAATGCTGAGAGACCCCCGCCGGGGAGATGCCCAGCTGCCGGGCCAGCCCCCGCACACAGCAGCTGCGCAGCAGCAACAGCCGCAGCAGCAGCATCCGGTTCTCGTCGGCCAGCGCCTTCATTCCCGCGGCAGCGTCCGCCATAGTCCCGCCCCCTTTCCTTTGCCTCTATTGTACCACGGATTTTAATTAAGTCAATACTTAATTAAAATCTCCCGGAAAAAAACTCCCCCGCTGCCGGGGGAGTCCCCTGTTCAGCCGAACACCGCGTCCTCCGCCATGGCGCAGAGGCAGTGGTAGAGGGGCAGCGTCAGCTCCTGGACCTTGTAGGTCTCTGTCTCCGGCAGGAGGACCGCCACCTCCGCCAGGCCCGCGCAGCGGCCGCCGGTGCCCCCGGCGATGAGGATGCCGGTGCAGCCCACGGCCCGGGCCACCCGCAGGGCGTTGGCCACGTTGGCGGAATTCCCCGAGGTGCTGAAGGCCAGCAGAACGTCCCCCGCCCGGCCATAGCCGTAGACCTGCTGGGCGAACATCATGGCCGGGTCCCCGTCGTTGCACAGGGCGGTGAGCAGGGAGGTCTGGGAGTTGAGGCAGATGGCGGGGATGGCCCCCTGCAGCCCGGCGACCAGGTCGGCGGGGGAGGGGTCCGCGGCGGTGAGCCGCTGCCTGGCCTCCTCCCCGATGGGGCGCCGGCGGAGGAATTCCTTCATCAGTTCCCCCACCACGTGCTCGGCGTCGGCGGCGCTGCCCCCGTTGCCGCAGGTGAGCACCTTGCCCCCGGCCAGTACGCAGCGGCACAGGGCCTCCCCGGCCCGGCGGATGTCCCCCGCCGCCGGGGCCAGGGCGGGGTACCGGCGCAGCAGTTCTTCGATGCGGTCCATACAAGTCGCCTCCTGGGTGGTTTGCGGGGCAGGCCCCGCGTTTCGCTAGTAGGATACCACCAAACCGGCCCACGGTCAAGAAGCTGACTAAAAAATCGGGAAAATCCCTTGCAATTTTGGCGGGATAGGGCTATGATTTTTCTATATCCCCACCAAACGCCCCGGCTGGCGGGAGACCCTTATCACAGAACAGGAGGATTGAAGATGGCCTATATCGCAGGACTGGACATCGGCGGCACCAAACTGGCGGTGCTGCTGGCCAAGGCAGAGGACGGGGTGGTCACCCCTTTGGCCAAACGGAAATTCCCCACCCCCAAGGGGGGCTACCCCCCGGCCCGGGAGTCCATGGCCTCCGCCTTGCGGGAGCTGCTCCACCAGGCCGGGGATGTGGAGCTTTCATCCATCGGCATCAGCTGCGGCGGGCCTCTGGACAGCGCGAAAGGTCTCATCCTCTCGCCCCCCAACCTCCCCGGCTGGGATGAAATCCCAGCGGCGGAGGACTTCGCCCAGGCCTTCGGCGTGCCCTGCCGCCTGCAGAACGACGCCGACGCCTGCGCCCTGGCGGAGTGGCGCTTCGGGGCGGGCCGGGGCTGCCAGAGCATGGTGTTTCTCACCTTTGGCACCGGCTTCGGGGCCGGGCTCATTTTAGACGGGAAGCTGTACACCGGGGCCAGCAGCATGGCCGGGGAGATTGGCCACTGCCGCTGCCCCCAGGCCGACGGGACCCCCTACGCCCCGGTGGGCTCCGGCAAGGCCGGGTCCTTCGAGGGCTTCTGCAGCGGGGGTGGCCTGGCGGAGCTGGGCCGGGCCATGGCCCTGGAGGCCATCCAGAAGGGGACGCCCCCCGCCTACTGCCCCAGCCCCGAGGCCCTGGGGAGCGTCACCGCCCTCAGTATGGCCCAGGCCGCCGAGGCCGGTGACCCGGTGGCCCTGGCGGCCTACCGCTGCTGCGGCCGCCACCTGGGCATGGCCCTCTCCCTGCTCATGGACCTGCTGAACCCGGAGCGCATCGTCATCGGCAGCGTGTACGCCCGCAGCGAGCACCTCCTCCGGGAGGCGGCCCTGGAGGTGGTCCAGCGGGAGGCTTTGCCCGGCAACCGGGCCGCCTGCCAGGTGGTCCCCGCCGCCTTGGGGGACAGCCTGGGGGACGCCGCCGCCCTGTCGGTGGCCCTGGCCGCCCTGGGCCAGGGGGAGGGCTTCACCTTCGCCCCCGCCGCCCTGTAAACTCTGTGACTTTCTAGGAAAAGGAGGAACCCCCTATGAAATACCTGATTGTGGGCGGTGTGGCCGGCGGCGCCGGTACCGCCGCCCGTCTCCGCCGCTTGGATGAGAGCGCCGAGATCATCATGTTCGACAAGGGCCCCTATGTGTCCTACTCCAACTGCAGCCTGCCTTACCGCCTGAGCGGCACCGTGGACCAGACCGAGAAGCTGGTGCTTATGGACCCGGCCCGGTTCGCCAGCCAGTACAAAATCCAGGCCCGGGTGAACAGCGAGGTGCTCTCTATCGACCGGGCCGCCAAGGCCGTCACCGTGAAAGACCTGGAGCAGAACCGGGAGTACCGGGAGAGCTACGACAAGCTGATCCTGGCCCCCGGGGCCAACGCCGTCGTGCCCAGGATACCGGGTATCGAGAGCGCCAACCTGTTCACCGTAAAGACGGTGCCGGACGTGGCCCGGCTGCAGGACGCCCTCCAGGCCGGGGGATTACAGAAGGTCACCGTGGTGGGCGGAGGTTTCATCGGCGTGGAGGTGGCCGTCAACCTGCGGGAGGCCGGGTACCACGTGTCCCTGGTGGAGGCCGCCCCCCAGATTCTGGCCACCTACGACTACGACATGGTGCAGATCCTCCACAAGGAGCTGCTGGACCACGGCGTGGACCTGCTGGTGGGGGACAGGGCCGTGTCCTTCCAGGGCTCCCACATGACCCTGGCCTCCGGCCGGGTGGTGGAAGGCGACGCGGTGGTCATGGCCGTGGGCGTCACCCCCGACACCGCCCTGGCCCGGGACGCGGGACTGGAGCTCAACGAGAAGGGCGCCATTGTGGTGGACCCCAGCTACCGCACCTCAGACCCGGACATCTACGCCGTGGGGGACGCCATCCAGGTGTACAGCGCCCTCACCGGCCAGCCTATGCAGCTGGCCCTGGCCGGCCCCGCCCAGAAGCAGGCCCGCCAGGCCGCGGACAGCATCTGCGGCCGCCCGGTGCGCAACACCGGCTATATCGGCTCCAGCTGTATCAAGGTGTTCGATTACAACGCCGCCAGCACCGGCCTCACCGCCGCCCAGTGCGAGAAGGCGGGCATCCCCTACGACTTTGTGTACGTCATGCCCCCGGACCGGGTAAGCCTTATGCCCGGCAGCACGCCCCTGCACTACAAGCTCATCTACCAGGTGCCCACGGGCAGGGTGCTGGGGGTCCAGGCCATCTCCGAGGGCGACGCCCCCAAGCGGGCGGACATCGCCGCCACCCTCATCAAATTCGGGGGCACGGTAGACGATCTCCGGGACCTGGAGCTGTGCTACGCCCCGCCCTTCTCCACCGCCAAGGACGCGGGCAACAACGCCGCCCTGGTGGCCTGCAACCTGCTGGAGGGCGCCTTCCGGCAGGTGAAGGTCAGCCAGGTCCGGGGCCTGGTGGAGTCCGGCGCCTGCATCATCGACGTGCGGGAGCCTGGCGAGTACGCCAAGTCCCATATCAAAACCGCGGTGAATATCCCCCTCAGCCAGCTCCGCAGCCGCCTGGAGGAGGTCCCCCGGGACAGGCCGGTGTACCTCCACTGCCGCAGCTCCCAGCGCAGCTACAACGCCTGCCTGTGCCTGCAGGCCCACGGCTTCACCAATGTGTACAACATCTCCGGCAGCTACCTGGGTATCTCCTTCTATGAGTACTTCAACGACGTGACCCAGGGCCGGGAGCCCATCCTCACGGACTACAATTTCAACTGAGCAGCAAATGAAAAGGGCCCCGCCGCGGTGCGGCAGGGCCCTTTTTGTGGCATTTCAGAAGTAGATGGTCTTGCCCGTGCGGGCGGACTCGTAAATGGCCTCGATGATATGGGACACCACGCAGGCCTCCTCGGGCTTGGTCAGGGGCGGGATGTTGTTCACCACGCTGTAGATCCACTGCTTGGCCTCGTACTCCTCGGGGGTCAGGTTCTGGCCGTGGAACAGGTCCCGGGCGGTGGAGTTGGGCTTTACGTCGGTGACGAAGAGGGAGCCGTCCTTCTCCCCGTTGATGCGCACCACGTCGCCCCGCAGCTCTACGCCACCCTTGGTGCCGCACAGCACCGTGTTGGCCTCGCCCACGTAGTTGAGCACCCAGGAGGCCTCCACCACCATGGTGGCGCCGTTCTTGAACTTCACCCAGCCCATGGCGGAGTCCTCCACCTCAAAGTCCTTGGGGTCCCAGATGCCCCACTCGTTGGAATTCATGGCCGTGTCCGCCAGCTTGCGGTACACCGAGCCGGTGACGCTCTCCACATCGTAGTTGCCGATGAGGGACAGGGCCGCGTCGATGGAGTGGGTGCCGATGTCGATAAGGGGCCCGCCGCCCTGCTTCTCCTTGTCCAGGAACACGCCCCACAGGGGCACGCCCCGCCGGCGGATGGAGGGGGCCTTTACGTAGTAGACCTCCCCCAGCTCGCCCCGCTCCACCATGTGGCGGACGTACTGGTGGGCCATCTGGCTCCTGGTCTGGTAGCCGATGGTCAAAAACTTCCCGCTCTCCTTGGCAGCCTCCACCATGGCCTGGGCCTCCTTGTAAGAGGCGGCCATGGGCTTCTCGCACATCACGTGCTTGCCGGACATCAGCGCGGCGATGGAGATCTCCGCGTGGGCGCAGTTGGGGGTGAGCACGTGCACCACCTCAATGTCGTCCCGGGCCAGCAGGTCGTGGTAGTCGGTGTAGGTCTGGGCGTCGGGGGTGCCGTACTGGGCCTTGGCGTCCTCCGCCCGCTGGGGGATCAGGTCGCAGAAGGCCACCATCTTCACGTTGGGCAGCTTGTGCAGGGAGGGCATGTGCTTGCCGTTGGCAATACCGCCGCAGCCGATGATGCCCACGCGCACCTCCCGCATCTCCTCCGACTGGCTCTCGGTCACGATCGCGATAGACATAGAAAAACTCCTCCTTTTATTTCAGTAGAATACGGTCTACCACCAATTTCCGGAATTCTGGCGTCAACGCGCAGAAGTAAGCGGTAAACCCGGTGACCCGCACCACCAGGTCCGGGTACTTCGAGGGGTCCTTGTCCGCCTCTAAGATCTTCTGCCCGTCGATGATATTGATGTTCAGCAGGGTGCCCCCCAGCTCCATCAGGGTGAGGATGTAGTCGGCGATTTTCTGCACCGCCTCCTCCCCCCGGCCCATGCCGGGGTCCAGCTCCAGCTGCACCGGGGCAGTGTTGCCGTACCCCGGCTGGATGGCGCAGATGGAGTTGGTCATGGCGGTCAAGGCCCCGTCCTTCCGGAAGCCCGGGTGGGGGTTGGCCCCGTGGTTGATGGGCTCATAGGCGCGGCGGCCGTTGGGGGTGGCCCCCACCTGCTTGCCCAGCTGGATGGTGTTGGACCAGCTGAACCACCCGGGGATGAACTGGTACCCGGGGTAACTCTTGCTCGCGTCCCGCACCTGCTGGGAGAAGGCCCGGGAGATCTTCACCGCCCAGTGGTCGCTGAGGGTGTCCCCGCCGCCGTAGCGGTTGCTGGCCTGGAGCATCTGCCGCACCCGCTCCCCGCCGGGCTCCTGAAAGTCGGACTTCAGGTGGCGGTACAGCTCCTCCCAGGAGATGCGCCCCTCCCGCTCCACCCGCTGCTCCAGGGCGCCGAAGGAATCGGCCACCGTGGCGATGGCGGTGCCATCGATGCACAGGTTGAAATACTTCGCGCTCTTGGTCACGTCCAGCCCGGTCTCCACCGGGCCGTGGCTCAACAGGTTCAGCAGCAGCTCGGGCTCGTTGTCCTCCTGGTGCTCCAGGTGGAAGGCGATGCCCTCCGCCGTGGCCGCCACCGCCTGGCCCATGTGGTAGTCGAACAGCTCCCACAGCCGCTGGGTAGAGAACGCCCCGCCCTGGGCCATCATGTCGTCCAGGGCCACCTCGAACACCTTCGCCCCGTTGATCTTCACACAGTCGTTCAGGGTGTACTCCAGCCCCGGCAGGCTCATCCAGTGGCACCCCACGGCGATGCGCTTGCGGGCCAGCTCCTGGCTGTACCCCAACCGCATAAAGCCCTTGCTCAGGGCGTCGTCCCCGGAGAACCGGGGCCACCCGTTCTTGTTCTTGAACAGGTAGTCCACCGCCTTGTGCAGGAACGCCCGGTCGATGTCCTTGTCCACCCGCACGGTGATGTTGCAGGCGGAGTTGAGCAGGTCCGCGGCCTCCAGCACCATGTAGCTGAACTCGCTGATGAGGGAGTTGCCCGCCTCGTCCAGCCCGCCGATCTGGTAGTAGTGGGGGTCATTCAGCAGCAGGCAGGCCAGGTAGAACACCGCCTCCTCCCGGGTGACCCGGCCGGCGGCCAGGTCCCGGTCGTAGTAGGTTTTCAGCAGCTGGTCCAGCTGGAAGCCCGCCCCGTCCCGGTTGTAGGTGCGGCTGGCCATGTTGAACCAGCACACCCACTGGCAGGCCTCCCGCAGGGTGGCGGGGGGCGCCTCTAAAATATGTTCGTTGACTTCCGCCATGTCCAGCAGGTTCTGCCGCAGCACCGGGTGGCGCTCCGCCTCCGCCAGGCGCCTGGCCTCGGCGATGGCGTGTTTCATCCAGTTTTGGATACCACGGATCACCAGGGCCTCCCCGTCGTAAAAGGCGTCATGTCCCGGGTTCTTCCGCCGGTACTCCTCCAGCTTTGCTAGCAGGCCGCCCCAGCCCAGCTCCAGGCCGATCTCATAGTCACCGGCAAAGTGGGCGTCCGCCCCGATGCCCGGCACAATGCCGTACTTCTCCTGCGCCGCCTTCAGGTGGTCGTATGGGAAGTCCGGGTTCCAGGCGGCGCCCTTCTTCTCGTCGAACCACACCATGCAGTACATCCACCGGCAGGAAAACGCGTCCACCGAGTCGATGTACACCGGGTGCTCGCTCATCAGCTTGTAAAAGTTCCGGCTCCAGCCCTCGTACCCATACCACGAGCCGTTGTCGTGGTTGGGCTCGCACTGGAAGTGGTAGTCCTCCGGCGCGGGCACGCTGCCGTAGTCGTCCCCGTCCTGGTACTCCTTTATTTTCGATTTGACCTGGGTTGCCTCCAGCTTCCGCTCCCGCAAAATGCGGATGCGCTCCCGGTAGCCCATGGCCGTCTCCGGCGGGAATACATTCACTCTGTTTTCCATCGGCTGTCCTCCTTCCTAGCCAATGCGCACCTGGGCAAGCCCCGCCTCCCGGGCGGCCTGGGCCAGGGGCTCGGTGTCCGCCTCGGGGCCGGGCCGCACCCCGGCAAAGTCGTTTGCCATGTCCAGGGCGGTGTATTTGCCCTCCCCCAGGGGGTTGAAGCGCAGCAGCTCGTAGTACTGCAGGTCCCCGCCCAGGCTGTGGACGAACCCGGCGATGGCCCCGATCTCCTCCGCCGTGTCGTTCACCCCGGGGATCACCGGGGTGCGCACCAGGTAGGGGAGGGACTCCGCGGCCCTCCTGGCGTTTTCCAGAATGGCCCGGTTGCTCACCCCGGTCCACCTCTTATGTTTCTCCTCGTCGTACACCTTCACGTCGAACATCAGCAGGTCCAGCTCCGGCAGCAGCTTCTCATACACGGCCCAGGGGGCCAGCAGGTTGGTCTCCAGCGCCGTGGGGATGCCCTGCCTGCGGCAGGCCCGCAGCAGCTCCAGGGCGAAGTCCGGCTGGCAGGTCGCCTCGCCGCCGCTTAAGGTCACCCCGCCCCCGGAGTTCCTGTAATAGGGCAGGTCCTGCAGAATCTCCGCCATCACCTCTTCGGTGTCCATCTCCTTCCCAGAGAGCACCAGCGCCCCCGAGAAGCACTGGTCCGCGCAGGTGCCGCAGCCCCTGCACTTCTCCCGGTCAATCTGGACGCCATGCTCCCCGGCGGACAGGGCCCCATTGGGGCAGGCCGCCAGGCAGGCGCCGCAGCCCAGGCATTTCTCCGGGTAGTGCAGCAGCTGGGGGGCCACCTGCAGGGTCTCCGGATTGTGGCACCACTTGCAGCGCATGTTGCAGCCCTTCAAGAACACCGTGGTGCGGATGCCCGGCCCGTCCCGCAGGGAGAACCGCTCAATCTCCGTCACGATCCCTTTCATGCCGTCCCTCCTCAGTAGGTGCCGGCCAGGCACTGGCGCAGGTGCTCCAAAGCCTGGCGGTTATACCGCCGGGGGTTGTCGGTGAACTCCAGCTCCACGGTGAGGTTCCCCTGGTAGCCCACGTCTTTCAAGGCCCCGATCACCGCCGTGTAGTCGGTGATGCCGCACCCGGCGGGGATGTTCCCGCGGCTCACGGCGTCGTGGTCCTTGCAGTGCACGTTGAAGATGCGGGCCCCGCCCAGCATCCGGATGGTCCACTCCGGGTCGATGTGCTGGGCCACCAGGTGGTTGGTGTCCAGCTGGATGCCGAAGGCATCGTCGCCCACGTCCTCCAGGACTTTCAGCATGGCGTGGGGGGTGGAGATCATGGACCCCACAAAACACTCGATGGACATCCGCAGCCCGTGCCCCTTGGCGATGGCCAGGGCCCTGCGGTAATTCCCCACCAGGGTGTCCCAGTCCTTCTGGTAGCAGTAGTCCCCGGCCAGGCGGTAGCTCTGCTTCTGGGCCGGCGCCGCGGGCTTGAAATTCCACCCCGCGGCCCCATAGGGCAGGGGCACCAGGGTGGAGACGATTTTGCACCCCATGCGCTCCGCCGTGGCGGCCGCCTTCTCAAACCCTGCCAGGGTCCTTTCCGTCACCTGGGGGTCCGGGTCGTTCCAGGCGCTCTCCTGGTAGACGAACACGTTGGGCTCCAGCCCCAGGGACCGGCAGTAGTCCCCCAGGTCCTTGGCGACCTCCCCACTGAAGTAGCTGTCCAGGGCCTCCGGCGTGCCCAGGTAGTCCACCGCCTCAAAGCCCAGCTCCCGAATCTCCTTCGCAATTCTCTTGGGGGAGTCCCCCTCCGGCATGTCCTCCGGAATGGGCGTCCAGCCCCACGCCGCGTTTCCAAACTTCACAATACATTCCTCCTTTGGTTCGGTGCTCCCCCTGATGAGGCCCCTCCCCGGGCCCCGGGAGCATCTGCCTAAATTCTACACTGTTTTTTTAGAATTTCAAGAGAGGATGTACGATCTTGCGCTCCTATTTTTCATGCCAAAATTGGGTGATAATGCACAACGATCCGGCAGGGCAGCAAAAAAGGGACGCCCCTTCTGGGCATCCCTTTCTGTGTCTGTTATAGTTTGGGGGACTGGCCGCCCAGGCCCCGGGCGGCCAGCAGGGCCAGCTCCTTCAGGCGGGGGGCGGCATAGGCGAAGAACTCCCGGTACCCCGGGCACAGGACGTTGCGCCCCAGGGAGCCGTCCGCCTCCACCGGCCGGTAGCGGCGGCAGCCGCCCCGGCACAGGGAGAAGTGGGGGCAGTCCCGGCACGCCCGGTCCACCGCCCGGGACTGCTGTACAAAGCCCAGGGCCTCCCGCCGCCGGTTGATCTCCTCCAGGCTGTCGGTACACAGGTTCCCCAGGCGGTAGCCGTCCAGCACGTAGAAGTCGCAGGGGTATACCGAGCCGTCGGCCTCCACCACATGCTGCATCCCGCAGATTCCCGCCATGCCGCAGGCCTCCGGGGGAAAGCCCAGCAGCATCTCGATGTAATTCTCAAACTGGCGGATGGAGGGGGCCCGCTGCCCCACCGCGTCCTGGTACCACAAATCGAACAGGCGGCACAAGAACCTGCCGTACTCCTGGGGGGAGAGGGAGTAGTCCTGTTCCCCCGGGGCCTCCCCCAGGGGGTCCAGGCAGGGGATGAACTGCAGGTAGCCCAGGCGGCTGCGCTGGTAAAACCGGTAGATGCGCTCCACCTGGGGGGCGGTCTGGCGGTTCACCACGGTGAGGATGTTGAACGCTGCCCTGTGGCTCTCCAGCAGCTGGCCGGCCCGCAGCACCCGCTGAAAGGTGCCCTCCCCCTGGGGGGTGACCCGGTTGGCGTCGTGGGTCTCCTTCACCCCGTCCAGGGAGAGCCCCACCAAGAAGCGGTTCTCCGCCAGAAAATCCGCCCACGCCGGGGTCAGGTCCATGCCGTTGGTCTGCAGGGAGAAGCACACCTGCACCCGGTTTTTGTTGTGCAGGCGGGCCAGCTCCACCGCCCGCCGGAAGAAGTCCAGCCCCGCCAGGGTGGGTTCCCCGCCCTGGAAGGAGAAGGTGCAGCTCTGGGTGGCGCTGGCCAGGGCCCGCTGGATCACCGCCTCCAGCACCGCCTCCTCCATGATGCCGTAGGAGGCCTGCTCCCGCTTTATTGTCTCATCGTGGTAAAAACAGTAGCGGCAGCGCAGGCCGCACAGCCCCGAGGCCGGCTTCAGGAGCATCTGTACGTGTCTCATCCCCGGCGATACTTCTTCCGCAGGGCGTCGGCGCCCTCCTTGCGGCCGGTGGCGTCCAGGCGGCGCAGGTACTGGTCCAGGTCCACCCAGGTGTGGTAGGGCCCGCCCTCCTGGAGCACCGTGAGCATGGGGTCGATGGGGTACTGGGACTTCATCATCTGCTGGTCGTGCCAGTCCAGGATGATCTTCGCCCCCTGGGCGCAGACCTCCGGGTGCTGGTCCTTCACGTCATGCTGCTCGTAGGGGTCCTCCTTCAGATTGAAGAGCATCTCCCGGTCGAACAGGTGGTAGCCGTCGTGGTAGGTGCGCACATACAGCCAGTCCCCGAACCGGGCGGAGCGCTGGCACACGTGGGCCATCTGGGAGAGCACCAGGCTGTCCCGGCCCTGGGGCGTCCCATCGGTGACGGTCCCGGCGTAGCTCTGGCCGTCCCAGTTTTCCCAGGGGTCCACCCCCAGCAGCTCCGCCATGGTGGGCAGCAGGTCCAGGCTGTAGTGGAGCTCCCGGTCCACCAGGCCCGCCTTCGCCCCGGGCCACTTGAGGATAAAGGGGATGTGGCAGGTGGGCTGGTCCGCGGTGCCGTGCTCGCAGTAGATGCCCAGCTCCCCCATGTTCTCCCCGTGGTCCGAGGTGATGATAATGGCCGTGTCGTCGTACACCCCCTGCTCCCGCAGCAGGTCGAAGATCTGCCCCACCAGGGAGTCCGCGTACCGGATGCCGCAGTCGTAGCCGTCAAACACCCGCTTCAGGCCCTCCTGGTCCACGGCGCTGCCGGGCTGCCGGGGGAAGCGGGGGTCCTGGTCGCCGGTGTACATGCCCAGGTCCTGGATGGTGTGGGGCCCGGCGGCCTTTACGTGGCGCCGCAGGGTCTCCCCGTCGATCCAGGTGTCCAGGGGCTCGTCGGCAAAGGGGTTGCCGAAGCTCTCCGGGGCCCGGTAGGGGGTGTGGGGGTCCCACAGGTGGACATGCAGGAACCAGTTGTCCCGGTCTTTGTTCCGGCGGAGCCAGTCCAAAGCCACGGGCAGCACCGCTTCGCCGGACTCGCCCCCGCGGCCGCCCACGTTGTAGCACTCGTTGAACCCGGCGTTGAACCACCAGGAGGAGTGACGCTCCGCGAAGGTGCTCACCGAGGCGGTGTGCATCCCCGCCCGGCGGAAGATGTTGTGGAAGCAGTTCTCGTCCACAATGTCGGTGAAGTCCCGCTTGGGCCCGGTGAGGCGCCGGTCAGCGGCGGTGCCGCCGTGGCCCACCGCCCCGTTGCGGATGCCGAACATGCCGCTGACCAGGGAGGCCCGGGAGGGCAGGCAGGGCGCGTCGGAGCAGTAGTACTGGTCAAAGCGGATGCCCTCGGCGCAGACCTGGTCCATGCAGGGGGTGGTGTCCCGCTGGTAGCCGTAGCAGCCCATGTGGTCGGGCCGCAGGGTGTCGATGTCGATAAACAAGATCCTCATGTCAATTCCCCTTTCTGGGAAGGATTTCAGCTGCTGCCCCCATTGTAGCACGTTCTTCGCCCGCCGGGAATAGGCAATCCCAATATCGTCCCGCGATTTTGCCAGGCCCCCGGCTTTTCACAAAAACGCCCTTCACGGGGAGGGCGCTCCTTCTCACAGGTTCAGCAGCACCAGCGCGGCCAGAATCATCCCCACGGCGGCCAGCTGGCGGCGGCCCAGCCGCTCCCGGAACAGGAAAAAGCTCAGCAGGCTCACGATGAGGATCACCCCCACGCTGTAGGAGGGGTACACCAAAAACGCCGGCAGCTCCGTCAAGGCGGCCAGCAGCAGCCGGGAGGAGAGGAAGTTGGGCACCCCCACCAGCGCCCCGAACACCAGGTCCCGGCGGGTGATGGGCCGGCGCTCTTTCAGCAGCAGCACCAGGGTGAACAGCCCGGCGAACAGGAAGATGTAGAACACGAACAGCCCGTCGTCCCGGCGCTGGCCCCACTGGGTGAAAAATTTCGACATGCTGTCGCTGGCCCCGTTGAGGAACAGGGCCAGAAACAGGGCCAGGGGGTAAAATGCCTTGGCCCCCGGGGAGCCCTGGCCCTTCCGGGGCAGGCCGTTCATCACCACCGCGGCCACCACCGCCAGGGCCACCCCCAGCCCCTGCACCAGGGTGGGCCGCTCCCGGAACACGGCGATGGACAGGAAGATGGGCACCAGCACCCCCAGCCGGGCAAACACCGAGGAGAGGATGGCCCCGTTCTTGTGGATGCTGTACCCCTGGGCCGCCAACGCCCCCAGGTAGCAGGCCCCGGCCACCGCCCCCAGCCACAGGGGGGTGGGGTCCCCCTGCCACAGGGTCTTTTCCTCCAGGGTGGCAAAGGCCAGCACCGCGCAGGTCACATAGTTGATAAAGTACACCCCGTAGGCGTAGCTGGTGTTCAGATATTTCAGCACGATGGCCAGCACCGAGCTGGCCCCCATGGCCAACAGCAAAAAGAGCATCTTCCTCCCGCCTTTCCCAGGTCTCGCAATTTCCCACTATACTCCTTTTTTGGAAAAAAGGCAAATCTTTTCCCCGTTTTTCCCCGGAAAGAACCTCTAGGAAAACCCCGGAAAAAGTGGTATAATGTCCGAAGAAATCCAAAGCGCGCGCCGCGAAGCCGCCCCTGCCGGCGGGAGAGGAGACTTTATGATCACACAGGACATGCAGAAAACCTATCTTTCCATCCTGCGGGAGGAGCTGGTGCCCGCCACCGGCTGCACCGAGCCCATCGCCCTGGCCTACGCCGCCGCCCGGCTCCGGGAGCTGCTGGGGGCTGTGCCGGAGCGGATCGACGCGGACATCTCCGGGAATATCATCAAGAACGTAAAGAGCGTGGTGGTGCCCAACACCGGCGGGAAGAAGGGCATCCCCGCCGCCATCGCCGCGGGCGTTGTGGCCGGGGACGCCGGGAAGGTGC
>DXIW01000049.1 GCA_019112625.1 Candidatus Acutalibacter stercorigallinarum | reverse complement strand
TGCTGGGCAAGCGCGTGGACTACTCCGGCCGTTCCGTTATCGTGGTGGGCCCCGAGCTGAAGATGTACCAGTGCGGCCTGCCCAAGGAGATGGCCCTGGAGCTCTTCAAGCCCTTCGTGATGAAGCGCCTGGTGGAGACCGGCGCCGTGGGCAACATCAAGGCTGCCCGCAAGTCCGTGGAGCGGGCCAAGCCCGAGGTGTGGGACGCCCTGGAAGTGGTCATCAAGAACCACCCGGTGCTGCTCAATCGCGCCCCCACCCTGCACCGCCTGGGCATCCAGGCCTTCGAGCCCGTGCTGGTCGAGGGCCGCGCCCTGAAGCTCCACCCCCTGGTGTGTACCGCCTATAACGCCGACTTCGACGGCGACCAGATGGCCGTGCACGTGCCCCTGTCCGCCGAGGCCCAGGCCGAGGCCCGCTTCCTGATGCTGGCCGCCAACAACCTGCTCAAGCCCTCCGAGGGCCGCCCCGTCACCGTGCCCACCCAGGACATGGTGCTGGGCTCCTACTACCTCACCCTGGACAAGGACGGGGAAGTGGGCGAGGGCAAGGTGTTCCGCAATATGGAGGAGGCCATGATGGCCTACGACGCCAAAGCCATCAGCCTCCACGCCAAAATCCGGGTCCGCCGCACCGCGGAGTTCAACGGCGAGACCATCTCCGGCTTGGTGGAGACCACCATGGGCCGCATGATCTTCAACCGCCCCATCCCCCAGGACCTGGGCTACGTGGACCGCTCCACCCCCGAGAACGCCCTGAAATTCGAGATCGACTTCCTGGTGGGCAAAAAGCAGCTGGGCCAGATCATCGAGCACTGCATCAAAGTCCACGGCACCGAGCAGACCGCCGAGGTGCTGGACGAGATCAAGGCCCAGGGCTATAAGTACTCCACCATCAGCGGCATCACCGTGGCTGTGTGCGACGCCACCATCCCCGCGGCGAAGAAGGACCTGCTCAAGGCCGCCGAGGCGGAGATCAACGAGATCAGCGACGAGTACGCCGAGGGCTTCCTGTCCGAGTCGGAGCGCTACAACGCCGTGCTGCGCACCTGGGAAAAGTGCACCAACGATGTCACCGACGCCCTGCAGAAGGGCCTGGACCGCTACAACCCCATCTACATGATGGCGGACTCCGGCGCCCGAGGCTCCATGTCCCAGATCCGCCAGCTGGCCGGTATGCGCGGCCTGATCGCCAACACCTCCGGTAAGACCATCGAGATCCCCATCAAGGCCAACTACCGCGAGGGCCTGAACATTCTGGAATACTTCATCTCCTCCCGCGGCGCCAGAAAGGGCCTGGCCGACACCGCCCTGCGTACCGCCGACTCCGGTTACCTCACCCGCCGCCTGGTGGATGTCTCCCAGGAGGTCATCATCCGGGAGGAGGACTGCGGCACCACCGAAGGCATCGAGGTGTTCGACATCACCGCCGGCCCCGAGTCCATCGAGCCCCTGCACGAGCGCCTCATCGGCCGCTACCTGGTGGACGACTTCTGCGACGAGGACGGCAACGTGCTGGTGTCCAAAGATAAGCTGATGACCGAGGAGGACGCGGACCTCATCGTGGGCCGCGGTGTGGAGCGCATCAAGATCCGCTCGGTGCTCTACTGCCGGGCCAAGAACGGCGTGTGCAAAAAGTGCTACGGCGCCTCCCTGGCCAACCGCAAGCCCGTCGAGGTGGGCGAGGCCGTGGGCATCATCGCCGCCCAGTCCATCGGCGAGCCCGGCACCCAGCTGACCATGCGTACCTTCCACACCGGCGGCGTGGCCAGCGCCGAGGACATCACCCAGGGTCTGCCCCGTATCGACGAGCTGTTCGAGGGCCGCAAGCCCAAGCACGTGGCCATCATCAACGAGATCGACGGCAAGGTGGCCTTCGAGGAGATCAAAAAGAACCGCCACGTAGTGGTCACCAACGACGAGACCGGCGAGTCCCGTTCCTACCTCATCCCCTTCGGCAGCCGTTTAACGGTGAAGGAGGGCGAGTATATCAAGCGGGGCAAGCGCATCACCGAGGGCTCCGTCAACCCCCACGACGTGCTGGCCATCTCCGGCACCCAGGAGGTCCAGGACTACCTGATCCAGGAAGTCCAGCGGGTCTACCGGATGCAGGGCGTGGACATCAACGACAAGCACATCGAGATCATCGTGCGGCAGATGCTGCGCAAGGTCCGGGTGGACGACGCCGGCGATACCGACCTGCTGGTCAGCTCCCTGGCGGATAAGAACGAGGTGCTCTCCGCCAACGAGGCCATCCGCCAGCGCATCGCCAATGGGGAAGAGGGCCTGAAAGAGGCCACCTACACCCCCATCCTGTTGGGCATCACCAAGGCCTCCCTGGCCACGGACTCCTTCCTGTCGGCGGCCTCCTTCCAGGAGACCACCCGGGTGCTCACCGACGCCGCCATCAAGGGCAAGGTGGACTCCCTCATCGGCCTGAAGGAGAACGTCATCATCGGCAAACTGGTCCCCGCTGGCACGGGCATGAAGTGCTACAGCGAGGTGGAGGTGGCGCCGGTGGACCAGCCCGCCCCCGACCCGGCCCCTGTGGAGCCGGAGGAGGACCTCTCCGCCCCGGCGGAGACCGCCGCTCCCCAGGAGGAGGAGCTCCCCGCCGCGCCCGCGGCCGAGGAGCCTGCCGCCCCCGAGGCGGAGCAGTAACAGCCTTCCAGACGAGTCCTGGGGAAAAAGGCTGAGAACGCTGGAAAAAACTTGACAAAGCCGCGCGCGGGGTGCTATAATACACCCTGTGTGCGGCTTTTCTGCAAAGGCCGCCTTTTCCCCCGCCCAAAAAGAGGGGGAGGGGCCGCCCAGCGGGGCCGTACCGTATACCAGGCGGCAAGGCCGGGCATCCTAACTGCCAGGCCTGCGCATATATCAAATTTTCAGTAAGGAGGTGCGATATGCCAACCTTTAACCAGCTGATCCACAACGGCCGTTCCGTTGCGGAGAAGAAGAGCAAGGCCCCTGCGCTGCTGAAAGGGTGGAACTCCAAGAAGCGTTCCGCGATCGACCAGGACTCCCCCCAGAAGCGCGGCGTGTGCACGACCGTGAAGACCCAGACCCCCAAAAAGCCCAACTCCGCTCTGCGTAAGATCGCCAGAGTCCGGCTTTCCAACGGCATCGAGGTCACGGCGTACATCCCCGGCGTGGGACACAACCTGCAGGAGCACAGCGTGGTGATGATCCGCGGCGGCCGTGTCCGCGACCTGCCCGGCGTGCGTTACCACATCATCCGCGGCACTCTGGACGCCCAGGGCGTTGCCAAGCGTATGCAGGCCCGTTCCAAGTACGGCGCCAAGCGGCCTAAGGCCGGTGCGAAGAAGTAAGACCTTCTCCGCCGACCCTTCGTAAGACAGAATTCGTATGGCTGCCGCGAGCAATCGCGGGAAAGGCATTTTATATAGATCTCGCACGGGATCGGTAACTTGCCTTGGCCAACGGGAGTTTTGTGCTTTCGAGTACCGATGATATCATTTTATGAAGGAGGGAAGAGTATGCCAAGAAGAGGCAATGTGGCAAAGCGCGACGTTTTGCCCGATCCCATGTATAATTCCAAGCTCGTTACCCGCCTGATCAACAGCATCATGCTGGACGGGAAGAAGGGCGTTGCCCAGAAGATCGTGTACGGTGCCTTCGACATCGTGCAGGAGAAGACCGGCAAAGAGCCCCTGGAGGTCTTCGAGCAGGCCATGGAGAACGTGATGCCCAGCCTGGAGGTCAAGGCCCGCCGCGTGGGCGGCTCCACCTACCAGGTGCCCATGGAGGTCCGGCCCGAGCGCCGGCAGACCCTGGGCCTGCGCTGGCTCACGTCCTATTCCAGAAACCGTTCCGAGCGTACCATGAAAGAGAGACTGGCCGGTGAGATCCTCGACGCAGTCAACGGCGCCGGCGGCGCTGCCAAGAAGCGGGAAGACACCCACAAGATGGCCGAGGCCAACCGTGCCTTCGCCCATTACAGATGGTAAGGTAGTAAGGAGGATTTTATGGCCCGTCAGGTACCACTGGAATTAACGAGAAATATCGGCATCATGGCCCACATCGACGCCGGTAAGACCACCACTACAGAGCGTATCCTGTTCTATACAGGCGTAAACTACAAGATCGGCGAAACCCACGAGGGTTCCGCCACCATGGACTGGATGGCCCAGGAGCAGGAGCGCGGCATCACCATCACTTCCGCCGCCACCACCTGTTTCTGGCCCGACCGCAACGGCAAGCAGAACCGTATCAACATCATCGACACCCCCGGACAC
>DXIW01000048.1 GCA_019112625.1 Candidatus Acutalibacter stercorigallinarum | reverse complement strand
CTCGGCCCAGCGGGAGGTGGAGTCGGCCATGAGGGCCACGGAGTAGCCCATGTCCCGGAAGTATTCGGCGATGGTGATGCCGGTGTAGATGGAGGCCTCCCGGGCGGCCACGGGCATGTCGGAGGTATTGGCGATGAGCACGGTGCGCTTCATCAGGGACTGGCCGGTCTTGGGGTCGATGAGCTCGGGGAACTCGTTTAAGACATCGGTCATCTCGTTGCCACGCTCGCCGCAGCCGATATAGACCACGATGTCCGCCTCGGACCATTTGGCCAGCTGGTGCTGCACCACGGTCTTGCCGCTGCCGAAGGGCCCGGGCACCGCCGCCACGCCCCCCTTGGCCAGGGGGAAGAGGGTGTCGATGACCCGCTGCCCGGTGATCAGGGGCATGTTGGGGGAGAGCTTCTGCCTGTAGGGGCGGCCCCGGCGCACCGGCCATTTCTGCATCAGGGTCAGGGGGACTTCGTCCCCGTCGGGGGTCTCGATGACAGCCACCGTCTCCGTGACGGCATAGCTTCCGGCCTGGATGGACTTCACCTTGCCCACCACCCCGGGGGGCGCCATGATCTTGTGGGAGACGATCTCCGTCTCCTGCACGGTGCCCAGCACGTCCCCGGCGGCCACCGGGTCGCCGGGCTGCAGCGCGGGCACGAACTCCCACTTCGCCTCCCGGCCCAGGGCGGGCACTTCCACGCCCCGCTGCAGGTTGTTGCCGGAGATCTTCCGGATCTCGTCCAAGGGCCGCTGGATGCCGTCGTAGATGCTGCCGATGAGGCCGGGGCCCAGCTCTACGCTCAGCGGCTCGCCGGTGGAGGTCACCGGGGCGCCGGGCCCCAGGCCGGAGGTCTCCTCGTAGACCTGGATGGAGGCCTCGTCCCCGTGGATCTCGATGATCTCACCGATCAGCCGCTTATCACTGACGCGCACCACGTCGAACATATTGGCGTCCCGCATGCCCTTGGCGATGACAAGAGGGCCCGCCACTTTCTTGATGGTACCGCTACTCATGTTCTTCGTCACCTGTCTCTCTGTTCAAAATATGGAAAGGTCA
The DNA here is from genome assembly GCA_019112625.1 of Candidatus Acutalibacter stercorigallinarum. GTDB lineage: Bacteria > Bacillota > Clostridia > Oscillospirales > Acutalibacteraceae > Acutalibacter > Acutalibacter stercorigallinarum. The sequence goes on along the minus strand of DXIW01000048.1, from coordinate 32,383 downwards.
CTCCCCGCGGAAGATGATGTCGGAGCCCACGGCCTGTTCTACCGAGCGCTTCACCATGGCGATGCCCATGCCCGTATTGCCCCGCACCCCGGGGATGGGGATGACGGCGGGCAGAAGGCTCTCCCGGTAACGGGCCATCTCCTCCTCCAGCCCGGCGGCCAGCTCCTCGGTGATGTAGATCACCCCGTAGCCCTGGTCGGCCAGCTGCCGCAGGGTGCGGGCCCCGGCTTCCTTGTCCTGCACCGGGAAGATCTCCAGCCCCAGGGCGGCGAAGCCGTAGATGCTGTCCCGGTCTCCCAATACCGCGATCTTATACATAGGTGTCCCTCAGCCTTTCCCGGATCATCCCGTCGTCCAACTGGTTGAGCTTGCCGGAGAGGATGATCCGCACCGTACTGATCTCGCTGCGCCGGGCCAGCACATAGGCGAACAGGGGCCCGACGGACTCGTAGCTGTGTTTTTCCTCTTTGATGCGCTCCATCACCTGGTCGTCGCACCACTTCTCAAAGGCGGAGCTGGACTCCTTCAGCCGCTGCGCCGCCTGGCTGTAGGGGGTGGCGGCCAGCAGGGCGTAGAGCTCCTCCAGGCCCTGGCAGGCGGCCGCGGCCAGGGCGTCTGTATCCAGGGTGGCGCAGGGGACCAGGGCCGCCCGGATGAACTCCGGGTTTTTCCCGGCCCGGCAGGCCCGCACCGCCACCTTGATGTCCGCCGCCGCGGTGACCAGCTCGGCGTACTCCGCCACCAGGCCGCCGGTACGCTCTCCGCAGGCCTGGATGGCCTGCAGGCAGGCCCGGTCCAGGATGATGTCGCACAGCTGGCCGTCCTGGGTGTTCAGAAAGCGGCGGTAGGCCTCCTCGGCGGCCTGGGCCATGGCAGGGGGGAGAGGGGAGAAGTCCTGCTCCTGCACACAGCGCAGCAGCACCTCCGGCTCTATCGTCCCCCCGGGGAGGAACACGTGTTCCGGCGGGACCCCGGTGCCGGCGCACTTGATGGCGGCTTTCAGGTTGTTGTAGTCCGCTGGGGCCAGCAAGGCCTGGAAGGGCTCCAGGTCCTGGGTCAGCTCTTTCAGGAACGCCCAGGTCTTTTCCTCCTCGGCGGCCAGCATGGCCTCGGGGGAGGTGTTCCCGTCGCCGGCGCCCCAGCCCTTGTCGGTGAGGACCCGCAGGCACTCATCGCAGGTCTTGCAGGCCATCAGCTGCTGGATGTCCCCGGCCCCAAGCAGCCGCGTCTCCCGGGCGTGGACCCGGGCCACTCCATAGATATAATCCTCGCCCATAGAGCGGCACTCCTTTCTCGTAGCGTGGGCCAAGGGTCATCCCTCGGCGAAGAGCAGCCTGCCCACCGCGTCCCGCAGGGGCTCCCGGAGCTCCTCGAAAATGGCCTGGAACGTACAGTTGATGTCGATGTCCCCGGTCACCAGCAAAAATCCGCCGCCGGTCTCCCAGGGCTTCTGGGAGATGGCGATGTCCGCCTGGGGGGCGGCCTCTTTCAGCCGGGCGGGGAAATCAGCGGGCAGCCGCTTGAGGTCCCTGGCGGAGAGGCGCATTTCCGCCGGGCCCGGCTGGGCGTAGCGGGCGGCCAGCCCCAGCAGGGCGGTGAAGTAGTCCTCCGCCGGGGCCTCCTCCAGGGAGGAAAGCCCCGCCGACAGCGCCTCTTCGATGAGTTGCTGCTTGAAGGCCAGCATCCGGTTGCGCTGCTTCAGCTGGGCGGCGGAGGCGGCCCGCTCCCGGATGGCCAGGGCCCGGGCCTCCCCCTGGTCCAGGATCTCCTGGGCCTTTTTTTCGGCTTCGGCCTTGGCGGCGTCCAGGGAAGCGGCGGCCTCCTCCCGGCCCTGGGCCAGAAGCTTTTCCGCCTCCTGCGCTGCGTCGCCGGTGATCTGGGCCAGAATAGACTCCAAACCGGTCATGGCTTTTCCTCCTCCCATCGTTTTTGCGGTATCCGGCTTATACGGGCAGCCCGCCGATGCCGAAGATGGAGAGGATGGAGATAAGCAGGGCCAGCACGGCGTAGGTCTCCACCATAACGGGGAGGGTCATGGCCTTGCCGAACTGGTCGGGCTTTTTGGCCAGCAGGGAGATGCTGGCGATGGAGGCCTTGGTCTGCCATTTGGCGGAGATCAGGCCCACGATGGCCATGGGCAGGCAGGCGGCCAAGTACAGCAGGCCCTTTACGGCGCTGACGTTGGGATCGCCGCCCAGAACGCCCACCTGGGTGAGCACGATGAAGCCGATGAGCAGCCCGTAGATGCCCTGGGTGCCGGGCAGCAGCTGCAGCACCAGCACCTTGCCGAACAGAGAGGGGTTCTCGGTGATGGCGCCGGCAGCGGCCTGGCCGGCCTGGCCTACGCCTACCGCGGAGCCGATGCCCGCCAGGAAGGCGGCCAGCATCCCGCCCAGCAGGGCGAACACGATGCCTAGGGTGTTCCAATCAAAGGTGTTTGCTTCCATCTTACTTTTCCTCCATGATCTTAAAGTGTTTGGTGTTGGCGGCGAAGGGCTGGAATTTCCGCCCGCCGCCCTCGTAGAACTTGCCGAAGAACTCCACAAACTGCAGGCGGTTGGTGTGCACGTAGGCGCCCAGCAGATTGATGGCCATATTCATAGCGTGGCCGATGAGGAAGATGAGGATAAAGAACACGGCCCCCACCACGCCGCCGCCCAGCATGGCCCCCAACTGGTTGAACACCGTGGAGATCACGCTGGTGGCCAGCCCCAAGGCCAGCAGCCGGGAGTAGGACAGGATGTCGCTTAAGTAGCTGGACACCCCGTAGAGCCCGTACAGCCCCTTGAGGAACCGCTTTACCGGGCTGCGGGACTCCCGCCCGGCGGTGAACAGAATCCCGATGGCGCCGATGCCCGCCAGCACTGCCGCCACTGTCACCACCGGTCCCGGCACGGTAAAGGGCAGCTCGGCGATGTTCTGGAAGATCTCGGTGGACAGCAGCACCACGATCAGGCCGCCGATGAGCAGGTACCAGAACACCACGTCGTAAATGGCGTCGGCGTATTGCTTCCGCTTGAAAAGCTGGTAGAACTGCACCCCCAACCCGGTGAACAGGTGGGCCACCCCCACGGCAAAGGAGAAGATGAGCAGCCGCATGGGGTCGGAGAGGGGCTCGAACCACAGGGCAGGCACGGTGACCTGGGTGTGGAAGAAGGTCTCGGCGATGACCGGGATGGCGTCGCCAAAGTAGCTGCCGAACAGCACCCCCCACACCGTGGTGGAGATGCCGCAGAACAGGAACATCCGCAGGGTGCGGCGGATGGAGGGCTCCATGTTCTTGAACTTCCAGAGGCCGATCCCGCAGCCGATGACCGTCAATAGGCCGTAGGCCGCGTCGGAGAGCATCAGGCCGAAGAGCACGTAGTAGAACAGGCACATCACCTTGGAGGGGTCTACCTCGCCCTTGCCGGGCAGGCTGTAGCCCTCCACCACGCTCTCCACCGGGGAGGCGAAAAAGCCGTTCTTCAGCTTCACCGGCAGGTCCTCGTCGGGGCCGGGGTCCTCCACCTCCACAAAAGCGCGGTATTGGGACTCCAGCAGGGCCTGCAGCCCCGGCGCGTCCTCCCCGGGGATATACCCCAGCACGCAGAACACATGGGGGCTCTGCCACAGGTCCCCCAGCACCTGGTATTTCTCCGCCCGCATGGCGTAGTAGTCCGCGGTGAACAGCAGGTCCTGGCGCTGGGGGGCGAAGGCGGCGATGTCCTGTTTCGCCTGCTCCGCGGAGTGCCGGGCCTTTTCCATCCGCTCCTCCAGCTCCGCGATCCGCTGGGCGGGGGAGCGCCGGGAGGGCGCGGCGGGGTAGGCGAACCCCATGGCCCGCAGCGCCCCTTCCACCTGGACGGCGCAGCTCTTATGGCACACCAGGAACACACAGGTCTGCTGGGGCTGGGCGCTGATGATCTCCGCCTCCACCTCGGCGGTCTCCGGCAGGGCCAGGGCCAGCCTGTTCTTCAGCTGGGCCTCGTCCAGCTCCTCGGGGAAGCTGCCGATGAACACGCTGGTGCAGGGGGTCTCCCGGGTGCGCATGGAGATGTCCAGGCCGGCCCAGGGCCGCAGGGCTTCCAGCTGGGCCTGCAGCCGCAGCACCTCCGCCTCCCCGTCGATGACCCGCTTTTCCAGGGCCGCGATCTGGGAAGCCGCCTTGGCGGCCTGCCCGGCGTTTTTGGCGGTCTCCTCCACCTGCTGGGGGGTGACGGGCGTGCGCCCCCGCAAGATCTGGGGCAGCTGCCGGGGGGGCGGGGCGTATTTGTCCAGCACCGCGGCAGACTGGAGCAGCAGCTGGGCGTTCTTTTCAAAGGTGGCCCTGGCTGTGGTGGTGTCTGTTTTCGAAAATAGCTCCTCCGCCTCCTGGGGGGAGTGGACCTCCACGACCCCCTTGCGCTGGAGGAGCTCCAGTATCCTTTTGCGGTCGCTTTTCCGCGCATAGATGCCGATGCGCTTCATTTCCATTACCGCCATGCCTGCACCTCCTTCAGGACTGTCCCAGGACGATTTTCCGGATCTCGGCCAGCACCTGGGGCCGGCGCTGTTCCGCCGCCTCCCGCAGCTGCGCCTGGAGCCGGTCGGTCTCCTGGTCTGCCCGGGCCGCGGCCTTCTCGCCGTCCGCCTTGGCCACGATGCCCAGGACCTCCGCCTTTTTCCCGGCTTCCTTCACCGCCTTGGCGATGAGCTGGCGGCCCTGCTCTTGCGCGTCCTCCACCAGCTTCCGGCTCGCCTCTCTGGCCTGTTCCACTGTCTGGCGGGCGGCCTGTTCCGCCTGGCTGACGGCCTGCATCGTCTCTTTTGCCAACTATATCACCTCCTGGGAGGGCGCTGGGCCCTCTCCCGCGTTTTGTCGCTTTTTGTGCAGTTGTCCACAAGAAAACGCGAACATGATGATTTATTATAGACGATTCGAAAAGAAAAGTCAAAGGGAATCCGAAATTTAACAGAAAAAGAGAGGGCAGCGGCTGCTGCCCTCTCGAAAAAGCGGGGAAATAGTGTGTTATTCTTCGGCCTGGCTGGAGACCTCGCTGGCCTCGGAGGAGACCTCACTGCTCTCGGAAGAGGCGCTGCTCTCCGTCTCGGAGGACTCGCTGCTCTCGGCGGCAGAGGAGGCGCCGTTGCGGTTGCTGTCGTCGATGAGGGAGGACAGCTTCACGTGGTCGATGGCGCCCTGGTTCAGCTCCACGCCCAGGGAGCGGCCCTGCTCCATCACATAGGCCTCGAACTCGTCGCCCTTCATGGCGGCGATGAGGCTGGTGGTCTGGTCCTCGTCGGCGGTGATGTCGGCAAAGCCGTCGGCGTAGGAGCGCTTATACACCACGTAGTAGCCGGAGGTGGCCTCGGTGACCGTGGCGGACTCCTCGTCCAGCTCCGCCAGGGCGGTGCCCAGGGTGTCGGTGATGTTCTCCACCGCGGTGCTCAGGGTGCCGCTGTAGGAGACATTCTCCCCGGTCTCCTCGCCGTACTCGGTGGAGGCCTCCTCCACGGTCATGTCCCCGTCGGTGATCTGCTTGGCGTAATCCTCCAGGGTGCTCTTCAGTTCTTCCTTCTCCTCGTCGGTGCGCTCCACCGAGTTGCCGTCCTCATCGGTGGTGCTCAGGGAGACGTAGAAGTACTCGTAGGGGTAGTAGCTCTCCTGGTAGAACTGCTCCAGCTCCTCCTGGGGGATGGCCATCTCGCCGCCCTCACCGTACAGCAGCTTCATCAGCTTCTGGTACTGGATGCTGTACACGGAGTAGGCACGGTGGAAGGAATCCCGGGAGATGCCCATGTTCTCAAAGGCGGTCTGGTAGTAGGCCCAGGTGGAGTTGGTGATGGAGTCGGCCTGGGCCTCCTCATCCTCGGTGAGCTCCTGGCCCAGCTCCTGGAGCTTGGTCTCCAGGTAGTAGGAGCCGTAGAGGTAGTCCAGGGCCCGGTTTTCGATCCACTCCTGGGCAGGCTGGCCGTCCACCTCGCCGTCCAGCACCTCCGTGTCGGAGGAGATCTTCATGGCGGCCTCGTTGTAGGCGGTGGACAGGTAGTAGATGTAGCCGCCGATGGGCATGGTGTCGTCGCCCAGCTTGGCGGCCCAGGTGTTGTTCTCGCTGTAGCAGCCGGCGAAGCTGAGGCACAGGGCCAGAGCCAGCACCAGGGCAACGGTCTTTTTCAGCATATTCTTCATGGGTATCAAGCCTTTCCAATTTTGTCGTTTTTGCAGGGAACGCCAAACATTATACCGCAATTCCCCGCGGATGTCCAGCGGGAAGTGTAAAATCTGCTAAGCGGCGGGGGAGCGGGCCGCCTCCATGGCCCGCAGCACCTCCGAGAGCCCCTCCAGGGGCTCCTTGCCCGCCAGCTTGACGCTGAGGTAGGGCCGGCTGCCGGCGCTGAGGAGCACCCGGCCCTTCAGGGCGGCCACCAGCTTCGCCACCTCCTGCATGTCGATCTTCTGCTGGTAGAGGAGGAGGAAATCCCCCTGCTGGCGCACCTCGGTGACGCCCAGCCGGGCGGCGGTGCCACGGAGCAGCGCCACGTCGATGAGGCCCTTCACCGCGGCGGGGGGCTCGCCGAACCGGTCGATGAGCTCGTCGGTGACATCCATGGCCTCCTCCTGGGTGGCCACCTCCGCGATACGGCGGTACACGTCCAGCCGCAGGGGCAGGCTGTCGATGTACTCTTCCGGGATATGGGCCTGGACCTGGACGTCCACCAGGCACTCCTGGTCCACGGGACGCTCCGGCTCCTCGCCCTTCATCAGGCTCACCGCCTCGCTGAGGAGCTTGACATACATGTCGTAGCCCACGGTCTCCATGTGGCCGTGCTGCTCCCCGCCCAGGATGTTGCCCGCGCCCCGGATCTCCAGGTCCCGCATGGCAATCTTGAAGCCCGAGCCGAACTCGGTGAACTCCCGGATGGCGGAGAGCCGCTTCTGGGCGATCTCGGAGAGGGCCTTGTTCCTGGTGTAGGTGAGGTAGGCGTAGGCCCGGCGGTTGCTGCGGCCCACCCGTCCCCGGAGCTGGTGGAGCTGGGACAGCCCCATGCGGTCGGCGTTTTCTATAATAAGGGTGTTGGCCGAGGGCACATCCACCCCGGTCTCGATGATGGTGGTGCACACCAGCACATCGATCTCCTGGTCCAAAAGCTGCCGCCACACCTCGGAGAGCTCCTCCTCGTTCATCTTCCCGTGGCCGATGCCGAACCGGGCCTCGGGCACCAGCTGCTGCAGCCGGGCGGCGGTACGGGTGATGGAGGCCACGTCGTTGTGGAGGTAGTACACCTGCCCGCCCCGGCGCAGCTCCCGGCGGATGGCGTCGGCGATGACCCCGGAGTCGTACTCCAGCACGTAGGTCTGCACCGGGTGCCGGTCATGGGGGGCCTCCTCGATGACGGACATGTCCCGGATGCCGGAGAGGGCCATGTTGAGCGTCCGGGGGATGGGGGTGGCGGAGAGGGTGAGCACGTCGGCGGCAGAGCACATCTGCTTGAGCTTCTCCTTCTGGGCCACGCCGAAGCGCTGTTCCTCGTCGATGATGACCAGGCCCAGGTCGTGGAACTTCACATCTTTGGACACCAGCCGGTGGGTGCCCACGATGATGTCGATGCTGCCCCGCTTCACCTTCCGGAGGATCTCCTCCTGCTGTTTGGGGGTGCGGAACCGGGAGAGAAGCTCCACGTCCACCGGGAAGCCCTCCATCCGCTTTAAGATGGTCTGGTAGTGCTGCCAGGCCAGAATGGTGGTGGGCACCAAAATGGCGCACTGCTTCCCGGCTGCCACGCACTTGAAGGCCGCCCGCAGGGCCACCTCGGTCTTGCCGAAGCCCACGTCCCCGCAGAGGAGGCGGTCCATGGGGGCCTCGCGCTCCATGTCATCCTTGATCTCGTTTACGCACCGCAGCTGGTCCTCGGTCTCGTCGAACTCGAACCGGGCCTCAAAGTCCCGCTGCCACTCCCCGTCGGGGGGGAAGGCGAAGCCCTTCTGCTGCATCCGCTGGGCGTAGAGCTGGATAAGCTCCTTGGCGATGTCCTTCACCGCCGCCCGCACCCGGGTCTTTTGCTTCTGCCACTCGGTGCCGCCCAGGCGGTGGAGCTTCACCGCCGCGTCCTCCCGGGGGCCGATGTATTTGCTCACCATGTCCAGCTGGGTGACCGGCACGTACAGCGTGTCGTTCTTCGCGTACCGGACCTTGATGTAGTCCTTGGTGATGCCGTTCATCTCCAGCTTGTGGATGCCCTCGAACACGCCGATGCCATGGGCGGCGTGGACCACATAGTCCCCAGGGGCCAGCTCGGAGAGGCTGGAGATCTCCTTGCTGTTCTTGTCCCGCTTGCTCTTTTTCACTTTGCCCACGGCCAGCCTGCCGTGGGTGATGAGGGCAAGGGCGGCGCCGGGCAGGTCAAACCCGGCGGAGAGGGAGCCCCCGGTCACCGTCACCGTGCCTTTGGCGGCGGTGGAGGGGTCCTCCAGATAGGAGGCGGGGAGGCCCGCCTGCTTCAGGTCGTCGGCCACGGCCTGGGCGGCCCGGGCCGTGCCGCAGAGCACCACGCAGGCCCGTCCCTGGCTGAGGAAGGCCGACAGGTCCTCGGTCAAAAGCTGGGTGCCGCCCCCCCAGACAGGGAGCTGCCGGGCGGTGATATTCACCAGGGTGCGGGTGGGCACCTCGTAGCTGCCTCGGGCAAAAACATCCAGGAAGAGGGTGGGCAGCGCCTGGGCCTTGGTCAGGGCGTATTCCCAGTCCTCGCTGTACTGGTCCAGGCCTTTACAGAGCACGCCCTCTTCCAGGTAGGCCTTCAGGTCCTCGGCCCACTGGACCTGGGTGGTGCGCACCCGCTCCTTCAGGCGGTTGCCCTCGGAGAACACCACCAGGCTGTCCTGGGGGTCGAAATAGTCGAACAGGGTGGCCACCGTCGGGTAGGCCAGGGTGATGAACTTATCCAGGGAGCCGATGCGCAGATGGTGCCGCAGCTTTTCCGCCTCGGCCAGCAGCACCTCCTTGGCCTTGGGGGCCCGCTTGCCCCGGAGGGAGGCAGCCAGTTTTTCGATCTTCTGGGCCAGCTTCTCCACGTCTTCAGGGATGACCTCCACGCAGGGGGCCAGGGTGACCGCGTCCACCGGGTCGGTGCGGCGCTGGCTGTCCAGGTCGAAGCAGGACACCGAGTCCACCTCGTCCCCCCAGAACTCCACCCGCACCGGGCTCTGGCCCCCGGGGGAGAAGAAGTCCACAATTCCGCCCCGGTGGCTGAATTGGCCTGGGGCCTCGATCTGATCCTCCCGCACATAGCCGCAGCGCACCAGGGCGGCCAGAAGCTCTTCGATCTTCAGCTCCTGGCCCGCCTCCACCTGGAACATCCGGGCGGCCAGCTCTTGGGGGCTGAGGGTGTACTGCAGCGCCGCGTCCATACAGGCGATGACCACGTTGCAGCTGCCGTTTTGCAGCTGGGACAGGGCCTCCAGCCGCAGGCGCTCGTATTCGTGGGAGACGCCGGCCGTGTCCCGGAAGCTGAAATCCCGGATGGGGTAGAGGGCGGGGCGCATCCCCAGGGCGAACAGGTCCTCGGAAAAGCGCTGGGCCTCGGCCTCGTCCGCGGCCAGGACCAGGGCTTTTCTCCCGGTCTCCTGGCAGAGGGAGGCCAGCACGCAGCACTTGTGGATGCCCGAGAGCCCCGCCACAGCCGCGGGCAGGGCGCCCTGTTTCACCGCGGCGGCCAGGGTCTGGTACTCCGGCCAGCGGCGCAGCATGTTCCCGATGAGCTTCATGGCGTCCCTCCTCAGCTGTTGTACAGGTTCATGGCCCGGTCGATGTCGCCCTTCACGATGAGCTCCGCCGCGGCGGCGGCGTTGTCCAGGGCGGTGGAGAGGGCCTCCCGCTCCTTCTCGGTAAAGCGGGAGAGCACCCAGTCCGCCAGGTCGTAATTGGGATGGGGCTTTTTGCCCACCCCCAGCTTGATCCGGGGGAATTGGTCCGACCCGGAGAGATAGATGATGTTCTTCATGCCGTTGTGGCCGCCGTCGCTGCCCTTGCGGCGGATGCGCAGCTGCCCGGGCTCCAGGTTGATGTCGTCGAAGATCACCAGCACCTGCTCCGGCTTCAGCTTATAAAAGCGCATGGCCTCTGTCACCGACTGGCCGCTGAGGTTCATATAGGTGCCGGGCTTCAAGAGCAGCACGCCCTTGCCGCCCAGGCGGCACTGGCCCACCGTGCCCTTGAACTTCAGCCGGTCGATGGAGGCGTGGTGCTTCTCCGCGATGCGGTCCGCCGCCAAAAAGCCCGCGTTGTGCCGGGTGTTCTCGTACTCCCGGCCGGGGTTGCCCAGGCCCACCACCAAAAATTCCACAGGCCCCGCCGCCGGGGCCCGGCTTGTAAACCGCGCAAAAAAATTGTTTCGCTCCATAAAACTTGCTGTCCTTCCCTATTTTCCGGCACGCGGCTATGGCGGGGGAGAAGTCTCCCCCGCCTGTACCAGCCCCATGTGCCGGGCGTTATCCTTTATTATGCCAGCTTTTCCCGGCATTTGCAAGGGGGGCTTTCTGTTCCAGGGCGAAAAAAGAGGGCTTTTCGGGGGCGGTACAGCCCCATCGGGAAAAAACTTTATTTTTCTTGTGTTTTACTATGGAATTTTCCGGAATTCTTTGTTATAATTCAAATGGATAACCGTGGGGACAGGCTTTCGGCCTGCCCAAACGGTCTGTCTTGTTGTCAACCTGGAGCCCGACGTGTCCGGTTGAACATTATTTAGGAGGTAGTTACCAATGAGCCACAAGTATGTCTATCTGTTCAGCGAAGGCGACGGGTCCATGCGTGAGCTTCTTGGCGGCAAAGGCGCGAACCTGGCGGAAATGACCAAGCTCGGTCTGCCCGTGCCCCAGGGCTTCACCATCAGCACGGAAGCCTGCACCCAGTACTATGAGGACGGCCGTCAGATCAACGACGAGATCCAGGCCCAGATCATGGAGTATGTAGGCAAGATGGAGGAGATCACCGGCAAGAAGTTCGGCGATACCGAAAATCCCCTGCTGGTCTCCGTGCGTTCCGGCGCCCGGGCCTCCATGCCCGGCATGATGGACACCATCCTGAACCTGGGCCTCAACGAGGAAGTCGTGCAGGTCATGGCGAAGAAGTCCGGCAACGCCCGCTGGGCCTACGACTGCTACCGGAGATTCATCCAGATGTACTCCGACGTGGTCATGGAAGTGGGCAAGAAGTATTTTGAAGAGCTCATTGACAAGATGAAAGAGAGCCGCGGCGTCACCCAGGATACGGAGCTGACTGCCGACGACCTGAAGGAGCTGGCGGAGCAGTTCAAGGCCGAGTACAAAGAGAAGATCGGCACCGACTTCCCCACCGACCCCAAGGAGCAGCTGATGGGCGCCGTGAAGGCCGTGTTCCGTTCTTGGGACAACCCCCGCGCCAACGTCTACCGTATGATGAACGAGATCCCCTATTCCTGGGGCACCGCTGTCAACGTCCAGATGATGGCCTTCGGCAACATGGGCGACGACTGCGGCACCGGCGTGGCCTTTACCCGTAACCCCGCCACTGGCGAGAAGGCCCTGTTCGGCGAGTTTTTGACCAACGCCCAGGGCGAGGACGTGGTGGCCGGCATCCGTACCCCCATGCCCATCTCCCAGATGGCTGAGAAGTTCCCCGAGGCCTTCAAGCAGTTCCAGGAAGTCTGCAACCTGCTGGAGAGCCATTATCACGACATGCAGGACATGGAGTTCACCGTGGAGAACGGCAAGCTCTACATGCTGCAGACCCGTAACGGCAAGCGTACTCCCCAGGCTGCCATCAAGATCGCCTGCGATCTGATCGACGAGGGCATGAAGTCTGAGGAAGAGGCCCTGCTGATGCTGGACCCCAAGCAGCTGGACGCCCTGCTGCATCCCCAGTTCGACGCCGAGGCCCTGAAGAAGGCCACTCCCGTGGCCTCCGCTCTGGCTGCCTCCCCCGGCGCTGCCTGCGGTAAGATCGTGTTCACCGCTGAGGACGCCGTAGAGCAGGGCAAGGCCGGCGAGAAGGTGGTCCTGGTCCGTCTGGAGACCTCTCCCGAGGACATCGAGGGCATGCAGTATGCCCAGGGCATCCTCACCGTGCGCGGCGGCATGACCAGCCACGCGGCCGTTGTGGCCCGCGGCATGGGCACCTGCTGTGTTTCCGGCTGCGGCGCCATCACCATGGACGAGGCCAACAAGCGCTTCACCCTGGCTGGCCGCGAGTACCACGAGGGCGATTACATCTCCCTGGACGGCACCACCGGCAACATCTACGGCGAAGCTATCCCCACAGTGCCCGCTTCCACCGAGGGCGGTTACTTCGGCCGCATCATGAAGCTGTCTGACAAGTACCGTCAGCTGGAGGTCCGCACCAACGCCGATACTCCCCGCGACGCCAAGCAGGCTGTGGCCTTCGGCGCCCAGGGCATCGGCCTGTGCCGTACCGAGCACATGTTCTTCGATCCCGACCGGATCGCCGCCATCCGCGAGATGATCTGCTCTGACACTGTGGAGCAGCGCAAGGCCGCCCTGGCCAAGCTGGAGCCCATGCAGCAGGGCGACTTCGAGCAGCTGTACGAGGCTCTCGAGGGCAAGCACGTGAACATCCGCTTCCTGGACCCCCCGCTGCACGAGTTCGTCCCCACCGAGGAGAAGGACATCGAGCTGCTGGCCAACACCCAGGGCAAGACTGTGGACGAGATCAAGGCCATCATCTCCTCCCTGCATGAGTTCAACCCCATGATGGGTCACCGCGGCTGCCGTCTGGCCGTCACCTATCCCGAAATCGCCGAGATGCAGACCGAGGCCGTCATCAAGGCCGCTATCAACGTGAACAAGGCTCATCCCGACTGGAACATCGTTCCCGAGATCATGATCCCCCTGGTGGGCGACGTGAAAGAGCTGAAGTTCGTGAAGAAGACCGTGGTCGCCACTGCCGACAAGATCATCGCCGAGGCCGGCGTTGACCTGAAGTACAAGGTGGGCACCATGATCGAGATCCCCCGCGCTGCTCTCACCGCGGACAAGATCGCCGAGGAGGCCGAGTTCTTCTCCTTCGGTACCAACGACCTGACCCAGATGACCTTCGGCTTCTCTCGTGACGACGCAGGCAAGTTCCTGAACGCCTACTACGAGAACAAGATCTACGAGAACGATCCCTTCGCCCGTTTGGACCAGGAAGGCGTTGGCCAGCTGGTGAAGATGGCTTCCGAGAAGGGCCGCGCTACCCGTCCCGACATCATCCTGGGCATCTGCGGCGAGCACGGCGGCGACCCGACCACCATCGAGTTCTGCCACAACGTGGGCCTGACCTACGTGTCCTGCTCTCCCTTCCGCGTGCCGATCGCCCGTCTGGCTGCCGCTCAGGCCGCCATCAAGAACCCCCGCAAGTAATTGCGCGTGAGGCTTCGCTGAACAGGCTTGGGGCCTAGCTCCAAGTAAGAAAGGCTGTGAGGAAACTCACAGCCTTTCTGTATTTCACGGCAGTATCAAAAAAAGAAAACAGAGGGAGCCAAAACGCCCCTCTGTTTTTCTGTGTCAGGCGACATCCCTTGTAATATTCCGCAGCCATTTTTTCTGGCGGTAACGGTGATAGACGACGGGCATCTTCGCAAACTCGTCCAGGCTGAGGATACAATAGACAGCCATGGGCGGCAGCTGGAACACAAAGGCTACCAAAAAGCCCAGGGGCACAAACACGCCCCACATGTCGATAATATCGCAGAGGAAGCCGAAGCGGGAGTCGCCCCCGGCCCGGAAAATGCCGCAGATCCAGCAGGTGTTCATGGTGGGCCCCACCACATAGACCGCGCTGATCCACACCATGAGCTGCAGGTATTCCCTGGCCTGGTCGGTGAGGCTCAGGGCGGAGGCCAGGAAGGGGTGGACCCCCAGGATCACCGCGCTGCCCAAGAGGGAGGCGGCGAAGGTCAGCCAAAGCAGGCGCTTGGCGTCCCGCTCCGCCCCGGCCATATCCCCGACGCCGATGGTTTTCCCCAGGAGGATCGCCGCGCCGTTGGCCACGCCGAAGCCCAGCACCGAAGCCAGGTTCCGGATGTTGGAGACAATGGAGTTGGCGGCCACCAGGTCCTCGCCCAGGCGGCCCATGATCACCGAGTACATGGAGTAGGCCAGCCCCCATACAAACTCGTTGCCGATGGCGGGCAGGGAATAGCGGATGAAGTCATGCCACAGCACCTTGTTGTGCAGGAGGAACAGGCCCGGGCGCAGCCGCAGTTGCTTTACCCGGCGGCCATCGATGAGGCACAGGGCCAGCTCGATCACCCGGGAGATGACGGTGGCCAGGGCCACGCCGCGGATGCCCATGGGCGGCACCCCGGGAATCCAGCCGAAAATGAACACCGCGTTGAGGACGATGTTGCCCAGCAGGGCGGAGGAGTTGATGAGGGTGCTGACCTTGACCCGCTCAATGCTCTTCATCACGCTGAGATAGGGGTGGGAGAAGCCCATAAACAGGTAGGACCAGCCCACGGTGTTCAGGTACTGGGCCCCGGCCTCGATCATGGCGGGGTCGTTGGTGTAGATGCGCATCAGGGCCTGGGGGAAGAATACGGTCCCCACAAAAAAGACCAGGCCCACCGCCACGGCCAGTTTGACGCCGATGGCCAGGATGTGCTCGATGGCGGCCAGGTTTTTGCGCCCCCAGTACTGGGCGGCCAGCATGGTGATGCCCGCCGCCAGGCCGCCGTAGACCATATTCAGCAGGAAATGGATCTGCCCGGCCAGGGAGCTGGAGGCCATGGCGGTTTGGCTCACCAGGCCCAGCATGGTGGTATCGGCCATACCCACAGCGGAGTTGATAAGATTTTGGATGGCGATGGGGATGACGATGGCGAAAAAGGAACGGTAAAAATTTTTGTTTGCGGCTTGCAAGGGAAACCAGACCTCCTCAAAATACGACTTGTGCGGAAACAGCGGGGCGGACAGCCGTTCCGCCGGGGCTGCCCGGGGAACGGGAGAGGGGGAGCGATTCCACCGCCGCCTTCCGGCGGGAGCGGGCCCTTGTGCAGTTCCTCCTTCTTCTCTGGAAAACAGGGAGATTTTAACAGGAAAAAGGGGAAATGTCAACGAGGAGGGGAGGATCTTTTTGCGCTCCCGCCCGCTTTATGGTATAATGGCGGAAAGGTGGGATGCGCTTTGATTTACGCGGTGCGATATGGGCAGAGGTTTTCCTCCCGCCGGGAGGAGGCTTCTCTACAACGCCAGCTGGCCCGGGGGCTCCTCCGGCTGGCCCTGCAGCGGGAATACGGCCTGGAGCTGGACACCCTCCCCATGGGAAAGGGCCCCCACGGTAAGCCCTATTTTGTGGGGGCGCCCGTCCACTTCAGCCTCTCCCACTGCCCGGGGCTGGTGTGCTGCTGCCTCCACACCGATGAGGTGGGCGTAGACGCCGAGGGCCCCCGGCCCTTTTCCCCGCGCCTTGCACGGCGCATCTGCACAAAGGAAGAGGCGGCCTGGCTGGCGGCCTCCCCAGACCCGGCCCGGGACCTGACCGCCCTGTGGACCCTGAAGGAGAGCGTGATGAAGCTGGAGGGCCAGGGCATCGCTATGGGATTTCAAAACGCCGCCTTCACCTTCCCGGAGGGGGAGCCCCGCTCCGCCGGTTCCCAAGTGGCCCTGTCCCAGTTTTTCCTGGAGGGCGGCTTCGTGGTGTCCGCCGCTGCCAGAGGCCACGCTTTCTCCCAGCTCTGTTTCGTGGACCCCAGCGAGCTCCCCCTTTCCTAGAAAGGGTTCATATCTGTCCCGCCTCCCTCATATCTATGCCACAGGAACAAACAGAGAGGGACGGTGGAAGATGGTCGTATCAGTTAAAGCGAACAAGAAACGCATCCTGGCTTTCCTCCTGCTGGCTGTGATTGTGGTGGGCGCCTGCCTCTTCCTGCGGGGCGGCCCGGAGGCGGAGCAGAAGGAGATCTTAGGGGGCACCGAGGAACAGCGGGTGGCCTTCCTCCAGTCCTTTGGCTGGCAGGTGGAGCCCCAGGCCGCCGAGACCCGTGAGGTGATGATCCCCGCGGAGTTCAGCGACGTGTACACCGCTTACAACGCCATGCAGAAGGCCCAGGGGTTCGACCTGGAGCCCTACGCCGGGCAGGTCTGCACCCAATATAAGTATAAGATCACCAACTACCCGGAGGAGGACGAGGTGTACGCCACCCTCCTGGTCCAGGGCGATCTTATCATCGGCGGCGACGTGGCCTGCGGGGAGATCGACGGCTTTATGCACGGCTTTGCCCCGGACAGCGCCCGCTACGGCGAGACCGGCAGCGCCGCCCAGGAGAGCCAGCCGGAAGTGAGCCAGGCGGAGAGCGCCCCCGGCGAAGGGGGAGGGAGCTCCGCGGCGGAACAGGCAAGCCAGGTGGAAAGCGCCGCGAGCCAGGCGGTGGAGTCCACCGCGGGGGAACCCCTCCCGGAGGAGGCGTACCCCACCGATTGAACATACGGCAGCCGCGGCCGGGTTTTACCCCGCCGTGGCTTTCCGTGGATAGAGAAAGGGGAGAGTGCCGGTGGAACGGCTGGATAAATTCCTGGTGTCACAAAATATCGGCAGCCGGAAGGAGGCTGCCCGGCTGGTGCGCGGCGGGGCGGTGACCGTCAACGGCCAGACAGCAAAGGACCCCGCCCAGAAGCTGGACCCCGCCCTGGACCGGGTGGCTGTGGACGGGCGGGAGGTGGCCTACCGGAAGCACCTCTACATTATGATGAACAAGCCCACGGGGGTGCTCTCCGCCACAGAGGACAAGCACACCCCCACAGTGCTGGACCTGCTGCCCCCGGACCTGCAGCGGCGGAGGCTGTTCCCTGCGGGCCGCCTGGATAAGGACACCACCGGGCTGCTGCTCATCACCGACGACGGGGACTTCGCCCACCGGATGCTGGTCCCCAAAAGCCACGTGTACAAGCGGTACCAGGCGGTGACAGAGCGCCCCGTCACCCAGGAGGATGTGGAGGCCTTCGCCGCGGGCATCCGCCGGGGGGAGCTACAATTCGCCCCGGCCCGGCTGTGGAGCGGGGAGGAGGGGGGAAGGCCCGTGGCCCTGGTGGAGATCCGGGAGGGGAAATTCCACCAGGTGAAGCGGATGTTTGAGGCCACCGGGAACCGGGTGCTGGAGCTCAGGCGGCTGGCCGTGGGCGGCCTGGTGCTGGACCCGGAATTGGGGCCGGGGGAGTGCCGCCTGCTCAGCGAGGAGGAGGCCGCCTCCGTCTTTTCCTAAGTCGAAAATCCACAGAAACTGGGCCCGTTTTTTGTGTTTTGGAGATTCTACCTAAAAGAGGGAAAAGTTCTTTGGTCACATGCTTTTGCCATTTAGGGGTTCTCCATAAACCAGGGGAAAAAAGTTTGGGTAATTGCGGTATTTGCAGGCCCGCGGGAATCTGCTATACTTATGTCAATAAAAAATCGTCCGTTGTGGGGTTCCCGGCAGCGGTGCGTAGAAACAGGAGGAATTTCTGAATGGCAAGCGTAACTCTAAAGAATATCTATAAAATCTACTCTGGCGGTGTGACCGCTGTCTCCGACTTCAATCTGGAGATCAAGGACCAGGAGTTCATCATCCTGGTAGGGCCTTCTGGCTGCGGTAAGTCCACCACCCTGCGGATGATCGCCGGCCTGGAAGAGATCAGCAAGGGCGAGCTGTACATCGGCGACACCCTCTCCAACGATATTGCCCCCAAGGACCGCGATATCGCCATGGTGTTCCAGAACTACGCCCTGTACCCCCACATGACTGTGTACGACAACATGGCCTTCGGCCTGAAGCTGCGCAAGACCCCCAAGGATGAGATCAAGCGCCGCGTGGAAGAGGCTGCCCGCATCCTGGACATCTCCCACCTGCTGGACCGTAAGCCCAAGGCTCTGTCCGGCGGCCAGCGGCAGCGTGTTGCCCTGGGCCGTGCCATCGTCCGTGACCCCAAGGTCTTCCTCCTGGACGAGCCCCTCTCCAACCTGGACGCCAAGCTGCGTGCCCAGATGAGAACCGAGATCGCCAAGCTGCATAAGAAGCTGGGCACCACCTTCATCTACGTTACCCACGACCAGACCGAGGCTATGACCATGGGCGACCGCATCGTGGTCATGAAGGACGGCTTCATCCAGCAGGTCGATACTCCCCAGAACCTGTATGACTACCCTGTAAACGAGTTTGTGGCCGGCTTCATGGGCTCTCCCCAGATGAACTTCATCGACGGCACCCTGGGCAAGGATGGCAACGACTACACCGTCACCTTCGGTAAGTGCACCATCAAAGTGCCCGCCAAGAAGGCTGAGGGCACCTCCATCGCCGACTATGTGGGCAAGGAGATCGTGTTCGGCATCCGTCCCGAGGATGTCCATGACGAGCCCGAATTCATCGCCAAGGTCGGCGGCGCCCATGTCACGGCCGACGTGGAAGTCACCGAGCTGATGGGCGCTGAGACCTACCTGTACCTCAACTGCGAGGGCAGCGCTGTTACCGCCCGCGTGGAGCCCACCTCCACCGCCAAGTCCGGCGACAAGTGCCAGATCGCTTTCGACCTGAACAAGATGCACCTGTTCGACAAAGAGACCGAAAAGACTTTCCTCAACTAAAATCGCTTGCCTGTTTGCCAGGGGTACTTTCGGGTACCCCTGGTTTTTGTTAGCGGGCTGTCTGATGTGAGAAAAGCAATCTTTTTTCAAAAAAAGGTTGAATTTTCTCTGTTTCTTATGTAAAATAATGATGTGTAGTTTTTTCTACGCCAAGGTGGCGGGGCGGTGTTCCGCTTGGGAAGCCGTATCCCTGCAAAGAAAGGGGAAGAGCAATGTCTAATAGATTGTTCCAGGGGATCATCCATCAAATGCGGGATACCATCGACCGCACCATCGGCGTGATCGATGAGTCCTCCGTCATTATCGCCTGCAGCGAGCTGGGCAAGATCGGCGAGGTGTGCGAGGAGGCGGCCGCCGAGGTGTTCTCGAACACCGAGGTGCTGCAAACCGCCGAGTACTCCTACAAATCCTTCGGCAACCGGCCCCGTCCGGAATATGCCGTCTTCGTGGCCGGCAACGACCCCGAGGCCCAGAAATTCGTGCGCATTCTGGCGGTGTCCCTCAACAGCATCAAGCAGTACTACGACGAGAAGTACGACCGGGGGAACTTCATCAAGAACGTGATCCTGGACAACATCCTGCCCGGGGACATCTACCTGAAGAGCCACGAGCTCCATTTCGACTCGGACGTGAGCCGGGTGTGCATGCTCATCAAGATCACCGACAAAAACGACATCTCCGCCTACGATGTGCTGCAGAACCTGTTCCCCGATAAGAACAAGGACTTCATCATCAACATCAACGAGACCGACATCGCCCTGGTCAAGGAGATCAAGCCCAACATCGACGAGAAGGACCTGGACAAGCTGGCCAGCTCCATTGTGGACACCCTCTCCAGCGAATTCTACACCCACTGCACCGTGGGCATCGGCACCATGGTCAGCAGCATCAAGGACCTGGCCCGCTCCTTCAAGGAGGCCCAGGTGGCCCTGGAAGTGGGCAAGGTGTTCGACACCGAGAAGCCCATCGTCAGCTACAACAACCTGGGCATCGCCCGGCTGATCTACCAGCTGCCCACCACCCTGTGCGAGATGTTCCTGAAAGAGGTGTTCAAGAAGGGCTCCATCGACTCGCTGGACCACGAGACCCTGTTCACTATCCAGCGGTTCTTCGAGAACAACCTGAACGTCTCCGAGACCTCCCGGAAGCTGTTCGTCCACCGGAACACCCTGGTGTACCGCCTGGAGAAGATCAAGAAGATTACCGGCCTGGACCTGCGGGAGTTTGAGGACGCCATCGTCTTTAAGGTGGCCCTGATGGTGAAGAAGTACCTGTCCAACAACCCGGTGAAATTCTGAGCCCGGCGGCGGCAAAGTCCGTAAAAACAGGCTTTTTTGCGGGTTTTTCTGCCGGGAAGTTACAGAATTGTTACAGTTAATTCTAAAAAAGAAAATAGCAGGAAGCGCCCATTGGTATAATACCTATGCCGATGGGTGCTGTTGCGTATAACTGCGCCCGCGGCCTGCTTGAGAACCACCGTATGGACTGGAGGGATACATTTGGTTGAATTTCGCAATGTATCGAAAGTATATAACAACGGCACCGAGGCCCTGCACAACATCAACCTGAACGTGGAAAAAGGTGAGTTTGTGTTTATCGTGGGCTCTTCCGGCGCGGGAAAGAGCACCTTCCTCAAGCTCATCATGTGCGAGGAGCGGCCCAACTCCGGCCAGGTGATCGTAGACGGGGTGGACGTGTCCCACATCCGCAAGGGGAAAATCCCCTATATCCGCCGGAAGATGGGCATCGTGTTCCAGGATTTCCGCCTGATCGACCACATGACCGTGTATGACAACGTGGCCTTTGCCATGCGGGTGGTGGGGGCTTCTTCCCGGTCCATCAAAAAACGGGTGCCCTACATCCTCAGCCTGGTGGGATTGCAGCACAAGGCCAAGCATTACCCCACCGAGCTCTCCGGCGGCGAGCAGCAGCGCGTCAGCCTGGCCCGGGCCCTGGTGAACAACCCCAGCATGATCGTGGCCGACGAGCCCACCGGCAATATCGACCCGGCTCTGTCCTTCGAGATTGTGGACCTGCTCAGCGAGATCAACCGCCGTGGCACCACGGTGCTCATGGTCACCCACGAGCACGCCCTGGTCAAGCATTTCCACAAGCGTATCATCCAGATCCACTCCGGTGAGATTGTGGCGGACACCGCGGAGATGCAGGACACCTACGCCCCGCCGGAGCAGTACGAGGACCCGGCGGACGCCGTGGAGAACGACGACGATTACGCGGAGTACGACAACGACGAGGAGACCTACGTGGCCCCCCAGGAGCAGCCTGCCGCCCCGGCGGCGGCGGAGGCTCCCTCCGCCACTGCCGAAGAGATCGCGGAGGAGGTCCTGCGGGAGCAGGCCCCCTCGGAGAGTGACACTGCCGAGGAGGTGGACCGTCCATGAGCCTGCACAGTTTGGGATATTTGTTTTCGGAGGGCCTGAAAAGCCTGTGGAAAAACCGGACCATGAGTATCGCCTCCATCGGCGTGCTCATCGCCTGCCTGCTGATGACCGGCGTGGCGGGCCTGCTGTCCCTGAACCTGTCCACAGTCATGGCCACGGTGGAGAGCAACAACTCCATCACCGTGTTCCTGGACGCGGACGTGCCCTCCCTGACCGCTGTGAAAATCGGCGAGGAGATCCGCCAGATCGACAACGTGGCCACCTGCTCCTTCCGCCAGAAGGACGACGCCCTGGCGGACATCATCCACAGCATGAGCGGGGACCAGGGGAGCAGCAGCTCCGGCGAGGACAGCGGCGACCTGTTCTACGGCCTCCAGGGCTCGGATAACCCCCTGCCCGACTCCTATGTCATCTCCATGGATGACCTGAGCCAGTACAGTGCCACCGCCGCCCAGATCGAGTCCATCGACGGCGTGGACTACGTGAACAACTACCAGGAGGTAGCCAGCATGCTCAGCAACATGGAGCGCCTGGTGCGCATCTGCAGCATCGGCATCCTGGCGCTGCTGGCCATCGTCTCCCTGTTCATCATCGCCAATACGGTAAAGGTGACCTTGTTCTCCCGCCGGATGGAGATCAATATCATGAAGTCGGTGGGCGCCACCAACAGCTTTGTGCGGCTGCCCTTTATCGTGGAGGGCGTGGTCATCGGCGTCATTTCCGGCGTGATTTCCGCCACGGTATTGTACTTCGCCTACGACAAGGCGGTGGAAGTGGCCTACGGCATTGTGCCCTTCCTCACCTTTGTGAATATCCACCCCTATGTGGGGTGGCTGTACCTGGGGTATATCGTCGCCGGCATGTGCTTCGGCATTCTGGGCGGCGCCATCTCCATCGGCCGGTACCTGAAGCGGGAGGGCGAGGACGCCATTGTGTGACCCGGCCCTTTTATGACCTGTCACTTTGTGTGGGGGGCGCGGTTTTCCGCGTCTCCCGCACTTCTGCGTTGACAAGGACGCCCGCTTTTATTATAATGATACAATGACTTGGCCGCGCCGCGGCCGCTTGAGAAAAGGATGAAACGAGCTATGGCAGAGAGACAGTTTTTCGTAACGGAAGAGGGCCTGCAGGCCCTGGAGAAAGAGCTGGAGTACCTGAAGACGGTGCGCCGGAAGGAAGTGGCCGAGAAGATCAAGGTGGCCCTGTCCTTCGGCGACCTCTCCGAGAACAGCGAATACGATGAGGCCAAAAACGACCAGGCCATCATGGAAGCCCGCATCGCCGATGTGGAGGTCATGCTGAAAAACGCCGTGGTCATCAACGAGAGCGAGCTGAACAACGAGACCGTCCATATCGGCTCCAAGATCGAGGTGGAGATCGAGACCGCCGCCGGGCGGAAATCCACCCGGGATTTCAAGATCGTAGGCTCCAACGAGGCCGACCCCAGGGGGGGGAAAATCTCCGACGAGTCCGCTGTGGGCAAGGCCCTCATCGGCGCCAAGGTAGGCCAGACCGTAGACGTGGAGACCCCTGCCGGTATCTCTAAATATCAGATCATCACCATCTCCCGCTAAAGGGTTCCCCGGAGATGGGAAGGAAAGGACCGAAGAATATGGCGGAAAATAAGGAAAACCGACCCCAGGCGGAGGGGGAGCAGGACCTTCGGGAGATCCTGCGCATCCGCCGGGATAAGCTGAAGGAGCTGCAGGAGAGCGGCAACGACCCCTTCCAAATCACCAAATATGAAGCGGACAACGACAGCGCCAACATCAAGGCCAATTTCGACGCCCTGGAGGGCCAGCCCGTGTCCATCGCCGGGCGGATGATGTCCAAGCGGGGCATGGGGAAGGTGTCCTTCTGCGACCTGCAGGACCGCACCGGCCGCATCCAGCTCTACGCCCGCAAGGACGAGATGGATGAGGAAGAGTATAACCGGTTCAAGAAATTCGACATCGGCGATATTTTGGGCGTAAAGGGCGTGGTGTTCCGCACCCAGCGGGGCGAGATGTCCGTGCGGGTGGAGAAAGTTACCCTCCTGTCCAAATCCCTGCTGCCCCTGCCCGAGAAGTACCACGGCTTAAAGGATACCGATGCCCGGTACCGCCAGCGGTATGTGGACCTGATCATGAACCCCGAGGTAAAGCAGACCTTCGTGCTGCGCTCCCGGTTCATCAAGTTCGTCCGGGATTTTCTGGACGCCAGAGGCTATATGGAAGTGGAGACACCGGTGCTCAACACCATCTCCGGCGGCGCCACGGCCCGCCCCTTCATCACCCACCACAACACCCTTGACATCGATATGTATATGCGTATCGCCACAGAGCTGCCCTTAAAGCGGCTGATCGTGGGCGGGCTGGACCGGGTGTACGAGCTGGGGCGCATCTTCCGCAACGAGGGCATGGACCCCAAGCACAACCCGGAGTTCACCACGGTGGAGCTCTACCAGGCTTACGCCGATTTCAGCGATATGATGGACCTGTTCGAGGACCTGCTCTCCTCTGCCGCCAAGGAGCTGCTGGGCAGCTACCAGCTCACCTGGCAGGGGGAGGACCTGGACCTGACCCCCGGCTGGCCCCGGCTGCCTATGCACGAGGCGGTGAAGCAGTATACCGGCCTGGACTTTATGGCCATTGGGAGCGACGAGGAGGCCGTGGCCGCGGCCAAGTCCATTGGCGTCGAGCTGCCCCCCACGGCGGACCCCACCTGGGGCAACGCCCTCTACGAAGTATTTGACCAGAAGGTGGAGGAGAAGCTCATCCAGCCCACCTTCATCACCATGCACCCGGTGGACGTGTCCCCTCTGGCAAAGCGCAGCCCCAAGGACCCCCGGCTCACCGAGCGGTTCGAGCTGTTCATCTGCCACAGCGAGATGGGCAACGCCTTCTCCGAGCTCAACGACCCCATCGACCAGCGGGCCCGGTTCCAGAAGCAGGTGGAGCTGCGGGCTAAGGGCGACGACGAGGCCGGCATGATGGACGAGGACTTCCTCAACGCCTTGGAGTACGGCCTGCCCCCCACGGGCGGCCTGGGCATCGGCATCGACCGCTGTGTGATGATGCTCACCAACTCCGACACCATCCGGGAGGTCATCCTGTTCCCCACCATGAAGCCTCTGGACCTGCCCAAGGGGGAGAAGAGGGACGAAACTTCTGTCCCCGTCGCCCCCGTGGAAGCAGAGGGCCCCATCGACTTCTCCAAGGTGGAGATCGAGCCCCTGTTCGCTGACTTCGTGGACTTTGAGACCTTCGCCAAGTCCGACTACCGGGCGGTAAAGGTGCTGGCCTGCGAGGCGGTGCCCAAATCCAAGAAGCTGTTGAAGTTTACCCTGGACGACGGCTCCGGCAAGGAACGCACCATTTTAAGCGGCATCCACGACTACTACGAGCCCGAGACCCTGGTGGGCAAGACCTGCATCGCCATCACCAACCTGCCCCCCCGCAAGATGATGGGCATCGACTCCGAAGGCATGCTGATCTCCACTGTCCACCACGAGGAAGGGGAGGAGCGCCTCCATCTCCTGATGGTAGACCCCCACATCCCCGCCGGCGCGAAGCTGTATTGAGGATGGAAAAATGGCGCGGGGCCATAGGCCCCTTTCCCGCGCCAGAAAAAGCCGATCAACTTAGCAGATAGCAAAAAGACCCTTTCTTCGGAAAGGGCCTTTTTTATGAGGGAGGCCAGATCTTTGCCCCCGCTGATGAAAAGCGCATGGAACGCCTACCTCAGAAAGGGCGGCAGAGCCTTGATCTCCTGAAAGGAGCGGACCTCCCAGCTGGCGCTGCCTGTCTCCTGCTCCACCGAGCCGCCTTTGTAGCCCACCACCCGCAGCCCTGCCGCTTGGGCGGCCCGGATACCGGTGGGGGAGTCCTCGATGGCCAGGCAGTCCTCCGGGGAGAGGCCCAGCAGGCTCATGGCCAGCTGGTAGCTGTGGGGAGCGGGCTTGGGCCGCCGCACCATGTCCCCACAGACGATGACCTGGAACTGCCCGGTAAGGCCCATGCGGTTGAGGGCGGTGACGATATATTTCGTGGAGGTGGAGGACACCACCCCGGTGCGGATTCCCTGCCGGTTCAGCTCCTCCAGCCACTCCCGCAGGCCAGGCTGGGGGGACAGGGGGCTGTCCTCGTAGGTGTTGCCCAGGCCCTCCCGCACCTGGGCCAGCTGCTCCCGGGTGACAGGCGGGTCCGCCCGCTGGAGGAAGCGGTCCAGGGTCCCCGCGCCGTTGGTGCCGATGAGGGACAGCCGGTCCTCTTCCGTAAAAGGGATGCCGAAGGCGGCCAGGGCCTGGGCCAGGTAGTCTCCGTTGGAGCGTTCGGTGTCGGCGATGACGCCGTCAAAATCAAACAATACGCAGGAAATCATAGGGACAAGTCCTTTTCCAGTGGGGTCAGCTCCGTGCGCCCTGCCAGGGGGACGCCGCCGCCGAAGGCCCCCTCCAGGGCGCAGGTCTTGGCGGCGTAGGCCGCGGCCTGCTCCATGGCCTGGGGGATGCGCTGGGAAAGGTCCCGGGCGAACAGCCCCTCTTTCCCGGCGGTCTGCAGCAGGGAGCAGAGAAAGGCGGCGAAGTAGGCGTCCCCCGCGCCCATGGTGTCCGCCACCTGGGCAGCCTGGGCGGCGGGGGCGTGAAAGAGCCTTCCCTCCCACTTCACCCAAGAGCCCTCCTGCCCGGCGGTGGCCACGGCGATTTTGGCCCCCAGGCGCAGCGCCTGGTCCAAAGCCTGCTCCCGCTGCCCGGCAGGCAGGTGGGAGCAGGACAGCAGGGCGATGTCCACCCAGGGCAGGGTGGCCTGCAGGTAATCCGGGGTCCAACGGTCAGAGAAATCGAAAGCGATGGGGATCCCCGCAGCTTTGAGCTTAGGCAGTTCCCGGTCCGCGAAGCCGTTGCAGTTGGAGTACACCAAAGAGAAGCCCTGGGCGTAGGCCAAATCCTCCTGGGTGAGCTCCAGCAGGTGGGTACGGGCCACCCCGCCTTTGTTAGACCCCAGAAACACCCGGTCCCCGTCCTGCAGGGTGACCAGGGCAAAGCCCCCTTCCCCTGGTATGTACCGGCAGCGGCTGTGGTCGATGCCCTTGGCATTCAGGGTGTCCTCGATGAGCCGGGCCTCCGCCCCTTCCCCGCAGACCCCCAGGTAGGCGGCCCGGACCCCGTTTTCCTGGGCGTAGACGCAGGTGTTCACGCACTGGCCCCCGGGGTACATCTTCCCCCGGGAGAGGTACTTGTCCACCACGTTGTCGCCCACGGCCAAAATGGCCAGATCTTCCCGGTCCATCAGTACGCTACTTTCCACATGTAGCGCCGGGTGCTCAGGGGATGCTGCCTTGCCTCCGCCAGGGCGGCGTTATAGATGGGATAGACGTTGTTGAACAGGGAGTGGTTGAAGTAATCCACCACAGAGGGAGCGATGGTGGACAGGCCCAGCTCCTTGGCGTCCAGCACCTCGAAGCGCTTGGCGTACTTCTTTAAGAACCGCAGGCAGCGCTCGTCCAGCTCCCGGTCAGAGCCCTCGGCGATCTGCACCACAAAGCCCGCGTTGCAGTCGGTGACCTCAAAGGGGCCGTGGAAGTACTCCCCGGTGTGGATGCAGGCGGAGTGGATCCACTGCATCTCCATGAAGATGCAGATGCTCTCCATGTAGGCAGAGGCCCAGGAGGCCCCGCTGCCCATGGTGTACAGGAAGCTGTCGTTTTTGTACTCCTGGGCGAAGGCCTTGGCCCGGTCCGCCACCTGCTCCCGGGCTTTGCGGATGATGCCCCCGATGCGCTCCACCCCCTGGTAGAAGGCGTCGTAGTGCTCGTAGCCCTCGGTGCCGTTGACCAATTCCACCGCCAGCTGCAATGCGCACTGGGTCTTCTCCCCGGCGTAGTCCATGTCCCCGGTGTGGGCGGAGCTGGAGCTGTCAAAAGAGTAGAGCACCAGGTAGTCGGCAAAGGCGGCGATCTCCGACTCCTCCTGGTAGGTGAGCAGCACCACGGCGGCGCCGGACTCCCTGCCCAGCTTGGCGGCGGCCACGGTCTCCGGGGTGTTGCCGGCGTGGCAGGCCACGCACAACACAGAGTTCTTCCCGAAGTCCTTGGGGGTGCTGTGGACAAACTCGTTGCTGTTGATCCACCCGGTCTTCAGCCCCAGGCTCTCCCGCTCCACAAAGACCTTGGCGGGGTACAATGCGCCCAGAGAGCCGCCGCAGCCCACGAAGTAGACGTTCTTCACCCCGCCGTCCTCCGCCTTGGCGGCAAGAATCTCCCGGACGATCTGGGGAATGTCCCGATAGTTGTAAGCCATGATACGCTCGCTCCTTCATATTTTTTTAGATTGCGGCAGGAAAGGAAGTTTCCTGCTGTCTGCAAAAATAATAATACAATGTAATACATTTGTCAACGGGGAGCAAGCGGTTTCTCCAAAATATTTTTTCGTGCTCAGAGGGAAAATTCCTCACCCCCCTTTACGAAGGGCGGTTTTTCCCGTATAATAGCATACAACTAGGGCGATTTGTCCTATGACAAAACGCCCGCCATCAAAAGACAAGAGAGGAGAATGGCCATGGCTCTCGACACCACCAGCGCCACGCCCCTGTTCCAGCAGCTGGCAGAGGAGCTGCGCAATGCCCTCCGCGCCGGGGAGTACCCTCCCGGCAGCCAGCTGCCCACCGAGCACCAGCTGTGCGGCCGGTACGGGGTCAGCCGGGTCACCGTGCGCAAGGCCCTGGAGGAGCTGTCTCAGCGTGGGGAGGTAGTCCGCCGACCGGGGAAGGGCACCTTTGTGGCGGACAAGAAATTCCAGCGGGACCTGACCAGCGTTCTCTCCTTTACGGAGATGTGCCGGCGCATGGGCCGGGCCCCCGGGGCCAGAACGGTGAAGATCGCCCTGGAGCCCCCGGACGAGGAGGCCGCCCAGGAACTGGGCCTGAAAAAGGGGGAGCAGATGCTGGTGGTGGAGCGCCTCCGCCTGGCGGACGGGGTCCCTGTGCTGCTGGAGACCACCCGCTTCCCGGAGAAGTTCTTTTTCCTGTTCCACCAGGACCTGAACAACGCCTCCCTGTACCAGATCGTCAAGGAGCAGACCGGGGTGGTGTTCACCCACTCCCTGAAGACTTTGGAGATCGTCTTCGCCAGCTACCAGGAGGCCCGGTACCTGGACGTGGCCAAGGGCTACCCCCTGCTGTCCATCCGCAGCACCGTGTGGGACGACAGCGGCGAAAACCGCTACCTGTGCCAGCAGCTGTGCATCGGGGATAAGTTTAAGCTGATGGTGTAATCCTCATAGCGGCAGGAATTTGGCCATGGAACAGGCAACGAACATCCTTATGCGGTTCGACCAGAAGCTGCTGACAGAATAGCGATAGGAAAAGAAGAGACGCCCCAGCGGATGCTGGGGCGTCCTTCAGGCTCAGCGTAATAGGATACAACAAAGGCCCTCCCACCTTAGGAGGGCCTTTGCCGTCTGAATGTTGAGCAACAAATCAGGTGGGTGGCAGCAAATCACCACCCGTAGCGGCATTTTACCACGTCACGGAGATTGGTGCAAGAAATAAACAGCGGTACCCGTTCCCGTCGCGGGGAATATGGATTCCGTAGCTATGGGGGAGCGGCAAGTTTTTTTGGAAATTCCCTTGACAAGGGGGTATCGCAGTGCTATACTCGTGGTGTAATCTATCGTACTGCGATATATACTTTGAGAAGAGAGGAAAAGCCATGGACGCCCACATCCGGAAGGTCTACGTCCCCATGACGGAGACGGGGTTTTACATTTTGCTGTGCCTGCGGGAGGAAGCCCATGGGTACAGCATCGTCCAGCGGGTAAAGGACATGACCGGCGGGGAGATTCTCCTCAGCCCGGGTACGCTGTACGGCACCCTGTCAAAGATGGAAAAGGACGGGCTCATCCGCTTTATGCGGGAGGAGGAAAAACGGAAGCTCTACCAAATTACGCCCTTGGGCCAAGAGGTGCTCGGGCTGGAAATGAAACGAATCGCCAGGCTTTACCGCAATATGGAGGAGGCGAAGAAGCAATGAAAGAAAAAAAGGCAGCCGTCCGTCTGTTTACCATTGCCGATTGGGAAAAGGAACAGGACTACCTGCGCCGCCAGCACCAGCGTGGATGGAAGCTGGACCGGGTCACGTTTTTCAATTGCTACCACTTTGTCCGCTGCCAGCCGGAGGACGTGGTGTACCAATTGGACTACAACCCCGAAGGATTGGCCAACAAGGAGGAGTATGTCCAGCTGTTTGCAGACTGCGGCTGGGAATATCTGCAGGACTACGCCGGGTACAGCTACTTCCGCAAGGCGGTGGCCCAGATGGGCGGCCGGGACGAGGAGATCTTCTGCGACGACCAGTCACGCCTGGCGCTGGTACGGCGGGTGTTCTGGGGCCGGATGGTGCCGGCGCTGGTGATCCTGCTATTGCTTGTGTGCCCCTACGTGATTCAGGGCCTTATCTCCCCCCATGAGGACACCGTGGTTTTGCTGGCGCTGTTTTTGTGCCTGCTGGCCCTTTACACCGTGGCGCTGGTAAAATTCGCCTGCCAATACTGGAAGCTGCGGCAAAGGCGGTAGCGCTTTCCGAAAATCAAGCGGCGGGAGAGGCGGCTGAACCCCACGGCTACCAACCTGAGCAACTGCATTTCCCGCATGGCCGAGGGGAGTGAAAATTTGATTCGGTTTGACATCCAAATGATCGACCATGGCGTTTCTACACAATGGTGGAAGAAAATCATGAGGCACTTCGCCAGAGCAGGAGATTCCTTTGAAATTCGCTGTTGGAGAGAAGAAATCAGTGAGATAGAAAACGCTTCTTGGTATGGCGTTTCCGCTGAGGATTCATACGAGGTGTCCATCAAAGGGATTGTCACAGACGGCTTGCTTAAAGAATGGCTGACAGAAGAACCCACTGACAAGACCATATACAACAAGATGACAAAGTATTTTACAATCCATGTGGAGAATGATTTATACAATCTCTGGAGTGAGCATTATGGGACGGAGATGGCAATAGTGGTCACGGCTGAAAAAGAAAGGGTATTTCTGGAACAAGTCATGGGACAATATCCGGAAGCCTTCAGCGTAGGGATTGTGGACGAGGCTGGCTGAACAGCACATCTTTCGAACCGGCCGGGAGCGCAACGAGACCATCGGAGGGCATAAGGCGTGACGCGGAGCAGCATAGGAGGCGCTATGGATACGAATTTCCCCTACGACGATATTGTAAACCTACCCCATCCCACCTCGAAAAAGCACCCCCGCATGTCCATGGAGGAGCGGGCGGCCCAGTTTTCCCCCTTCGCCGCCCTGACGGGCTTTGGGGCGGTCATCCAGGAGACGGGACGGCTCACCGGCAGCCGGCGGGGCCTTACGGACAGCGACATCCGCCGTCTGGAGGAGCAGCTCACCTGGCTTGCGGAGCACGAGGGGGAACACCCGGAGATCACCGTCACCTACTTTCTCCCCGATGAGCGGAAGGAGGGGGGAGAGTACGCCACCCTCACCGGCCGCTTAAAGCGCCTGGACCTGGTGGAGCGGGTGCTGCTGCTGGAAGCGGGGGAGAGGGTGCCCCTTGGGGACATCTTTCTGTTGGAAACGGAAGAATAAGGTTTGCAGAGAGGAACCCCTTGCAATCTCCCCGCCGGCATGGTATAGTTATCTCAGATAGTTTCTCCATTGCAAGTGCAAACAGCGCCAGGCAATGACAGTTTCCGGTTACAAAGCGTCAGAGAGTTTTGCTTTCTGGCGCTTTTTGCGTCTTCTGCCTCGAAAGAGAGGCACAAAAGTAAAAGGGGAGAGGCGACGCCTTCTCCCATTCTTGGCTTTGCCATAAAGCGTTCAGAGATTATCTCTGGGCGCTTTTTTTATATAGATTGGAGCTTTACGGCTCCCCCAACTTTCTTTCCGGGGAGCCGTTGGCTGCCCCGTTTTTATAATCCTATCAGAAAGGGGCTGCAACATGAGCTCGTACATCAAAAAGACAAACAGCGACTTCTTTGTTCCCACGGAACACACGGGGAAAGTCTTGGCCGCCGGCCTGCGGTTTCTTCCGGACGCCCTGTTCTGCTTCCCCATGGACAGGGAGGGCAACATCGTGGACGTGAAAGTGGAGGGGTGTATCCTCTCCGAAATGCGGGAGATGCTGGCCGCCATCGCCCCTTGGGTGCGGGAGGGCAGTTATCTCAGCCTGTTCAGCGACGACGGCAGCCGCTTAACGGCGGTAGCCTTTACCCAGGAAGACTATCCCGGCATCAGCCTGTATCTGCAAAAGCAAGGCGGCCCTGTGGAGCTGATCTGTTTCGCCGAGTACAACCCAGAGCGGGATGGACAGGTCTGCATCGGCGCCTATCGCAGTGATGAGGCGGATACCGCCTACTACCAGCCCTACCGGGCAGAATCCTCAAGGGAGGGACCAGGATGGACCCAAGATTAAAATATATCGTAGACCATTACGACAGCTTCAAAATAGGGCCGGACGAGCCCTTTCCATTCCACTGTGTCCAGTGCGGGAAATGCTGCGTCCACCGGGAAGATATTCTCCTCAATCCCCAGGACCTGTTCCGCATGGCGAAACACCTGGGGTAGACGCCCAAGGACGTGGTCATCCACTACTGTGAGGTGTACACCGGCCCGGATTCCCGGATGCCTTTGGTGCGCCTGCTGCCGGAGGGGGAGGATCACCACTGCCCCTTTTTGGTGCGGGGCAAGTGCCGCATCCACGAGGCCAAACCAACGGTGTGCGCCATGTATCCCATCGGCAGGGCACTTCGGGTGGACCGGGGAACCGGCAGCGGAGAGCCGTCCGACATCGACTACCTGTTTGACCCGCCCGGATGCGGCGACCAGTCGGAGACCCACACCGTGCGGGAGTGGCTGGGGAGCTTCCACATTCCCGTGGACGACCCGTTCTTCCTGGAATGGCAGCAGGGGGCCATGTTCCTCTGTGAGAGCTTCCGGGACCTGGAACAGGTCAGTGAGATCGCAACCGCCGTCTTGGTGAGGCCAATGGTCTACCAGCGGCTCTATCTGGACTACTCTCTCCAAGGGGAGTTTCTGCCCCAGTTCCGGAAGAACATGGAAGCGGTCCGGCACTTCGTTGCCGGGCTTCGGGAGAAGGTGGAGGCGGAACCATGAGCAAGGACCGGAACCGCAACCAGATCATCCGCAAAGACGCCCGCGGCTGTTTTGTGGAGAGCTTAAACGATGTGTTCTCCATCGACAAGGCGCACCTGGCCTTTGTGGCCTACGACCTGCACAGCCCCGCCGGCCAGCGGCAGACCGACAACATCCACATCTACCTGGATATTGCCGAGCTGCTGGAGCTCTGCCGGAAGGCGGAGTCCGGGGAGCTGCGCCAGGCGGTGCAGGCCAAAAAGCGGGACGGGGACAAAGACCCTCTGTACCAGTGTATGGGCGGCACCTCGGCGGAACGGCTGCGGCAGCTGGGAAAGCCCAGGGC
>DXIW01000047.1 GCA_019112625.1 Candidatus Acutalibacter stercorigallinarum | reverse complement strand
ACCACCCAGAGCACCACCCGCCGCTTCATCGTGGCATGAAAAAAGCCCTTGCGCCAGCCAGCAAGCAAACACAAGGGCAACCCATGTGGGGTCGTGGACATTGTACCACGGCCCTTTTCTTTTTGCAAGGGAAAGCGGAATTGTGTAAAGCATCCCCCTTTACAACAAAACCCGCCAGAGTTGGAAGTGTCTCCACCCGCCGGTCTCCGTGGTGAACAGCCAGGGGCCAAAGGGAGGGGGGCTCCCCTTTCCCAGAGAATCGCCCGGTTTTTATACACGACGCCCCTCGCCGGTCCCCGGGGTGTTTCCCTGGGCCTTCGCAGGGTGGGGGGATACCGTGGTAACGAAATCTTTTTTATGTGCGAGATTTTGTGCGCTTTGGGCAGCCCATACAATGCCAACGAATCCTTTTTTTGTCGGCGTTTTTCGGCATTTCCGGTGCGGCAAGGGGCCTTTCCTGGCTGGGCGTGTCCGTTCCCTCTCATGCGGGGTGAGGGGCCTTTCCCGGGCTTCTACAGGCCTTTGCGCGCGTGTATGCGTGAGCTTTCCAGAATGTCCAGGAACACCACGAGTAAAGCGGTTCCAGACAGCCCGGCTTTTTTCGATGGGGGGGGGAGCCGATATAGGCTGGGAAAAGGAAAACGACTTCCCACTTTTTTCACCCCAAAATCGGAGGTGTTTTGCGGGGTCGCAGAGCCACTTTCCCTTTTCCCGCGGAAAGGACCCGCGACAGACAATCCGCTCGGAACTATTGTTCGCCTAATGCGTCCAGGACCGCTTGCACTCCACCAGCCTTTCCTCCACGCTTCCCTGCTCGTAATACCAGGAAAACCACCCCGTCCCGTGATAGGCTGCGCCCTCCAAGAAGTCTGTTCTCAGCGCCAGAACAGCAGGCTTCCCCCGGAGAAGCTGCAAGGCCCGGGCCTCCTCCCGGCGTACCTCCTGGGGCGTGATATGCAGTGCCTGGGCCGTCTGCTGGCGGGTATGCTGCTGGGTGAACCGGTGCCGCAGCACAGCGCTTTGCACCACGGACAGCTCCCCCAGGGCTTGCTCTAACACGTTGTGGAAATGGGCCTGTTCTTGCCTATCATCCACAGCAAAGAGGGCCGCTTCCGCTTCCTCGTCTGGGAGGGTGTCTCCCTGTTCCCGCCCTTCCTCATCCCCAGGAATGGGCCGCTCTAAGCGGTCGGCGTGGTTCAGTGCGTCCGCCTTACCAAGAACACCTATACAGGCCCGGAAACGGTTCTCTGTGGCGTAATGCAAGTAGGTGGTGAGCTGGTAGCCCTTCTCGGGTTTGTACGCCTGCACAGCGTCACACAGGGCAAAGAAGGTTTCCTGCTGCAAGTCCTCTAAGGCCACCCCACGCTGGGCGCACCGCTCTTTCCCCTGGCGGATGTAGAACTTCCAGGCCAGCGAAAACAGCAAGGGCCGGACAGCGCCCCACAATTCCGTGAGCGCCGCCCGGTTCCCGTCCTGTACGTCCAAAGCAAGCTGTTCGTTTGTCATTGACTGCCGCCCCCATCTCTGGTAAAATAGTCCTAAGAGGTGGGCTGTCCCAGGGGTTGGGGCGGCTCTTTTTTATCTCCGCTTTGTTTTCTCGGCCTGTACTGTGCTCTTTGCGAACTTCATCCAGTCCAAGGCCGCTAAGTATCGGGCCAGGGTCACAGGCTCCACCAGGGCCTGCCGTAAGGTCTGATAGGCCCACAGGTAGGCGTGGCCAGGGTTAGGCCCCAGGGCTTCCAAAATCTTCCCCATTTCCTCCACGGCTTTCTGCATTTCTTCCCGCTGCCGGGGGTCTTTGGGGTCTGTCGTGGTGAGGGTGGGGGAAAGCAGGTAGTCCAGGGGCCGCCCCAGATACCGGGAAAGGGCCTTGGCCTCGTCCAGGTAGAGGGGTTCCTTGCCCCAGATGATCTTGTAAAAGACCTCTTCGGTGGCGTTGATCCACCCGGCCATTGTGCAGATAGAAGCCCCTCCGCCCTGGCTAATTGCCAGCAGGTTCGGATATTTTGGGCCTTGCAGCCGGGCCTGCTTTGTGGTATCCTGTCCTTGGTTATGTTCTACATTTGCGCTCTTGGAAGTTGCCGCTTCCAGGGGCGCTCTTTCTTTTGTCTGGGCCATTACAGGGTTCCTCCTTTTGGTTTGTTCTCCGCCAGCCATTGACGCAGACGGGCCACGGTTTCCTCCACGTCCTCGAACTGGGCGTACACTTCCGGGTGTTCCAGGCGGCTTTTCAGGGCTCCCAGCTGCCGGGTGTAGTCACTCATCATGGGCAAGTCCACCAGGGGCACGTTTAGGCCGCCCTGCATCTTCACCCGGGCTGTTACCGGGTAGTCCTGGCCCGCCAGCCGGTACACTTCCCCGGGCTGGGCGGGTTCAAGCTCCACGGTTGCGGTGGCGATCTGCCTGATCTCCGCTCTTTTCGTTGTGCTTGTCATGTTGGTTGCTCCTTTCCGGGACGTTTAGCCCCCGTTGCTGATTTTCATTTCCTCCTGCATCCTGCCCAGTATCTGGGCAATAGAGTGCACGGCGCACCGCTCTTCTACATAGTCCCACCAGGCGCACTGGCCTTTCACACAGTGGCCGCTGCCCGCCATCATCATGGGGCAGTAGGGATTGGAGAGCAGCGCCCGTTCCTCCTCGGTATATCGCATGGGATCACCTCCTTCCGCGGCAATTTTGGTACACATGGTACACATGGTACACTTCCGGTACACATTAAAAATCACCCGCAAGCCCGCATAAATACTGGGCTGGTACACATGGTACACTTCTTTCTTAATTTCTTATATATAGGGAACAGCGAGATACACAAGGGTAAAGTATGCTAGAAAGAACCGGGAACAGGTATGTATATATAAGAAATTTCGCCATTTTCGTGTACAACGTGTACCGGCAGGCCTCCAGCCCGCATAATAGCTGGATTTTCCCGGTACACATCGGCAAAAACAACGTGTACCGAACGTGTACCACGTGTACAAATTAAATGTGATTTGCGTAGATATACCCTTTCTCTACCACCTGGATGCCGTCAAACCCACGGACGCGGCGACCTTTTTCATCCCTGGCGGTGTTGGTATAGCGGATGCCCAGCCGCTTTTCTTCTCCTTTCAAGTGGGAGATCACGGTCTTTTGTTTGACAGGGCTTTCACCGTTTGCACCGCACCATGCCACGTAAGCGCTGTACAAGTCGTTATTGGTGATCGACTTGGAGAGGTCCCCCAACCGCACGGCGTTTTCATCCTCCAAAAACCCCAGGAGGTTGAAGCTGTCCCGCTTGCTCTCCTCCAGATTTTTCCGGGCCTGCTGGCTGATGGTAAACTCCCACTCATTTGTGATAAGCCGCTTTAAGCCCTCCAGCATCCAGTTGAATACCCCGCTTTTTTCCGCCAGTATTTTCGAAGGCAGGTCCTTGTCATCCTTGCGCCCCGGTTCTTTCGGGCGGGTGGTAAGGATGATCCGCCGCCGGAAAGCTCCCTCGCTATGGTCGTAGAGAGTGGAAAAAGGTACGTTGCCGAACGCCAACAGGCGGCAGTAAAGCAGTGCCTGCACCGGTTGTTCCCCTTTGCGCTCGATGGAAAGCGGTGCATTGGCTGTCACCAGGCGCTTTTGCGTCTGGCTCTCCCTGGTGGCAGAAACACCCATATCCTCGTCTAGAAACAACAGCTTCCCCTCTAGATTCGCTAAGGCGAAGCGGTTTTGCTCCAGACTGTGGAGACTTCCGGCGGTCATAGATGGGCCGAATAGGCCAGCCAACACTGCCCCCAGCACGCTTTTCCCCTCTCCACCGCTGCCGATAAGAAACAACATTTTTTGCGCTTTGGTGGTCGGCACCAGGCAGTAGCCTAAAAACTCTTGCAGAGTGCGCACGTCCTCTGGCTCTAGCAGGGCGTTCACGTAGTCTAGAAACACTTTCGGAGGCTTTGCTGCTGGGTCGTACTCCACTGGCAGCCGGTTTCGGGTGATCCCCCTGTCTGAGAAAAATGTTCCATCTACGGTCACGTACCCGCCCTTCACTTGTATGCGGGTTGGATCGGGCAGGGGTTCCTCCTGGTAACAGAAGCTGCGCAGGGCCGCGTGCAGGTCCCTGGCTTTCTGTGCCAGCCGAGTGGTGACATAAGGGGAAAGCTCCTCAGTGATTCGCTGCAAGAGCCTGTCCCGCTCTACCGCACCGTTTTCATCATAGAACACCCCGTTGATGCACACCAGGTCCCCGTATTTTTCTCGAAAAGCGTTGCAAAAAGCGGATTCGTTTACTCCTTTGGTTCCGCACCATGCAGGAGTTTCCGCTTCTCCCTTGGCCCCCTCCACCGGCCCCGGCTCCCACCCCGGCGCGCGTTCGGCCAGCTCCAGCAGCTGGGCCAGGGCCTCCGCGGCCCCCATGTGCTCCATCACATCGGAGATGTCCCCTTTTTCCGGCAGCTCCGGCCACAGCTCCCGCAGGTCCAAGACTTTCACTTCCTTTGCCACGGGAAAGAGCTTCTCCGCCTCCAGTTGGGCAAATTCCTTGCCGATCTGGTCGTTGTCCTGCAAGATGTACACGGTTTTCCCCGTAAAGTAGGGAGTGTATGTGTCCCGCCACTTGCTGCCGCCCCCTGCCCCATTGGGGGCGCAGGTAGCCGCCAGGCCTTGGGCGCGCAGGTTGTCCACGTCCTTTTCCCCTTCCACCAGGAACACGGTATCCGCTTTCACCAGCTCCGGCAGGTGGTAGGGCGGGATGGTCACACCGGCGGGGATCGGGTGTTCCCACCTCATGTCCTTGCCCCGCTTCCGTGTCCCGTCCTGGTACACTTCCCAATACTCCTTGCGGAGCTTTGCCCCCAGCTCGTTCCCCTGTTCGTCAGTATAGGAGTAACGGGCCACAGGCTGGCCGTTGTTCACCCACTCCTGCTTTACCACCTTTTTTTGGAGCTCTTTTGGGGCGGGATTGGGCTTTTTCGGGGCGGAGACGGGCTTTTTCCCTTGCCGTGGCCGGTCAACACGGGGCCTGTCCCCATCGGGGAACAAGTCCTTCATGGTGAGGCCCATAGCGGCTACCACCTGTTCCTGAGTGCATCTGGCATGGCACTTAAATAATATCCTGCCGTCCTCCCCGCGTCTCACGGACAAACTGGACACCTTGTCCTCATGGGCAGGGCATTTGGCAGAGTACCCGCTCCCGCTGCGCTTCACCCCGTCCAGCAGGCTTAAAAATTCCTCAAACTGCAATCTATCACCGCCTCTCTCTGAAAAGCGGCGGTCATGCCTGGTCGATAAAGTAGTCCAGCCACTGCTCCCGGGGGATCTCCAGCAGCTGGCCGATAGCCTGCATCTCCTGGGTATTCCAGGGCTCTTTGCCGTTTAACCGCGTGGAGATATACGCAATCTTCCGACCAATAATAGGCTCCAGGTCGATCTGCCGCACGTCTTTTTCATACATCAGTGCCTTTAACTTTGCGTACTTGCGTTTTGCCATGTTCATAACCTCGCTTTCCAAAAGTCAATGTTCCAAGGGTTCCAACAGCTTTGTAAAGTGCTCCTGCAAGGCCTTTTCCTGGCGGATGAACTCTTGCAGGGTGGTGATTTCGTTCTCTGCCACCTTTTGGCGCAACGTGGCAGAGACGGCGGCACGCACCGCTTGGGCCAGGGTGGAGTAATATCTCGGGTTTCTCAATTCAACGCCCTTCCCGCGCCGCTGCGCAGGCTTGCCCACCATGTAGCACTCGCCGTCTGCCGTTACGGCCAGCTTGTCCGTTAAGTAAATCAAGGTTACGCCTCCTTTTCTAAGATGGTTTCAAGCGGTACGCCCAGGCCCTTTGCCAGCTTGGCGGCTGTTTCCTGGGTGCAGGATTTGCCGTTGCGCACGCCGCTGATAGTGTATACATTGACGCCGGACTTTTCTGCCAACTCCGCCAGAGTCATGGTTTTCCTTGCCATTTCGGCAATCAGATTCACACGGTCTAATCTCACCACAATTCACCTCCTTCAAAATACCACCGATTGGGTTGATTACATTCTTAATATACCACCGTTTGGTGGTATAGTCAAGACTTTGGCCGTAAATTTGCAAAATAATATTGCCGAACGGGTGTTTTTGTGATAGGATAAAACCAGGAGGTGCACCCAAATGGGCAAAAACCAAGATCGGATCCAATACGGACACCAAATCCGCTACCACCGCAAGCTGGCTGGCCTCACTCAGGCCCAACTGGCCCAGCGTATTGGCGTTTCTCTAAACAGCGTCCAGCGCTACGAGAAAAACGAACGCGACCCCTCTACCGGACTCCTCTTTAAGATCGCTAACGCCCTGGGCATTACATTTTTCGATTTGGCCCTGGGAGACAAAAAGAAGGAATTTTGGGAGAAGATGTCTCCTCAGGATCGGGAGGATGACGAAGAGTATCACCGCAAATTATACTGGAATCGAATGGATAGCATTTATATCGATCTCACTGCGGTATCCAGCGGCAGCTTCGCTGAGGTTTTCCGCCAGTATTTTCCCCAGCTCAACGAACAGGGCCAGGAAAAGCTGGCGGCCTATCTGCAAGACTTGGGAAAAATCGCGGATTACCAGCAGGAACCTGTACCAAAACCGAAAGCCACGGAGCCCTGGCATGCGGCACCTTTTGTGAATCCTGACACCTTGCTTCAGCATCCCCCAGAGGAAACACCCACCCCGGACACAGAGGAGAAAGACGGTGGGAAAGGGTAAACTGTTTTCACCAACCACAGAAAGGAGGTTTCGCACATGCCCACCAAACGCACCAACACCGCCGTCTGGAGCGATAAATACCATCGCTGGCAAATCAACGTGCAGATGGACGGCAAGCGCCGGAGCTTTTACAGCTCCACCCCAGGGCGCACCGGCCAGCGGGAGGCCAACGCCAAGGCCGACGCCTGGTTAGAGAGCGGGATCACCGCCACGGGGGAGAGGGTGGAGGCCGCTTTCCGGCAGTTCCAGCAGGAACAGAAAGAGTTGTGCAGCACCACAGAGTACAACCACGTGCACAGCATCGGCAAAAACTGGATCGTCCCCCACCTGGGCCAAAAGAGGATTGCCAACCTCTGCGACGGGGACGTGCAAAAAGTGCTGGATAAAGCGGCGGCCCTGGGCCGGTCGAAAAAGACCATTCAGGATATCCGGGGCATGATCGGGAAGTTTCTCAAGTGGGCGCGGCGCAACAAAAAGACCGCCTATTTCCCCGACGATGTGCACATTCCTGCCTCTGCCAGGCTTAAGGGGAAGAATGTGCTCCAGCCCAAAGACTTGCAAACCCTCTTTGCCGTGGATACCACGATCTACAAGGGCAAGCGGGTGAAGGAGGAATACATTCACGCCTACCGCTTCCAGGTGCTCACAGGTCTGCGGCCTGGGGAACTGCGGGGTCTGCGCTGGGAGGACGTGGACGGGGTACGGGTGTTCGTCCGCCGGTCGGTGAATGTGTTCGGAGAGGAGACCCGGGGAAAGAACGAAAACGCGGTGCGCAGCTTTGTGCTCACAGACCTGGCACTCAACGAGCTGGAGGCCCAGGCCCGAGAGTACCCCAGCAGGACTGGCCTTGTATTTGACCTGCCTAGCCCCACCGCCTATCGGGAGCGCTGGCAGAAGTATTGCGAATCCAACGCCATGACGAAAACAACCCCTTACGAGCTGCGGCACACCTTCGTTTCCGTGGCCAAGACCTTGCCCGCCGGGGAGGTGAAGGGCCTGGTGGGCCACTCCCAGAGCATGGACACCTTCGGCATTTACGGCCACGCTCTCCAGGGGGAGGACGCCGTCACCGCCGGGAAGATCAACGCCCTGTTCGAAACGCTGGCAGCCCCGGCAGAGGAAACAGACGGTAAAAAAGACCTGCCAAACACAACGCCCAGCAGGCCGGAACCATAAAAAAGCGGCCCAAAAAGGCCGCAGAAAACCAGAAGTGTGTTAAAAAGTGTGTTACAGACAAAAAGAAAAACCGCTTAAACCCAGTGTTTAAGCGGCTTTTTTGTGGTGCGCGCTAACGGACTTGAACCGCTGACCCCCTGCACGTCAAGCAGGTGCTCTAGCCAGCTGAGCTAAGCGCGCGTTTTTTTTGGTGCTGTATTATTCTACACGATGCGCCGGGAAAATGCAAGTCTTTTTTTCATCTCTACAAAACTTTTCGTCCCGGGGGGCGGGGTTCATAAATTTGTAAGAAAATCGTCAAGTCGCATGTAAACAGTTTTCAATATGCTTTTGGTGTGGTATAATGGCCTGGAAGGCAGCCTGCCTTCGGCCGGTTTTGAGAAAACCTTGAACTTTCTCTGCGATGCTGTTCGCATAGAAAAAGCCTGGCCCTTTGAAATTAGGTGATTTTATGAAAACGCTATCGTACTTAAACTTTGTGCTGGCCGCCCTGTTCGCGGCGTGCTACTGCTACCAGGCGGTCTACGCCGTGGTGCGGCTGGCCCGCAAGCGCCGGACCTACCAGGCGGAAAAGCTCTGCCGGTACGGGGTACTCATCGCC
Source organism: Candidatus Acutalibacter stercorigallinarum (assembly GCA_019112625.1). Lineage (GTDB taxonomy): Bacteria > Bacillota > Clostridia > Oscillospirales > Acutalibacteraceae > Acutalibacter > Acutalibacter stercorigallinarum. The sequence continues at coordinate 70,951 of DXIW01000047.1, read as the reverse complement.
GCCCGGAACGAGGAGGCGGTCATCGGCCAGCTCATCGACAGCATCCGGGGCCAGGATTATCCCCAGGACCTGCTGGACATCTTCGTGGTGGCGGACAACTGCACCGACGGCACCGCCCAGGTGGCCCGGGCCCGGGGCGCCATGGTCTACGAGCGGCAGAACAAATACCTGGTGGGCAAGGGCTACGCCCTCCACTTCCTGCTGGGGAAGATTTACGAGAGCGGCAAGCGCTACGACGGGTTCTTCGTCTTTGACGCAGACAACCTGCTGGACCCCCACTTCGTCACGGAGATGAACAAGGCGTTCTCCTCCGGGCACCGGGTGGTCACCAGCTACCGCAACAGCAAAAACTTCGGGGACAACTGGATCACCGCGGGGTATGGGCTGTGGTTTCTGCGGGAGTCGGAGTACCTGAACTGCCCCAGGGACTACCTGGGCACCAGCTGCGCTGTCTCCGGCACAGGCTTCCTCTTCTCTGAGAAACTCTTGGAGGAGCTGGGGGGCTGGAATTACTTCCTCCTCACCGAGGACCTGGAATTTACCGCCGATCTGGTGGCCCGGGGGGAGAAGGTGGCCTACTGCGGCAGCGCCGTCCTCTACGACGAGCAGCCCCGCAGCTTTGTCCAGTCCATCCGCCAGCGGTCCCGGTGGCAGCGGGGGTACTTACAGGTCATCGCCAAGCGGGGGTGGTCCATGGTAAAGACCATGATCAACTCCGGCAGCTTTGCCTGCTACGACATGCTGATGAACACCATCCCTGCCGTGGTCCTCACAGTGCTGGGCATCCTCTTGAACACGGTGATGTTCGTGGTGGGCATCACCTCCGCCCGGCAGGAGATGGGCCTGTTCTTCGCCTCGGTGATCACCGGCGGGGTGAACTCCTACCTGGTCATGCTCCTCATGGGCGGCATGGCCATGCTCACCGAACATAAAAAGATCGCCTGCCGCCGGTGGAAAAAGGTGCTGTACACCTTCACCTTCCCCTTCTTCGTGTTCAGCTTTGGCCTGGCCATGCTGGTGGCCGTCTTTGGCGACGTGACCTGGAAGCCCATCCAGCACACGGTGGCCCTGTCCATCGGCGACATGGAGGGCGGCCCCAGGGAGTAGGAAACGTGTTCGTGTGAGGATACTTTCAAAAAAGTGCTTTTGCTCTGGCATTATAAGCGCTCCTGTGGTAAAATGAGGATACAATGCCTCAAAAACCGCAGGAGCGCTTTTTTGCCCCTGCCGTATTTTGGAAAGGACGGTCGTTTCATGGTCACCAGAGTATTTGTGGAAAAAAAGCCGGGCTTCAACATCGAAGCCACCCAGCTGAGATCGGATCTGAAAGGGAACCTGGGCATTTCGGGCCTGCAGGAGGTGCGCATCCTCAACCGGTACGATGTGTCGGGGCTGTCGGAGGAGCAGTTTGCCGCCGCGGCCCGCACCGTCCTCTCCGAGCCCCCCATGGACGCGGTCTATGGGGAGGACTTCCGCCTGCCCCCGGAGTACCGGGTCTTTGCCATGGAGTACCTTCCCGGCCAGTACGACCAGCGGGCGGACTCTGCCGCCCAGTGCGTGCAGCTGCTCACCCAGGGGGAGCGGCCGGCGGTGCTCTCCGCCAAGGTCATCGGCCTGAAGGGGGACATCTCCGACGGGGAGTTTGAAAAGGTAAAGCACTACCTCATCAACCCGGTGGAGAGCCGGGAGGCGTCCCAGGAGAAGCCGGAGAGCCTGGAGATGCAGGCGGAAGTCCCCGCCGACGTGGCCCGGGTCACCGGGTTTACCCAGTGGGACGACGGGGAGATGGCGCAGTACTTCGGCTCCATGGGCTTTGCCATGACCTTGGACGACCTGAAATTCTGCCGGGACTACTTCCGTGACCAGGAGCACCGGGACCCCACCGTCACCGAGCTGCGGGTCATCGACACCTATTGGAGCGACCACTGCCGCCACACCACCTTCCTCACCCAGCTCACCGACATCCAGGTGGAGGAGGGCCCCCTGAAGGAGGCGGTAGAGGACGCCCTGCGCCGGTACTTCGCCCTGCGGGAGGAGCTGTACCAGGGCAAGGACAAGCCCGTGTCCCTGATGGACATGGGCACCATCGGCGGGAAATACCTGCGGAAAAAGGGCCTGGTCCCCGATCTGGACGTGAGCGATGAGATCAACGCCTGCTCCATCGAGGCCCCGGTGACCATCGACGGCAAGACCGAGACCTGGCTCATCCAGTTCAAGAACGAGACCCACAACCACCCCACGGAGATCGAGCCCTTCGGCGGGGCGGCCACCTGCCTGGGCGGCGCCATCCGGGACCCCCTGTCCGGCCGGGCCTATGTGTACCAAGCCATGCGGGTCACCGGCAGCGGCGACCCCACCGTGCCCTTCGAAAAGACACTCCACGGCAAGCTGCCCAGCCGGAAGATCACCACCGGGGCCGCCGCGGGGTACTCCTCCTACGGCAACCAGATCGGCCTGGCCACCGGCCAGGTCACCGAGCTGTACGACCCCGGCTACGTGGCCAAGCGCCTGGAGATCGGCGCGGTCATCGGGGCCTCCCCCAAGGCCAACGTCCGCCGGGAGGAGCCTGTGCCCGGTGACGTGATCGTCCTGCTGGGCGGCGCCACCGGCCGGGACGGCATCGGCGGGGCCACGGGCTCCAGCAAGGCCCACACGGAAAAGAGCGTGGAGGTCTGCGGGGCCGAGGTGCAGAAGGGCAACCCCCCCACCGAGCGGAAGCTCCAGCGGCTGTTCCGGGACCCCAGCGTGTCCACCCTCATCAAGCGGTGCAACGACTTCGGCGCCGGCGGCGTGTGCGTGGCCATCGGCGAGCTGGCCCCGGGCCTGCAGATCGACCTGAATAAAGTCCCCAAGAAGTACGAGGGCCTGGACGGCACGGAGCTGGCCATCTCCGAAAGCCAGGAGCGCATGGCCGTGGTGCTCTCCCCCGAGGATGTGGAGACCTTCCAGAAAAAGGCCCGGGAGGAGAACCTGGACGCCACGGTGGTGGCCATTGTCACGGAGGAGCCCCGGCTGAAAATGGAGTGGCGGGGCGATGAGATCGTGAACATCACCCGGGCATTTCTCGATACCAACGGCGTCACCCAGCGGGCCCAGGCCCGCATCACCGCCCCCCAGGGCCAGAGCTACCGCAAGAGCGTGCCCCCCTGCCTGGCGGACAAGACCGGCGTGCAGGCCCTGAAGGCCAACATGGCCCGGCTGGAGGTCTGCGGCCAGAAGGGCCTCTCCGAGCGGTTCGACTCCAGCATTGGCGCGGCCACGGTGCTCATGCCCTTTGCCGGGGAGTACCAGCAGACCCCCGAGGAGGCCATGGTGGCCAAGGTGCCGGTGCTCCACGGGGAGACCGACGACGCCACCGCCATGAGCTACGGCTACATCCCCGGGGTGGCCCGGTACTCCCCCTTCGAAGGCGCGGCCTATGCCGTGGTGGAGAGCCTGTCCAAACTGGCGGCCGTGGGGGCCGACCCCCTGAAGGCCCGGCTCACCTTCCAGGAGTATTTCGAGCGGCTCCACGACGTGCCCGAGCGCTGGGGCAAGCCCGCCGCCGCCCTGCTGGGCGCTTTGGAGGCCCAGATCGGCATGGGGCTGCCCGCCATCGGCGGCAAAGACAGCATGTCCGGCTCCTTCGAGCAGCTGGACGTGCCCCCCACCCTGGTGAGCTTCGCCGTGTCCATGACCAAGGCCAGCTCCACCCTCTCCGCCTGCGCCAAGGCCCCGGGCTCCCGCCTGGTGCTGCTGCCCATCCCCGAGGCCGCCAGCGGCATGCCCGACTGGGAGCAGCTGAAGGCCTATTACCGGTCCATCCTCCAGCACATGGCCTGCGGTGACATCGTCTCCGCCAGCGTGGTGCGAGAGGGCGGCGCCGCCGCGGCGGTGCTGCGTATGTGCTTTGGCAGCCGCATGGGCTTCCGCTTTGCCCAGGGCCTTGCCAAGGAGACCCTCTACGCCCCCAAGGCCGGCGCCCTGGTGGTGGAGCTCTCCAGCGAGGCGGACCTCTCCGGCAGCCCGGCCCTGGCCCCTGTGGAGCTGGGCCGCACCACTGGCACCGCCGACGTGGCCCTGGACGGGGAGCGCATGCCCATCGACGAGCTCATCGAGGCCTGGCACGGCACCTTGGAGAAGATCTTCCCCAACCTGGCCCCCACGGTGCCCGTGGCCAAGGACGTGCCCCTGTACACCCAGCGGGAGAACCGGGCCCCCGCCATCAAGGCGGCGAAACCCCGGGTGTTCATCCCAGCCTTCCCCGGCACCAACTGCGAGATCGACTCCGCCCGGGCCTTTGAGAAGGCCGGGGCCGAGACCGAGATCCTGGTGGTGAAGAACCTGTCCGTCTCCGACATTGAGGAGACCATCGACCGGATGGAGAAGGCCATCCGCCGAGCCCAGATCGTCATGCTGCCCGGCGGCTTCTCCGGCGGCGACGAGCCCGAGGGCTCCGGCAAATTCATCGCCACCACCTTCCGCAATCCCAAGATCGCCCAGGCGGTCACCGACCTGCTGGAGGCCCGGGACGGCCTGATGCTGGGCATCTGCAACGGCTTCCAGGCCCTCATCAAGCTGGGGCTGGTGCCCTACGGCAAGATCACCGAGCCCAAGGAGGACGACCCCACCCTCACCTTCAACACTCTGGGCCGCCACGTGTCCCGCATGGTATACACCCGCATCACCAGTGTGAAGTCCCCCTGGATGGCTGGGGTAAAGGCCGGCGACATCCACGCGGTGCCCGTATCCCATGGGGAGGGCCGCTTTGTGGCCGACGCCGCCCACCTGGAGCAGCTCATCCAAAACGGGCAGATTGCCACCCAGTATGTGGACCCGGAGGGCCAGGTCAGCGGAGACATCCACTGGAACCCCAACGGCAGCGTGTGCGCCATCGAGGGCATCACCAGCCCCGACGGCCGGGTGCTGGGCAAGATGGGCCACTCCGAGCGCAAGGGCACCGACCTGTACAAGAACGTCCCCGGCGAGAAGGACCAGCTGCTGTTCGAAAGCGGCGTGAAGTACTTCAAGTAAGAGGAAAGCCCAGCGGGGCCCGCCCCGCCGCCCCCAGGGCGGCGCCTCCGCCGCACGGCGGAGGGCCGCGGCGCAGCCGCGGCCGGGCGGGCCCCGTAAGGGCATGCTTTCTCTAAATCTGCTGTAAACCACAGGCACAAGGCTCTCTCTGCCTTAGCCGTTGCCAAAACCCAGAACGAGCTATCCTGCTCACCTCTTTTGCAAAAGGCGGATCGTTGCCAATTAAAAATTCTTTGCTTCTTTCTTTTAAGAAAGAAGAAAAAGATACACCTTTCTTCCCTGAGAAAGGTGTATCCTTTGCCGCCGCCACCACGGGTGGGGGCGGAAAAGGAGGACATATTCCCTTATGAAAGAAATACTCAGACGCACCTGGGCGGAGATTGATTTGGACGCCCTGGCCCAGGACTTCGCCCAGGTGCGGGAAGCCACCAACAAAAACGCCATGGTGTGCTGCGTGGTCAAGGCCGACGCCTACGGCCACGGGGCGGTGCGCATGGCAAAGGAATTTGAAGCCCTGGGGGCGGACTGGTTCGCCGTCTCCAACCTGGAGGAGGCCCTGCAGCTGCGGCTCTCCCAGGTGGAAAAGCCCATTCTGGTGCTGGGCTACACCCCCCCGGAGGAGGCCGCGGCCCTGGCGAAGCACCGCATCTCCCAGTGCGTGTACTCCACCGAGTACGCCCAGGCCCTCTCCCGCTTTGCGGTGGAGGCCGGGGTGGCGGTGAACATCCACGTGAAGATCGACACGGGCATGAGCCGCCTGGGCTTTTTGTTCCAGGACATCAGCCAGGACGAGGCCACCGTCCAGGAGGTAAAGGCCGCCTGCACCCTGCCGGGCCTGCGGCCGGAGGGCATCTTCACCCACTTCGCCGTGTCCGACGAGGGCGCGGCCGGGGACGCCTTCACCATGCGGCAGTTCGGCTGCTTCAAGGAGATGATCGAGTCCCTGACCCGGGAAGGCGTGGTGTTCCAGGTGCGGCACTGCGCCAATTCCGCCGGGGTGTTCGACTTCCCCCTCTCCCACCTGGACATGGTCCGGGCGGGTATCGTCATCTACGGGCTGGCCCCCTCGGGGGCGCTGCGCAAAAAGCCCGCCCTCAGGCCTGTGCTGTCCTTAAAGTCCGTGGTCTCCCACGTAAAGACCCTGCAGCCCGGGGCCACGGTGAGCTACGGCAGGGAATTTACCGTAGAGCAGCCCATGGAGGTGGCCACCGTGCCGGTGGGCTACGCCGACGGCTACCCCCGGCGGCTGTCCCCCGGCGGCGCTGAGGTGCTCATCCAGGGGAAACGCTGCCCCATTTTAGGCCGTATCTGCATGGACCAGCTCATGGCGGATGTCACCGGGCTGGGGGCCCAGGTGGGCGATGTGGTCACCCTCATCGGCCGGGACGGCGATGAGGAAGTCACCGCCGACGAGCTGGCCCAGAAGGAGGGCACCATCAACTACGAGGTGGTCTGCGGCCTGTCCAAGCGGGTGCCCCGGGTCTATCTCAAGCACGGGAAGGTGGACAGCATCTACAACGCCCTGCTGGGCGACCGGCTGTGAAGGCCCTGCTGGCCAGCCGGTCCTTTGCCCACTTCGCCGTAGACCTGGCCTGCGGCTTCGTGGCTCTGGGGGTGTTCGTCCCCGGCGCCGCCACCCAGGCGGAGGCGGCCTTGGGGGTGCTCCTCTACAACCTGCTGGCCTTTGCCACCCAGCCCCTGCTGGGCGCTTTGTGCGACCGCTTCCCCCGCCGCCCCTGGGCCGCCTTGGGCTGCCTGACAGTGGCCGCGGGCGCCCTGCTGGGCTGCCTCTCCCTGGGATGGGCGGCGGTGGTGCTGTGCGGGCTGGGCAACGCCCTGTTCCACCCGGGGGGCGGCCGGGACGCCCTGCTGGCCTCCCCCGGCACCCTGAAGGAGGGCGGCGTGTTCGTCTCCACCGGGGCGGTGGGCGTGGCCCTGGGCATGTTCTGGGGCACCGCCTTCCCCCAGGCCTGGTTCGCCGGGGCCATGGCGGCCCTGCTGGGTCTGTGCGCCCTCCTCTGCTGGAAAACGCCCCTGCCCTCCCCCCGGGAGGAGACAAGAATCCCCGCTGCCTCTTCCCTGCCCTTCTGGTGGGTGGTGGGCCTGGCACTGGCGTCGGTGGCCCTGCGGGCCTTTGTGGGCGGCGCGGTCCCCATGCCCTGGAAAACCGGCCTGTGGGCCCTGGCCGCGGCGGCTGCGGCCTTTTTGGGCAAGGCCGCCGGGGGCTTCCTGGCGGACAGGACCAGCCCCCGGTTTGCCGGGGTGGGGGCGTTGCTCCTGTCCCTGCCCCTGCTGTGCCTGGGGTGGGCCCACCCCCTGCCCGGCCTGCTGGGACTCCTGTTCTTTAACATAACCATGCCTGTCACCCTGGGCACTGTGGCGGACAAGCTGCCCAACGCCCCGGGCCTGGCCTTCGGGCTCACGGCCCAGTTCCTCATCGTGGGGACACTGCCCCTGTATGGGGTGTCCCTGGGGCAGGGGCAGGCTCTGGTCCTGGTGGCGGCGGGGATTTTAGTCTCCGCGGCCTGTGTGGCCCTGTCCAGCCGGGGCCGGAAAGGAAAACAGCCATGAAACTCTTAGATGTGGTCGTCTGGCCCATGGTGCTCCTGGGCCTCTCCCCCTTCCTGCTGGTGGTGCTGCCCATCGCGGCGGTGGCCGTGGGGGTGTGGCTGGTAAACCGGGCCCGGCGGAAAAAACAGTCCGCTGAGGAAAACGACAGGGAGGAGGAAAAGCCATGACCTTTTTTCACACGTTGGACGAGGTAGCCTCGCCGGGTGCCATCTCCGGGGAACAGTACCCCTGGGTGGTGCTCATCGCCGTCGCCCTGGTGATCGTGGCGGCGGCCCTCATCCTTCGGGCCCGCAAGAAGAAAAAATGACCCGCACAAAGGAGGAATCCCCGTGAGGCCCTTTTTCCCATTGGACGCCATCGCCTCCCCGGCGGATTTGGCCCCCTCCCTGCTCCCCTGGGTCCTGCTGGGGGTGCTGGTGGTCGTGGCCGTGACCGTGGCCCTCATCCGCTGGGACAGGAAAAAAGCGGAAGCCCGCCGCCGGGAGAGCCAGGGGCTGGAGCGCCGTTCCCGGGACGATAAGGAGGAAAAGCCATGAAATTCCTGGACGTCATCCCCTCCCCGATCTACACCCCAGAGCCGGCCGCCCCAGCGGGAGCCTGGTACCAGTCCCCTGTCCTGTGGATATTGGTGGCAGCGGCGGCGGTGGTGCTGGCCGCGGTGCTCATCGCCCGGGCCCGTAAGAAAAGGTAATGGGCGCCCTGCTGGCCCTGGGCGGGGCCTTCCTCCTCACCGTGGTCCTGGAGGGCGGGGCCCTGCTCCTGGCCGTCCGGCGGTGGCGGCCGGTGTACGTGAGCTTTCTCTGCAACCTGCTGACCAACCCCGCCGCCAACGCCCTGGTGGCGGGGCTCACCCTGTGGCTGGGGGTGGGGGCCTATTATCCCTCCCTGCTGGCGGTGGAGCTGGCCGTAGTGTGGATGGAGGCCGCCGTCTACCGGCTGCTGCTGGGGCTCTCCTGGCGGCGGGCGGGGCTGTGGTCCCTGGGGCTCAACGCTTTTTCCTGCCTTGCGGGCCTTGTAATCTGGTAGCACTTGCGGTACAATAGAGGATAACATGAGGAAAGGATGATATACCCATGAAAAAGATCGGCAGCGGTAAAGTACGGGAGATCTACGAGGTCTCGGACAAGGAGCTGGTCATCTACACCACCGACCGGGTCTCCGCCTTCGACGTGGTGCTCCCCACCCCCGTGCCCCAGAAGGGCATGGTCTTAAACCAGCTCTCCGCCTTTTGGTTCGACTATACGAAAGATATCGTGAAGAACCACGTGCTCTCCCTGGACCCCAAGGACATGCCCGAGGAGTTCTCCCAGGAGCACTACAAGGACCGGGTGGTCCTCACCAAGAAGCTGAAGATGCTCCCCTACGAGTTCATCATCCGGGGGTACATGTTCGGCTCTATGTGGAAGGCCTACAAGAAGGGCGAGCCCTTCTGCGGCCAGACCATCACCGGCGACTACCAGCTGGCCCAGAAGCTGGAAAAGCCCCTGCTCACCCCCTCCACCAAGGCCACCGAGGGCCACGACGAGTACTCCGTCACCCACGAGGGCATGGTGCAGGACCTGGGCGCCGACCTCACCCGGCAGCTGGAAGAGGCCTGCCTTGCCGTCTACGAGAAGTGCTACAACTACGCCTACGACCGGGGCATCATCATCGCCGACACCAAGCTGGAATTCGGCCTGGATGAGGCCGGGGACCTGGTGCTGGCCGACGAGGTCCTCACCCCGGACTCCAGCCGCTTCTGGAACAAGGCGGAGTACCAGGTGGGCACTTCCCCCTTAAGCTACGACAAGCAGTATTTGCGGGACTGGCTCACCGACAACAAGCTGGCCGGCGTCACCCCCGCCCCGGACCTGCCCGCCGAAGTGGTGGAAAAGACCCGGGAGAAATACCTGGAGTGCCTGCAGCTGCTGGTGCCCCAGAAGTAAAACAGAAAAACAGCAAGGCCGCCATCCCAGCGATGGCGGCCCTTTTCTATTTTCGAAGGAGGAGGGCCGCCCGGCCGGGGGCGGCCCGTTCCTATCCTATGCCAAACGCGGACAAGTGGTGACTCACCCCTTGGGGGGCTTCAAAAGCAGCCGGGTCTCCCCGGGGTTCAGGGTGAGGAGCTTTCTCTGGATGCGGGGGTGCTTCAGGTCCCTCTGCACCATGTCCCGCAGCACGGTGCCCCGGTTGCTGCCGTGGATGACCCGCAGCTCCGTCACCCCGGCCGGGGCGTGGCCCAGCCAGTTTTCCAGCAGGCTTTTGGCGTCCTCCAGATACATGCCGTGCAGGTCCACCGTCATCACCGGGCCCTGGCGTGTAAAGCGCATGGCCTTCCCCTCCTCAAATCAGTCTGAGAAAAGGATACCACACCCCGCCCCGCCGCGCAAGCCCTAGACAGCGCCCACGCTGTACCGGCCCTTGCCCCGATTTTTCGCCTGGTACAGGGCGTTGTCCGCCTCCCGGTACAGGCGCTGGTAGTCCACCCCGGCGCGGCCCGCCAGGCAGATGCCCACGCTGCAGGAGACGCCGATGTCCGTCCCCTTCCAGCGCAGGGAGGCCACCTCCCGGATGAGTTTGTCCGCCGCCTGCTCCAGGGAGTCCCGGCCGCCGGTGCACACCACGGCGAACTCGTCCCCGCCGATGCGGCCCACCGCCTCCCCGGGGAACACCTCCCGCAGCTTCCGGCCCACCTCCTGGAGGATGTAGTCCCCGCAGGGGTGGCCGTACCGGTCGTTGACGGCCTTGAAGTCGTCCATGTCCAAAATGAGCAGGGCGGTCTCCGCCGGGGCGGGGCCCTGGGACAGGCGGTACTCCGCCTGGTGCTGGAGGGCGGTCTTGTTCAGCAGGCCGGTGAGGGGGTCCTGCTGCACCAGGGCCCGCAGCTGCTGGTTGATCTCGCTGATCTCCCTGCGCTGGAGGAGCAGCACCACCGCGTGGTGGCTCCGGGTGAGGGCGATGGCCAGGGACACGATGGAGGTGATGGTCAGGTTCAGCTGGTCGCCGCTCTCCAGCACGGGGAAGGCCAGGGCCGCGAACAGCCCGTACCCCGCCCCGTAGGCCAGAAAGGCAAAGGCCGGGGACATCTGGATGAACACCGCCAGCCCCAGCACCGCGGTGACGAAAATGATGGTGCCCGCCTGGGGGTCCCGGTGGAGGTCGTAGGCGTTCATGCCCCCGTGCCACAGCAGCATGCAGAGCACCGTGATGTACTGCACCGCCCACCGCACCCGGCAGGGCCACCGCCTGAGGAAGTGACACAGCCCCAGGTACAGCGCCGCCACCAAAAACAGGGAGCAGTACATGCCGAAGTACATCCGGTTGTTCCAGGTAGAGAGGCCGGCGTTGGACAGAAACAGCACCCGGCACATGTTGAACAGCTCCATGCCGAAGATCATAATACAGATCACCAGCAGCGAGAGCCGGTTGTGCTGCAGGGTGTCCTCCCAAAAATCACGGCGTATCTCCCGGGGTACGCGGAAAAATTCTGCCAGCTTCCCTTTCATGCCGTCCCTCCTCCTGTGTTGTGCGCCGGGGCGCGGTACCGCCCCGGCCGAGTAGGCCTGCCGCCTCATCCTTATAGTATAGCGGTCCGGGGGCGGCTGTGCTCCCGCTGTGCAAAATCTGGCGGAAAACGTGTAAATAACGCAGCCAGGGGCCCATGCTTTCCCCAATGGGGAAAGCATGGGCCCCTGCAGTCAAGCACGGCCGGAGCGGTTGCCTCACCCCAGCACCCGCAAGGCCTTCCACTTGCCGGCCCGGTACCGGGCCAGCAGCAGCGCCGCTTTGATGCACCAGTCGCACACCATGGCCAGGGCCACGCCGATAACCCCCAGGTCCAGCCAGATGCCGAACACCACCGACAGGGACACCCGGCACACCAGGGTGGCGAACAGGGAGGCGTACATGGTGAATTTCACGTCCCCGGCGGCCCGCAGCCCGTTGGAGAAGGGCCCGGACACCGGGTAGGCCACGGCGTTGGCGATGTTGTGGATGACCACCAGCCACAGCACCAGCTGTTTCGTCCCCGGCTCCAAATCGTAGCACAGCAGCAGCGCCGGGGTGAGGAGCAGCACCAGGGCGTTCCACCCCACGGAGATGAGGAAGGTCAGCCGCAGCAGCTTTTTCATGTAGTAGTCCGCGGCCTCGGGGTCCCCGGCGCCCATGCACCGCCCCACCACGGTGATGAAGGCCGGCCCCAGGGCCGCCCCCACCAAAGCCGCCAGGGACCAGATGCTCTGGGCCACCCCGTTGGCGGCGATCTGGCTGGTGCCGAACAGGGCGGTGATGGTGCTCAGGGCTACCTTGGCCAGCTGGAACAGGCCGTTCTCGATGCCGTTTGGCACGGCGATGCCCAGAATCCGCCGCACCATGGCGCTGTCCCAGGAGAACAGCCCCCGCCAGGCGATGCGGGCCTGGTTCTTTTTTTGGAAGCACAGGGCGGTCATCACCACGGCGGCGAAGTACCAGGAGATGGTAGAGGGCCAGGCCACCCCCGCCACCCCGGCGTGGAGCACGAAAATGCCGATGGCGTTGCCCCCGGTATTGATGACATTCATGCACAGGGAGACCTTCATGGTGGTCTTGGTCCTGCCCATGCTGCGGTACAGGGCCGCCCCGGCGTTATACAGGGCCAAGGCCGGGTAGGAGAGGGCCAGAATTCGCAGATAGGTGACCCCGGCCTCCATCACCACCGGCTCCGTCTGCCGGAACAAAAGCCCCAGAAGCTGTCGGTGAAACAGGAGCATCAGGGCCGCCACGGCCAGGGAGAAGAGGAACATGACGGCGTACAGCTGGCAGGAGGCCCCGTCCCCCTCCTTCTTGTCGCCCCTGCCCAGGTACTGGCTGACCACCACCGCCCCGCCGGAGGCCAGGGCCGTAAACAGGTAGATGAACAGGGTGTTCACCATATTCACCAGGGAGACCCCGGACACCGCCGCCTCCCCGGCGTAGCTCACCATCAGGGTGTCCGCCACCCCCACCAGCATGGCCAGCGCCTGCTCGACGAACAGGGGCAGGATCAACGCTTTCAGGTCCCGGTCGGAGAACAGCTTGCGCCCCTCCTCCACCTGGGTTTTGGGCTCGATCCACCGGCCCAGCCAGTGCCTGCGGGTTTTCTCCATCACAGCATCACCTCAACAAAAAATGGGAGCGGGGCAGGGGCTCTCCCCCGCCCGCACTCCCATCTTACCCGGAACAGCGGAAAATGTCCAATACCTATTTTTTATCCATCCCCATACCCCAAAAGCATTTTCGCGTAGGCCAGCAGCCCCGCCGCCGCCGGGGACTGGACCTGGTGCTCCTTCCAGGCCAGCACCGCCCGGCAGGGCAGCTCCGGGCGGAAGGGCCGGAAGCACACCCGCCGGTCGTCGTAGATCTCCACCGCCCCCTGGAGAGTGATGGCGTAGCCCAGGCCCTGCTCCACCAGCAGGGCGGTGTTGCGGATGAGGTTGTGGGTGGAGAGGATCTCCATGCGCTGGAAGTCCTCCCCCAGCAGGGTGGCCAGCTGCTGCTCCACCGAGGGGCGGTAGCTCACCATCACCGGCCGGCCCGCCAGGTCCCGGGGCGAGACAGCTTCCTTCTGGGCCAAGGGGTCCCCGGCGGGCATCAGCACCCCCCAGTGGTCCGCCTGGGGCAGGGCGAGGTACTGGTACTTCTCCAGGTCCACCGGCTCCATGAGCAGGGCCATGTCGATGAGGCCCAAGTCCATCTGCTCCATAATCTGGTCGGCGTTGCCGGTGACCAGCTGGTACCGCACCAGGGGGTGCTCCCCGTGGAAGCTCTGGATGAGGATGGGCAAGAACCTGGCCGCGGCGGACTCCCCGCTGCCGATGGCCACCACCCCGCTGAGCTCCCGCGCCGTGCCGGTCAGCTCCCGCTGGATGCGCTCCTCCAGCTGGAGCATCTCCTCGGCCCGGCGGCGCAGGAGCATGCCCTCCTGGGTGAGCTCCAGCTTCCGCCCACCCCGGCGGAACAGGGTACAGCCCAGCTCCTCCTCCAGCTGGGCCAGCTGCCGGCTGAGGGTGGGCTGGGTGATGTGCAGGTCCTCGGCTGCCCGGGTGATGTTCCCCTCCCGGGCCACCGCCAAAAAGTAGCGGAGCAGCCGCAGTTCCATGGCCGTCGCCCCCTTCCTATTATTATAGTATAGGATATCGGGAAAGGAGCGGCCTGTCAAGGGGGAGCGCCGGAAATCCCGGCGGGATTTTGTGCAGTATTCCCGTGTTGTAATCTGGCGCCAGTCCGGTATAATGGGGGTAGCAGGGCGGCTGCTTCCAGGCCGCCGACGCGGAAAGGAACATACTCTTATGAAAAAGATCACTTTTATGGGGGCGGGCAGCACCGTCTTTGCCCGGAACGTGCTGGGGGACTGCCTGTGCAGCCCGGTACTGCGGGAGGCGGAATTCGCCCTGTACGACATTGACGGCACCCGGCTGGCGGAGAGCGCGGAGATCATCGGCGCCATGAACCAGACCATGGGGAGCCACGCCAAAATCACCACCTACCTGGGGGTGGAGAACCGGAAGGACGCCCTGCGGGGGGCGGATTTCGTGGTGAACGCCATCCAGGTGGGGCTGTACGACCCCTGCACCATCATCGACTTTGAGGTGCCCAAAAAGTACGGCCTGCGCCAGACCATCGCCGACACCCTGGGCATCGGGGGCATTATGCGGGCCCTGCGCACCATCCCGGTGATGGACGACTTCGCCCGGGATATGGAGGAGGTGTGCCCCGACGCCTTGTTCCTGAATTACACCAACCCCATGGCCATGCTCACCGGGTACATGCTGCGGTACACCAACGTAAAGACCGTGGGCCTGTGCCACAGCGTGCAGGTGTGCTCGGAGAACCTCTTAAAGTCCCTGGGGATGGAGGACAAGCTGGAGGGCCGGAAAGAGCTGATCGCGGGCATTAACCACATGGGGTGGCTGCTGGAGCTCTACGACAGGGAAGGCAACGACCTTTACCCCGAGGTGCGCCGGCGGGCCAAGGAGAAGAACGCCGCGGAGAAGCACAACGACATGGTGCGCTTCGACTACATTGACAAGTTTGGCTACTACTGCACCGAGTCCAGCGAGCACAACGCCGAGTACAACATGTACTACATCAAGTCGAAATACCCGGAGCTTATCGACCGGTTCAACATCCCCCTGGACGAGTACCCCCGGCGGTGCGTGAACCAGATCGCGGGTTGGGCCAAGGAGCGGGACGAGCTGCGGCAGAAGGGCAGCATCACCCACGAGCGGTCCAACGAGTACGCCTCCCACATCATGGAGGCGGTGGTGACCGGGAACCCCTATAAAATCGGCGGAAACGTGCTGAATACCGGCCATCTCATCGAGAATCTGCCCGTGGACGCCTGCGTGGAGGTGCCCTGCCTCATCGACGGGATGGGGGTGCACCCCACCCGGGTGGGCCGGCTGCCGGTGCAGTGCGCCGCTATGAACATGACCAACATCAACGTGCAGCTGCTGACCATTGAGGCCGCGGTGACCCGGAAAAAGGAGCACATCTACCAGGCGGCGATGCTGGACCCCCACACGGGCAGCGAGCTGGACATCGACACCATTGTGAAGATGGTGGACGATTTGATCGAGGCGCACGGGGATTGGCTGCCGAAATATAACTAAAATAGCCAAAAGTGGGGCGGCGAGGCCGGTCACAGCTGGGGAAAGCGCATAGAAACCGGCGGCTGAATTTGGCCAGGGTGACCAAACCCGGGCGGGGCCGAGGGCGCTGGAGCCGCCGGCCGGGATTGGCGAAACCGCCCGGGATTGGCTGCCAAAATATAACTAAAATAGCCAAAAGTGGGGCGGCGAGGCCGGTCGCGGCTGGGGAAAGCGCACAGAAACCGCTGTCCGAGTTTGGCCAAGGTGACCAAACTCGGACAGCGGCGGGGGCGCGGAATCAACCGGCCGGGATTGGCGAAAAGCCACAGAAGCCGAACCCACAATACAGCCAAGATCGCCAAAGTTGGGCCTGCCCGGGAAGGGGCGGGCCCTTCTTTTTGGGGGGGTCGGGCAGAATCGACAAAAAAATTTGTGCCAAAAAGATGACAATATTGTAACACTTCCGGCCCGGAAAGGACCCAAAAAAGCCCGGAAAATGCCCAAAAAAGCCCGGTTTTGGCCCTGTTTGGCCCGGTTTTGGCCCGGCGGGGGAGGCGTACACAATTTCGAAACAAATAGTTGACACTTTGCCCAGAAAGCGCTATAATTACAGCATAAATATAAGGCACTTTTGGCGAGCTTTTTCGGCAGTTCTGTCACTTCACTCTGGTAAATCGCCATACCTTGTGAAAAAAACCCTGTGAAATATGCGGAGGAACCAAGGCTTCGGCCGGCCCCCTCTCCGGGAGGGAGGCGGCGGACCTGATTTGTGCAAACCGACAGGTCCCCATCACCCGGTCCCGACAGAAGGGACGGCTGGGGCGGCGGGTCTTTCGCGCTAAAATATTTCAAATCTTTATGGTGGACCTCATCCACCAATCCTTTCGAGGAGACAAGGAGGAACAAAGCTATGAGAAAAAGAACACTAGCCCTGCTTCTGGCTCTGGCTATGCTGCTCACCTTCGCCCTTAGCGGCTGCGGTGGCAACGAGACCAGCAGCACAGCAAGCGGCGGCGACACCAGCACCAGCACTCCCGCTGATACTGGCGACGAGACCTCCGACACGGAGACCTCTGAGCCCGCGACCAGCGAGACTACTGAGGGAGGCACTCCCAAAGCTGGCGACGCCATGACTCAGGTGAACACCCCCCGTGCGGAGACTCTGATTGTTGAAACTCAGACTCCCACGGACACCCCCGGACAGTTCAACAGCTACATGATGGGCACTACCATGGGCATGGGCATTCACCAGCTGATGAGCGCACACATGTGGGAGATGGACTCTGTCAAGGGCGAGCAGTTCCCTGAAGTTGCCGCCGACATGGGCACCCCCAACGAGGACTACACCCAGTGGACCGTGAAGATCCGCGAGGGCATCAAGTGGTCCGACGGTGAGGACCTGAACGCCGACGACGTGGTATTCACCTTCAACATGATCAAGGAGAACGAGGGCATCGGCGCTTCCGCCGCTACCAACCTCTACATTGAGTCTGTTGAGAAGGTGGACGACTACACCGTACAGTTCAACATGACCGAGTCCTTCCCCCGCCTGACCATGCGTTACGGCATCTCCGTGTGGGGCTGCGACTACCGTATCGTTCCCGAGCACATCTACTCCACCCTGGACGATGTGACCACCTACAAGGATGAGAACCCCGTTGTGGCCGGCCCCTACACTGTGAGCGCCTACGACCCCAACGGCGAATGGATTCTGTACCAGCTGCGTGAGGACTGGTGGCAGTCCACCCTGGGCGTTGTCGGTTCCGATTACTACGGCTTTACCGAGGACCAGGCTCCTGCCAAGTACGTATGGTTCCGCGTGGCGGGCGACTCCTCCACCAAGCAGATGCTGATGACCACCAACGAGTTTGACGTACTCTGTGAAGTGACCATGGAAGAGTTCGAGGCCATGAACGAGACCAACCCCAACGTAAAGTGCTGGTGGCCTGAGTTCCCCTACGCCTACCTGGATGACCCGGGCGCCAAGTCCATCGTGTTCTCCCACGGCCAGGGCGAGCCCTACAACAACGCCGACTTCCGCTGGGGCATGACCCTCGCCCTGAATTACGACGAGCTGACCATGGGCATCTTCCAGGGCGCCGGCCGTGCGGCTCCCATCCCGCTGCTGAACCACACCGAGTACCTGACCGACAAGTACGTCATCCCCATGGAGGACTGGCTGCTGGACTTCGAGCTGGACCTGGGCGACGGCACCACCTTCAAGCCCTATGACAACACTGTTGCTTCCCGGATCGCCGAGAAGGTTGGCCTGTCTGACCTGAGCGACGAGGAGAAGATCGACATGTTCGGCGCTGGCTGGTGGAAGCATGACACCGAGGCTGCCACCAAGCTGCTGGAGAAGGCCGGCCTGGAGAAGAAGGACGACGGCTGGTACTTCAACGGCGAGCTGTTCACCCCCGAAATCGTTTACCTGGCTGACACCGAGCAGCAGGCTGGCCGTACCATCCAGATGGCCTACAACCAGTGGCAGTCCTTCGGCATCATGGGCAACCTGACCACCAAGAGCCAGGCTGTTTGGGACGCTGACGGCGGCACCGGCAACTGGTACATCGCTGGTTACTGGCCGTCCGGCGGTATCACCACCGACCTGTACTCCGCTCTGTCCGGCTTTGACAATCAGCTGATCAAACCCTTGGGCGAAAAGGGTTCTGGCCAGGGCTGCCGCTGGGACAACCAGCAGGCTTCTGACGACCTGCACAAGCTGGCCAACCTGGACCCCGAGAGCGAAGAGGCTTACGACGTGACTGTTGACCTGCTGCAGACCGCTGTTACCGATATGCCCTACATCAACGTGACCAGCGGCACCAAGTTCGTTCCCACCAACTGCACCTACTGGGAGGGCTATCCCGATTCTGAGAATCCCTACAATGGTCCCTGGTGGTGGTGGAGCTGCTTCAAGTACATGCTGCCCAACATCACCCCTGTGATGGAGTAAAAGCGTTGTAGCGTTGTCTTGAATCATACTTCAGCCTAACATGATTTGATAGGAAAGAAGGAAGAGAGGCGCGCGCCTAAGTGTACTGTATTAGACCGCGCCTCTTTCCTTATATCAAATTATGGGTTCCGTATTTCACAAACACTTCTCGCCGCGGCATGCGGCGGGTCTATTGCTCGGAATACTTTACTACAGTAAGGAAGTGCAGCTGTGAAATTCAAAACCTTCTTTTTGCAGCGTGTCCTTGCGTGGGCGTTGACGATTTTGATCGGCGTTACGTTCATCTTCTTCATCCCCCGCATGTTCCCTTCCGATCCCGTTGAGAACATGATCGCCCAGATGCAGTCCCGCTCTGGCAACATGCCTCCCGAGGAAATGGAAGCGCTGCGCAGATCTCTGCGTGTCCAGTTCGGCCTGGAGGGCTCTCTGGTAGAGCAGTATTTCTCCTTCCTGTGGAAGGGGCTTCTCCACTTTGACTTCGGCCCCTCCCTGGGCAGCTACCCCGAGCCCGTGAACAACATCATCGGCCGGAACCTGCCCTACACGCTGGGCCTGTCGCTGACCTCCACGCTGATCGCGTGGATCATCGGCAACATTGTGGGCCTGATCGCCGGTTTCCGGCCCAAGGCCCGCTCCTCCAAGATTATGGAGAGCATCGCCATTTGTATTTACCCTGTGCCCTACTTCCTGATCGCGTTGATTCTGCAGATCGTGTTCGCCTACGCGCTGGGGTGGTTCCCCATCCAGACCACGCTGAACACCCTGGGCACCACGTGGCAGTTCATCGGGTCGCTGCTGAAGGCTTCGATTTTGCCGGGTCTGTCCCTGCTGCTGGTAGGCATGGGCTGGCAGATCATCTCCATGAAGTCGCTGGCCAACACCACCGCCGACGAAGACTTCGTACAGTTTGCCCGGTACCGGGGCATCTCTGAGGGGAAGATCGGCGTGAGCTATGTGTTCCGCAACTGCATCCTGACCCAGATTACGGCTTTGGCCATGAGCCTGGGCGGCGTGTTCGGCGGCTCCATCATGACCGAGATCATCTTCGGGTATCCCGGCGTGGGCTCTCTGGTGCAGAACGCCATTCTGCAGTCTGACTACAACATGATTCTGGGCTGTATCACCATTTCCATCGTGGCCATCTCTACCGCCACCCTGATTGTGGACCTGGTGTACCCCTTTATCGACCCGCGGATCCGGTACGGCTGATAGAGGAGGAGAATGATTATGAAAAAGTTTTGGAAAGTTTCCTCCCTGCGGCTGAAGGCCGGGTTGATCATTACCGCCATCTTCGTGATCATCGGTTTTGTGGTGTACTACATCCCCCACATCAACCCCTTTACCTTCAACACCTACGAGCCCAAGCTGGGGGCCTCGGCCGAGCACTGGCTGGGCACCACCTCCATGGGCCAGGACGTGGTATGGCTGCTGATTGACGCCATCCACAACTCCCTGCTCATCGGCTTGATCGTAGCCCTGATCGGTACGGTGGTAGGCGTGCTGGTGGGCCTGCTGGCCGGTTTCGCCGGCGGCGTGCTGGACCGCATCCTGATGATCATCACCGACACCTTCGTGGTCATCCCCCAGCTGCCCATCCTGATTTTGATGACCTCCCTGATGAAGGGTTCTTCCACGGTCATCGTGATGGCCCTGGTGCTGGCCATGTTCGCCTGGGCCTGGCCCAGCCGGCAGATCCGCTCTATGGCTCTGACCATCAAGGAGCGGGACTTCATCCAGGTGGCCAAGTTCTCTGGTGAGGGCACGCTGCAGATCGTTGTGACCGAGATTCTGCCCTATGCCTTTACCTGGTCCCTGTCCAACTTTATGAACGCCGTGCTGTCCGCCATCGGCAGCGAGTCCAGCCTGGCCGTGCTGGGCCTGTCCCCCGGCAACCTGGTGTCCCTGGGCAACATGATCCAGTGGGCGAGAAACTACAACGCCATCTTCAACAAGCAGTACCTGTGGATCGGCGCCCCCATCGTAGCCACGGTGATCCTGTTTATCGGCCTGTTTATGCTGATCACCGGCTATAACGACTATCTGAACATGAAGAGAGGCAGGTAACGAATATGCTAAAAATCGATCATCTGTCCACTTCTTACAAGACCATCGATGGGGATATCCACGTTATCAACGACCTGAACTTCGAAATTTATGACAACGAGATCTTCGGTATCGCCGGCGAGTCTGGCTGCGGCAAGACCACCCTGCTGAAGACCCTGTACGACATTGTGGAGTTTCCTCTGGTCATCGACCAGGGCAAGGTCATCCTCAGCGGCGAGAAAAACGGGCAGCCCTTCTCCTTCGAGTCGGGCGAGATCCGCAAGACCTGGTGGAACAACATCTCGTATGTGCCCCAGGCCGCCCAGAGCGTGCTGAACCCCATCGTCCGCTTAAAGAAGCAGTTCTTGGACTCCATTCCCAAGGAGGACCGGAAGAACGAGACAGAAAAACAGACCCTGGACCGGGTGTCCAAGTATCTGGAGGAGCTGAGCCTCTCTCCTGATATTCTGGAGTCCTTCCCCTTCCAGCTCTCCGGCGGCATGCGGCAGCGTGTCATTATCGCCCTGGCCACCTTTATGGGCCCCCGTGTGGTGCTGGCCGACGAGCCCACCACCGCCCTGGACGTGGTGGTGCAGCGGGGCATTCTGATGATGCTGATGCGGCTGCAGAAACAGCTGAAGAACACCATGGTCATCGTGTCCCACGACATGGGTGTGCACTACCAGATCACCAACCGGATGGCCATTATGTACTCCGGCAGCGTGATTGAGCTGGGCCCCACCGAGGACATCTTCAACGACCCCATCCATCCCTACACCCAGATGCTGGTGAACGCGCTGCCCCGCGTGGGCGACAAGAGCGCCAAAGTCGGCATCCCCGGGCGCCCGCCGGCCCTGGCGTCTCCCCCTCCGGGGTGCCGCTTCGCCCCCCGGTGCCCCAAGGCTACCGACCGCTGCCGGAAGGAAGTCCCTGAATTCCGGGAGATCAGACCCGGGCGCTTTGCCGCCTGCCATCTCTTAAACGAGGAGGTGCAGAAGAATGGGTAATCTGCTAGAAGTAAAGGGCGTAAGCAAGATCTTCCGCATTGGCGGCATGCTGCGCGGCAAAAAGCTGGTGGCTGTGGACGACGTGTCTTTCACCATCTCCGATGAGAAGCCCGTCATCCTGTCCATCGTAGGCGAGTCCGGCTGCGGCAAGTCTACCCTGTGTAAAATGATCCTGCGCCTGCACCGGCCCGACATGGGCGACATCGTCCTGGACGGCCAGTCTTACGCGGACAAGAAGTACGACCACAAGCGGTTTAAGCTGGAAGTACAGCCGATCTTCCAGAACCCCTACGAGTCCTTCTCCTCCCGGAAAACCGTGGACACCTACCTGTTCAACACCGCCCTGCGGCTTGGCATCGCCAAGAACAAGCAGGAGGCGGAAAAGCTGGTGGACGAGTCCCTGAAGAACGTGGGCATGTCCCTGGCGGTGGTAAAGGGCAAGTACCCCACCCAGTTCTCCGGCGGCGAGCTGCAGCGTGTGTCTATCGCCCGCGCCCTCATCACCCGCCCGAAGCTGATCATCGCCGATGAGCCTGTGGCGGCTATCGACGCCTCCATGAAGATGAACATCGTGAACCTCTTCAAGGAGCTGAAGGATAAGTACAAGGTATCGTTTTTGTACATCACCCATGACCTGTCTACGGCGTACTACGTATCCGACTACATCGCCACGCTGTACCGCGGCGGGTTGATCGAGTACGGACCGGCCAAGGAGATTATGGACGACCCCGCCCACCCCTACACCGAGCTGCTGATGAACGCGGTACCCCGTGTAGGCGACAAGTGGAAAGAGGACCTGGTGATGCCCGACATGGAGGACAAGGAGTACGGCTTGTCTTGCTGCAAGTTCGCGCCCCGCTGCCCCTATGCTACGGACGAGTGCCGGAAATCCAAGCCCGAGCCCAAGGATATTGGCGGAGGCCGGATGGTGCTGTGCTATCACCCCCTGTTCCAGGGCACCAAGTAAACACGGCATTTGAAAAAAGCCTGAAAGACTTTCGTCTTTCAGGCTTTTTGTTATGCTGGGAAAATGTCAGGTCAAGGCGGCGCCGGCGGCGCGCTCCACAGCCAGGCCGGCCTGGTAGCGCTTGAGGTAAGCGGCAAAGCCTGCGGCGTCGGCGGGGTCGGGCGGGAGTTCTTCCCCCTTGGCCTGGGCGAACACCTGCTCTTGCAGGTAGCCCTCCAGGGTGTCGCCGGGCCGGCGGTTTTTGCGGTACATGGCGAGCAGGGCCATGCCCCAGGGGCCGCCCTCCCCGGCGGTCTCCATCACCGCCACGGGGACGCCCAAGGCCCCGGCCATGAGCCGTTGGCCCACGCCCTTGGTCTTGAACAGGCCGCCGTGGCCGTAGAGCTTCTCCAGGGCCACGTGCTCCCCGTAGAGGATCTCCATGCCCAGGCGCAGGGTGGCCATGGCGGCGTAGAGCTGGGCCCGCATGAAGTTGCCCAGGGTGAGCTGGGATTCGGGCAGGCGCATGAGCAGGGGCCGGCCCTCCTCCAGGTGGATGACGGGCTCGCCGGAGTAGCAGTTGTAGCTCACCACGCCGCCGCAGTCGGCAGCGCCCTCCAGGGCCTTGTGGTAGAGCAGGTCGTAGAGCTGGCTTTTGGGCAGCGGGGCGCCGGCGCTGTTCAGCAGCTCGGCGAAGAGCTTGACCCAGGCGTCCAGGTCGGAGGTGCAGGTGTTGCAGTGGACCATGGCCGCGGGCAGGCCCGCCGGGGTGGCCACCATGTCGATCTCCGGGTGGACCTGGGACAGGGGGTGCTCCAGCACCACCATGGCGAAGATGGAGGTGCCCGCGGACACGTTGCCCGTGCGGGCGGACACGCTGTTGGTGGCGGTCATGCCGGTGCCCGCGTCCCCTTCCGGGGGGCAGAGGGGGATGCCGGCTTGCAGGGTGCCGGTGGGGTCCAGGAGCTTCGCGCCCTCGGGGGTCAGCTCCCCGGCAGGGTCGCCGGCCACCAGAATTTCGGGAAGGATGTCCTCCAGGCGCCAGGGGATATTCCGCTGCTGTAAAATCTCGTCGAATTGGGCCATCATGCGGGGGTGGAACCGGCCGGTTTCATCCAGGGGGAACATGCCGGCGGCCTCCCCCACGCCCAGCACTTTTTTACCGGTGAGCTTCCAGTGGACGTAGCCCTCCAGGGTGGTGAGGAAGGCAATGTCCTTCACGTGGGCCTCCCCCTGGCGGATGGCCCGGTACAGGTGGGCGATGCTCCACCGCTGGGGGATGTTGAATTGGAAGAGCTGGGTGAGCTCCTGGGCCTCGGCCTCGGTGATGGTGTTGCGCCAGGTACGGAATTCGCAGAGCTGCTCCCCGTTCTGACCGAAGGGCAGGTAGCCGTGCATCATGGCGGAGACGCCCATGGCCCCCAGGGTGGTAAGGGGGACGCCATAGCGGCTCTGCACCTCTTCCCTCAGTTCCCGAAAGGCGGCCTGGATGCCGGTCCACACGTCGTCTAGGTGGTAGGTCCACACGCCGTTTTCCAGGCGGTTTTCCCAGTCGTAGGCGCCGGTGGCGATGGGGGCGTGGTCGGGGCCGATGAGCACCGCCTTGATGCGGGTGGAGCCCAGCTCGATGCCCAGGGCGGTATCCCCTTTCTTTACGGCCGCGGCGATTTGCGTAGTGTCCATAGTTTTTTCACCCTTCCTCTCCAAAAGTTCCTCTGTTTCTCCCATCATATCCCATTGGGGCGGGGATTGCAAGAGAAAATCGCCATGAGAAAAAAGAAAGTAAATGCCCTGTTGAGCCCGGGGCCGGAAAGTGTTATAATAGATGGGTATGGAAAATTGAAGTGGGGGTATGTCTATGGGTACCATCGGTTTTGACAACGACAAATACGTGCGGATGCAGTCGGAGAAGATCAAGGAGCGCATCGCCCACTTTGGGGGCAAGCTGTACCTGGAGTTCGGCGGGAAGCTGTTCGACGACTACCACGCCTCCCGGGTGCTGCCGGGCTTTATGCCGGACAGCAAGGTGAAGATGCTGCTGCAGATGAAGGACCAGGCGGAGATCCTCATCGTCATCAACGCCTCGGACATTGAGAAGAACAAGGTGCGGGGGGATTTGGGCATCACCTACGACGTGGACGTGCTGCGGCTCATCGACGCCTTCCGGGGCATCGGGCTGTATGTGGGCAGCGTGGTGCTGGCCCAGTACAACGCCCAGCCCGCCGCCGAGGCCTTCCAGAAGCGGCTGGAGTCCTTGGGGGTGAAGGTGTTCCGGCACTACAGCATCCCGGGGTACCCCTCCAACATCCCCCTGATTGTAAGCGACGAGGGCTTTGGGAAAAACGAGTATGTGGAGACCACCCGCAGCCTGGTGGTGGTGACCGCCCCCGGCCCGGGCAGCGGCAAAATGGCCACGTGCCTTAGCCAACTGTACCACGAGTACAAGCGGGGGGTGAAGGCGGGCTACGCCAAGTTTGAGACCTTCCCCATCTGGAACCTGCCCCTGAAGCACCCGGTGAACCTGGCCTACGAGGCCGCCACCGCGGACCTGAGCGACGTGAACATGATCGACCCCTTCCACCTGGACGCCTATGGCGAGACCGCCGTAAACTACAACCGGGACGTGGAGGTGTTCCCGGTGCTGAACGCCATGTTCGAGAAGATCGCCGGGAAGTCGCCCTACCGCTCCCCCACGGACATGGGGGTGAACATGGCGGGTAACTGCATCGTGGACGACGAGGCCTGCCGCAAGGCCGCCCAGCAGGAGATCATCCGCCGGTACTACACCGCTTTGTGCGAGTGCCGCCAGGGCAGCGCCGACGACGAGATGGTGTACAAGCTGGAGCTTTTGATGAACCAGGCCGGGGTGAGCGTGGAGGACCGGGCCGTGGTAGCCCCGGCCCGGGAGCGGGCCGAGGAGACCGGCCTGCCCGCCGCCGCCATCCAGCTGCCGGACGGGAGCATTGTCACCGGCAAGACCACGGCGCTGCTGGGGGCCTCCTCCGCGGCGCTGCTCAACGCCCTGAAGGCCCTGGCGGGCATCCACAAGAAGATTCACCTGCTGCCCGCCCTCATCATCGAGCCCATCCAGAAGCTGAAGACCACCCATTTGGGCAACCGCAGCCCCCTGCTGCACATTGATGAGATCCTCATCGCTTTGTCCATCTGCGCCACCACCAACCCCACCGCAGAGCTGGCGTTGAGCCAGCTGCCCAAGCTGCGGGGCTGCGAGGCCCACTCCTCGGTGATCCTCTCCAAGGTGGACGAGAATACCTTCCGCAAGCTGGGCATGAACCTGACCTGCGAGCCCCAGTATGAGTCGAAGAAGTTGTATCATACTTGATTCGTAGGGGCAGGAAAGAACTCTATCGTGAGCCCGGGTCAAGCATGCCCTTACGGGGGGTGCGAGGGGGGTCCTGGTGCCCAGTGGGCACCGTCCAGGACCGACCGAGGCGGCAGTCGAGACCGGAGCCCCGCCTCGTAGGAGGGGGTGCGGGGGAGGCGTTAAGCGCCGGTGGCGCTTTCCCAACGCCGACCGAACCGGCAGGTGAGACCTCTCCCCCGTGGGGGGATACAAAGGGGGGCGATGGATGGTCGCCGGTGGCGACCATCCATCGCCGACCGAGGCGGCAGCCGAGACCCTGTCCCCCTTTGAGGAAATGGTGCTAAGAAGAAAGCGCAGTAAAGAGTGGCGGAAGGCTTACCACCCCCAGAGCGGGAAAATTCTATCTTTCAGGTATTCTGAGCTTTTAAGGGCAACTCCCCCAGTCATGGCGCAGCCATGACAGCCCCCTCAGAGAGGGGGTGAGCGAGCGCCGGTGGCGCTCTGCCGCGAACCGACCGAGCCGGCAGGCGAGACCCAGCCTCCCTCTTTGAGGGAGATGCCGCCGCAGGCGGCAGAGGGAGTACAAATCAGCTGACTTTTTACCGCAAAGGAGGTGCCGGGAATGACAGGCAGCGATGTGGGCGGGCTGGTGCTGACGTGTTTCATCGGCGTGGTGCTGGTGGCGCTGGCGGTGGTGCTGCTCTGCGGCAAGGGCGGGTTCCTCATTGCCGGGTACAACACCATGCCCCCCAAAGAGCAGGCCAAGTACGACGAGAAGGCCCTGTGCCGGTTTGTGGGGAAGATTTTGCTGCCGGTGGGGCTGCTGTCCCCCGCGGTGGCGGTGGGGGGCATCTTCCATATCGGGTGGCTGCCCAAGGCCTACTTCGCGGTGATCACCGCCCTGGCGCTGTTCGCCGTGGTGTACGCCAACACCGGCGGGCGGTTCCGGAAATAATAGCGCGAAAAGAAATCCCCTGGCAAATGCCAGGGGATTGTGTTGTTTTTGGGCTTATTTCAGCTCGAAGATGGCCTCGGTCTCCACGGGCATGTTGCCGGGGAGGACGCTCATGCCGATGGCGGAGCGGCTGGGGGCCCCTTCCTCCTGGCCCCACAGGTCGATGAGCAGCTGGGTGCCGCCGTTGGCCACCTGGGGCTGGGCGTAGAAGTCCGGGGTGGAGGCCACGAAGCAGGTCACCTTCACCGGGCACTTGACCAGGTCCAGGTCGCCCACCTCGGCCTTGAGCACGGCCAGGACGTTGAGCATGCTGTCTCTGGCGTAGCCGTAGCCCTGCTCCTGGGTGACCTCCTCCCCCAGCTTGCCCACGATGGGGGCGCCGTCTACGGAGGGGCCGCAGCCGGAGATGTACACCAGCTTCTCCCCGAAGCGCTTGGCCGGGGTGTACAGGCCGCCTTTGGCGGGGGGCTGGGGCAGGGTGAGGCCCAGGGCTTGCAGTTTTTCTTCGATCTTACTCATTGTGATCGTCCCTTTCTGAAAAAAATTTTAGTTGCGTTTTATGAGTTTCCCGCTGCGGTGCCGCGGGTCGGTCCCATTGACGAATACCCGGGCGAGGCCGGAGGCCAGCCGCTTGGGGTTCTGGAAGGTGGCCCGGTCGGTGAATTTGGCCGGGTCAAAGAGGAGCAGGTCGGCGTAGTACCCGGGGAGCAGGGCGCCCCGGTCCTTGAGACCCAGGCGTTTCGCGGGGAGGCTGGTCATCTTGCGCACCGCCTGGCCGAAGGTGAGGAGGGAGCGCTCCCGGACATACTCCCGCAAAAACTTGGGGAAGGCCCCGTAGAGCCGGGGGTGGGGCATGTCCCCGCCGCCGTAGAGGGCGTCGGAGATGAGGGACACCCAGGGCAGGGTGAGCACCCGGTCCACGTCGGCCTGGGCCATGCTTTGGAGAATGACCCCCACCTTGCCCTGGCTGCGGGCCACCAGGCCGCAGAGGAGCTCCGCCTGGGAGACCCCGGCAGCTTCCGCGGCGGCGGTGAAGTCCAGGCCGGCGAAGGGCCGGTCCTCCTCGGCGGTCACGGAGCTGATGGAGATGCGCTCCCAGCCGATGGAGGACACCATGTTGTCCCAGCCGTCAAACTCTTTGGTGATTTCTGTTTCCAGCAGCTCCCGCCCCGGGCGGGTGGCCAGGAAGGCGCACACGTCGCCCCCGGCCGCGGCCACCACTGTGGGGGGCACCAGGGACAAAATAGTGGTGGAGCCTGCCGGGTAGGGGTAGGCGTCGGCGGTGGCGTCCTGGCCCTGGGCCCGGGCGGCCTCCAGGGCGGCGATGGCCTGTTCGATGCCCCAGCCGTGGTTTTTGAGCCCCGTCACCTTGAAGTGGCTGATGTTCACCCCCACCCCGGCCTGCCGGCCGATTTCAAGCACCTCCTCCACGGACTGGGTGAGGGAGTTGCCCTCCCCCCGGATGTGGCTGGTGAGATAGCCGCCGTACTCCCCGGCGATTTTGGCCAGGAAGGCGAAGTCCTCGGTGGCGCTGTAGCACTCCGGGGTGTACATGATGCCGCAGGAGAGGCCCAGGGCCCCGGCCTCCATGGCGTCCCGGACGTAGGCTTCCGCCTGCCTGCGGGTGTCCGCGGTGAAGGGCACGTCCCCGTAGCCCTTGCAGGCGGTGGTGATGGCCCCGGTGGCCCCCAGCACCCCCAGGTTCAGGGGGTGGGGGCGGCTCTCCAGGGCGCGGAGGAAGTCGGAGACTTTGGGGAAGGCGCTGCCGGACGGGGCCTTGCCCAGGCAGGGCTCGATAAAGTCGTAGAGGGCCTGGCGGGTCTCCGGTGTGCTGGGGGTGGGGGCCAGGCCGCAGTTGCCCATGACCACGGTGGTGAGGCCCTGGGCCAGCTCCAGCTCCCCGAAGTTGGGGTCGAAGAGGGCGGCCAGGTCGCAGTGGCGGTGGGCGTCGATAAAGCCGGGGGTGGCGGTCATGCCAGCCCCGTCGATGGTCTCGGCGTCCAGATCGCCCAAAGGTGTTTCACTGACGGCTTCGATACGCTCCCCGTCCAGCAAAAGCTCCCCGGGGAAGGGCTCCCGGCCGGTGCCGTCGCAGATCGTCACGTTTTTGATGTGGATCATACCAGCATCCCCCGGGCGGCCACGTCCATGGGGCGCAGGGCCCCGCCCTGGGCCACGAACACGTGGTTCTGCATATTCACCGCGGTGCACACGTGGATGGGCACCAGCTCCAGCACCTGGCCCACGGTAAGGCCCGTCTCACCGTTTTGGGCGGTGAGGATGCCGTGCTCCTCGTTCATGCGGCGGAGCTGGACGTTCCAGTCCGGCTGGCCGTCCTTCCCGATGGGGATGGCGTAGCCGGGGTAGTGGTAGGGCTCCGCGTCCAGGGGGATGTCCATGGGGAAGGTCTTGGTGCCGCCGTCCAAAATGGCGTAGCCCGGGGCGGGGGTGCTCACCACTGTGGCGTAGAGCCGCACGGCGATCTGGTCGAAGGTGGCGCAGTGTTCCCGGGTGAGCATCCAGTCCCCGAAGATGTAGGTGCCGGGCCTTACCTCAGTGACCAGGCCGGTCTCCGCCGCCTGGCGCCAGGTGGGGGTGGAGCCCACGCTGATGTCCTGGACCTCCACCCCGGCGGCCCGGATGACCTGGGCCGTATCGTACATGAGCTGGGCCTCCTCCTTCCCGGCGGCGTCGTTGTCCTGGGTGGGGGCGCCGTGGAGCACCAGGCTTTTGAAGGTGTAGATGCCGGTCAACCGCAGGTTTGGCAGGGCGGCCACGGCTTTGGCCAGGTCCACCGCGTGGTCCCGGAGGACGCCGGTGCGCTGGGCCCCGGTGTCCACCTCCAGCCGGACCTCCAGGGGGAGGCCCGCGGCCGCGGCGGCGTCGCTTAGGGCTTTGGCGCCCTCCAGGCTGTCCACGGCCAGGATGAGCCGCCGCTCCCGCTGGCTGAGGGCCAGGGCCCTCTTGATGCGGAAATCGCCCACCATGGGATAGGCGAGGAAGATGTCCTCCGCCCCGCCGTCGGCCATGACCTCCGCCTCGCTGACCTTGGCGCAGGTGATGCCCGCGGCCCCGGCCTCCAGCTGGAGCCGGGCGAAATAGGGCATTTTGTGGGTCTTGATATGGGGCCGCAGCTGACAGCCCGCGGCGGTGACGCCCTGCTGCACCCGGGCGATATTCTCCCGGGCCAGGGATTCGTCCACCACCAGGCAGGGGGTCTCCGGCACGGGGAGCCGCCCCGCGCGGATCTCATGGAACACGTTCACGCTTTCACTCCTCCCAGCCCACGAGGGGCTTTGCTTTTTCTAGTATAGCACGATTTTTCTTGGGGGGCAATCTGCGCGTGACCGCGCAGGACAAGAAAATTCCTCCACAAAGGGCGTTCCGGAATTTTGGAAGCGCAACCGGGCCTGACAGGAAAATTTTTCTGGGCTTCGCCCTGCGGAATTTTGAGGGCTACTCCCTTCGTCACGCCAGGGGCGGCGGAAGGGAGGGCGCTTTCTTGATTGTCCCCTCCCCCGTCTCGCCTGCCGGCTCGGGTCCTGCGCCCCGGTGGGGCGCGTCCAGGACCGACCGGAGTGGCAACGGAGACCGGTTCGCGGCAGAGCGCCACTGGCGCTCGCTCACCCCCCTCCCACGCCCATACTTTTGTGAAAGAGGGGGCTGCGCTGGCGCGGGAGGGGGAGACTATTCTATACATCTCATTTCAAAGGGGGCGTTGCCCCCTTTGAAACCCCCGAAAGGGCAGGGAAAACGAAAAGTGAAAGAAACTCCCCCAGTCATGGCGCAGCCATGACAGCCCCCTCGGGGAGGGGGCCTTTTGGCGTGGTGGGTTTGCGGGGCTTATTCGCGCCCCCTCAGTCACGCCGATGGCGTGACAGCTCCCCCATAGGGGGAGGCGAGACGGGAGTGGGGGGCGATAGGGCGGGCCCCGCAGGCACGGCTGCGCCGTGACTGCTCGCCTGCAGGGCGAGGCGGCATCGCGGAGCGATGGCGGAGGGGCCCGCCGGCAGTGGGGGAATGGCTTGTCCTGCGCGGTGGCGGGGGGTAAAATAAAACCAGGCGGTCACCTTTTTGGGGGGGGAAAGCATCTAACAGGTGTACCGGTACAAAAGAGAGGAAAAAGGAGGCGGCAGGATGGAACAAGAACTCTTGCGCCTGGTGAAGCTGGCCCGGGCCGGGGACCGGGAGGCCTTTACCCGGCTGGTGCTCTCCCAGGAGGGGATGCTCTCCCGGGTGGCTATGGGCATCTTAAAAAATCCCGACGACGCGGCGGACGCAGTACAGGACGCGGTGCTGGAGGCCTGGCAGGGTATGGAGAAGCTGCGGCAGCCCCGGTATTTCAAGACCTGGCTGGTGCGCATTCTGATGACCAAGTGCTACCATATCAGCTCCCTGCGCAGCAAGCACAATCACAGCCCTTTGGAGGAGGCGTTGGACGCCGGGAGCTTACCGGACTGGGACCAGGCGCTGGACGTGGGCAACACACTGCGTTCCCTGCGGCCGGAGGACCAGATGATCTTGGGGTTGTTTTACTACGACGGGCTCTCGGTGCGGGACATCGCCAAGGCGCTGGGCATCAGCGAGGACAGCGTGAAGCAGCGGCTGCACCGGGGGAGGAAGCGGTTTCAGGCAGCGTATTTGGAAAAGGAGGAACTTTGCCATGAAAAATAACCGGCAGGAAGAGACCATCCGGGCGTATTTTGCCCGGGAACAGGTACCGGAGCAGGTACATCAAAAGCTCACCGAGACCTTCCGGCTGCTGGAGGAGCGGCCGGTGAAAAAGCGCCGCCCGGTGTGGAAGGGCGTGGCGGTGTCCTTCTCCACGGTGGCGGCGGCCTTTGTGCTGCTGTGCGGGGTGAACGCCGTGAACCCCGCCTTCGCCGAGAGCCTGCCCCTGGTGGGGGAAGCCTTCCGGCTGTATAACGGCGAGCGGAAGCTGGGCGTGGGCAGCTATGTGGGCACCTACGACGAGATCGAGCTTGTAAACGCCCCGGCAGAGGAGGAGAACGCCCAGGGCATGGGCCTCACCCTGAACGAGGCCTACAGCGACGGGGAGTTTATCCACCTGTCCTTTACCATGGGGAACGTGCCGGAGCAGGTGATGGATGACCTGTTCTGCCTGAGCGGCCTGGTGACTTCCCAGGCGAACGGGACAGACCTGGAGGAGGAAATGCTGAATCTGTACCCCCAGGGGGACACCCTGGGCGGCACGCTCGCTCTGGCCCTGGAGAATCCCCCGGAAAACGGGACCACCCTGGAGCTGAACTACCAGGTGACAGACCTGGTGCGGTTCTACGCAGGCGGCGGCAGCCGGGAAGACCTGGAGGGTTCTTTCTCCGGTGAGGCGGCGGTGACGGTGGACACCAGCCACAACCAGCACTACGACGCCTTTGCCAGCGACAGCGAGGTGCAGATCAACTGGGTGGAGTCCACCCCCTCTTACACCAAGATCAACTACACCATCCCCTACTGGGGCAGCACCCATTCCATGCCCCTGGGTATTGCCATGCTGTATCTGGAGGACGGCACCCCTTTGCAGAGGAGTATTGGGGAAGAAGAGAACGTAGGGTTTGTGAAAACGGACGGCCCCGAGCAGGAGGCAGAGACCATCACCCACACCGCCTTTTTCGACGGCCTGCCCCAGGGCACGGAGAAAGTGATTTTGCGGTTCTTCGAGGAGCAGATCGACTGGGACCCCTCCACGAGAACGGCGCCGGAGGTGTACTACGTCTCTGACGATACCATGGAGATCACCCCCTATACGGTTGGGGTGCTGGCGGAGGTCACCATTGACCTGGCCACCGGCGAAGCCGTCCCCAGCGAGACCTACCTGGAGTATGGGGTGTCCTCTGTGGCCGACACCTACCAGGACGCGTTCACGTCCCTTCTGTGGGTCGTCTACTGGAGCGACCCACAGGTGGCAGAGCTGGGGCAGTGGACATGGGATGGCCTGGTCGCCCTGCCGGGGCTGTTCCAGAACGGGGAGACCCTGCACACCCTGGAGTACAGCAAGGCCAGCCGGGAGCTGGATGTGATCTTTGCCACGGATGGCACAAAGCCTGAAAAAGACCTGACCGTGACGGTGGCGGACAGCCAGGGGAACCCCCTGGCCGTGGGCCAGCTGGCCGCGGCCACGGCGGAGCACACCAGCGGCGAGACCTGGGACTACTACACCTGGGAGACCAGCCTCACCCTGGAGGAGGGGAAGGAGCTGCGGATGATGGACGATGTGACCGTCACCCTCACCGACCCCAACAGCGGGGAGCAGGTGTACCAGCGCCAGCTGCGGCTGACCAACCGGGAGATCACCTGACGAAACGGGGCCCAGGGCCCCGGGGCGAAAAGCCTGATGCAAGCATGAAGAAACACCCCGCGGGAGCGGGGTGTTTTTGGTTGTGGAGAGGCTGTGGATTTAGCGAAGGAGGGGGGCGGCGGAGCCGGGTCGGAAGGGGGTGCATACTTACTATACTATATCCCTCCCCCTACCCCCTCCCACGCGTACACATTTTTTGAGGAGGGGGCTGCGCTGGCGCGGGAGGGGGAGAATTATTCTATATATCTCATTTCAAAGGGGGCGTGGGCCCCCTTTGGAACCCCCGTAAGGGCATGTTTGACTCCAATTCTCTTTTTCTTTTTTGGGCTCCTTAAAGGCTGGACCCGCCTCCCCCACAGTGGGAGGTGTCATCGCAGAGCGATGACGGAAGGGGTGTCCTCAAAATTCCGGCGGGCGAAGCCCAGAGGAATTTTCCTGTCCTACCCGGCCACGGGCCGCAAGAACCGCGGTTTTGCGGGGACGAAATTTTTGCAGACCAAAATTCCGGCGGGCGAAGCCCAGAGGAATTTTCCTGTCCTGTCCGGCCACGGGCCGCAAGAAACGCGGTTTTGCGAAGCAAAATGGGAGTTTTACAAACTCCCAAGCGGTTCTTGGCCGAGTAAGTTGAGCGCTAGCGAAACTTGACTCGTAGGCAGAAAGGGCAGAGCTTGCGCTCTGCCCTTTCCGCTTGAAAAAGGAGATTTATGAAAAAGAAACTTGTACTCGTGTTAGTTGGAGGAGCCGGAGTTCTCGGAGAGGACCAGGTTGATCTTCAGGCCCTCCTCGCCGGCCAAGGCGCGGTCTACGGTGAGGGTCACCGTGTCGCCGGGCTTCTTGTTGGCGATATAGTTGGAAATGGTGGAGGCGGAAGTCACCTGGGTGTCGTCAATGGCGGTGATCACATCGTACTGCTGCAGGCCGGAGGCCTTGGCGTTGTCAGTGACTACCTCGGCCACGTAATAGCCCTGGCTGAGGCCGTAGAACCCGGCGGACAGCCGGTCCACATACTGGCCGGTGATGCCCAGCATGGGACGGTCCTTCACATAGCCGTACTCAATGAGATCGGACACCACGGGCTGGACGGTGTCGGAGGGGATGGCGAAGCCCAGGCCCTCGTAGTCCACGGCGGCGATCTTCGAAGAGTTGATGCCCACCACATGGCCGTTCATATCCACCAGCGCGCCGCCGGAGTTGCCGGGGTTGATGGCCGCGTCGGTCTGGATGCAGTTGAGGGTGTAGCCGGTCTCGGAATTGGTGACCGCCCGGTTGAGGGCGGAGACGTAGCCCATGGTCACGCTGGAGCTGAGCTGCAGGCCGCCGGGGTTGCCGATGGCCATGACTTCATCGGCCACCTGCAGGTCCTCGGAGCTGCCAAACTCGGCAGGGGTGAGGCCCTGGGCCTCGATTTTCAGCACGGCCAGGTCGGTCTGGGTGTCCTCGCCCACCAGCTGCGCCTCGTAGGAGGTGCCGTCGGAGGTGACCACCTTCAGGCTGGTGGCGCCGTCCACCACGTGCTGGTTGGTGACGATATAGCCGTCCTCGGAGAAGATGACGCCGGAGCCCTCGCCCGCGGGGGAGACTTCGGAGCCGCTCTCTTCCTCGTCATAGGCGGTGCCCAGGTACCAGGGCATCTGCTGGGTGACCTGGTAGTTCTGCACGCACACCACCGAGGGGATGAGCTTTTGGGCAATCTCCTGGGCGGTCATGCCCTCTTGGGTGACGGTGGGGGTGGTATCCTCGCTGTCCTCCGCCTGCTTGTAGATGGTGAAGGCAGCGGTCTTGCTGGCGTCGTCGGGGCTTTCCACGTCTATAACGCCCGTCTGGATGAAGGCGGCGAACACGCCCACCGAGCCCAGGGACACCACACAGCAGGCCAGCACCGCGGCCAGGAGCTTGAGGCCGAATTTGGCGCCCCGCTTCTTTTTGGGCTTGGGGGGCTGCTGCTGGTAGGGGTGGTAGTAGGGGGCCGGCTGGGTGTTCCAGGTGTAAGCGCTGTAGGGCTGCTGCTGGGGCTGGTCCCCGCCGGAGGCGTAGGCGCCCGGGGCAGCGTAGGGGCCGCTGCTGTAGGAGCCTCCCTGGGGCCCGTAGGTGGGGGCCGTGTAGGAGGTGGCCGGCTGCTGCCCGCTGGGGGCCCGGTCCTTGACCTCGCTGGCGGTGTAGTGGTACTCGCCGGAGGAAGGGGTCTCTGCCTGGGGGGCGGCGGCCGGGGCGGCCGTCTCGGTCTCGTTTACGGTAGTATTGTTCTGCTCGCTCTGGGAGCTGTTGTCGTTGATGCGATCGTCCTTGGGATCATACATAAACCATCTCTCCTTTCGCACATAGTCCTGAATGATCTCGGGGGTCTATCTCTTTGGTACGGTCTTAGTATCTACCCCATGTGTGAAAATGATGTGACGGTTTTTGCAATCTTGGATGAATCTTTTGGCGCGGGGGAAAATCAGCCCAGCTTTTCCAGCAGGCCGCTGCGCTTGAGGGCCAGGCGGAGCACAGTGTACAGGGGCACGGACACCACCACGGCGATGATGGCGTTGATGCCGGAAGTCACAAACTTGGTGGCCAGGGCGGTAAGGACGGTGCCCATCTCGCTGCCGATGAGCAGGCCCTCGGCGAAGCTCTTGCCCAGGTAGAGGATCATATAGGTCACGCTGCCGCAGATGCCCGCGATGATGTTGCGCTTGTGGTTCTCCCCCTTGTTGTGGCCGGCATAGGCCACCAGGCCGCAGACCCCGGCCAGGAGCCCTTTGAACACCAGGGTGAAGGGGGCGGAGAGCATGTCGCCGTAGATGATGATGTCGTAGAGGCCGGAGCCGATGCCGGCCGCCAGGCCTCCGCTGACCGGCCCCAGCAAAAACCCGGCCAGCAGGCAGAAGATGTTGCCCAGGTGGATGCGGGTCATGCCGAAGGCGGCGGGGACGGGCACCTGGATGACGCTGCCCACGAACACCAGGGCGGCGAACAAGGCCACCGCCACGATGGCGTAAGTCATTTTCCGGTTGTCTTTTGCCATAAGGATCGCTTCTTTCTGTAAAGAAATATCTTTGTGTGGTTTTGCAAACTTGCAAGCGTGAGCGGGGATAGCTCGAGCCCCCTCAGGCACGATGAAATCGTGCCAGCTCCCCCATAGGGGGAGCCGAGACTTGCCTCCCCCACAGGGGGAGGTGCCGCCGGGGGCGGCGGAGGGGGTTCCTTCCTTAGTGGCCCCCTCCCCCTGCCCCCTCCCACGCATAATAGCTTTTTTAGGAGGGGACTGCGCTGGCGCGGGAGGGGGACCTTACTTTTTATTATATTAAGTTTTTCAAAGGGGGCGAGCCCCCTTTGTATCCCCCCGGGGGAGTGCACTCCCCCGTACCCACTCCTACGAGGCGGGGCTTCGGTCTCGGCTCCCGCCTCGGTCGGTCCTGGACGGTGCCCACTGGGCACCAGGACCCCCCTCGCACCCCCCAAGGGCATGCTCGACCCGAGCTTACAGAAAATGGGGCCTGCCTCCCCCTGTGGGGGAGGTGCCGCCAGGGGCGGCGGAGGGGGTTATTTTGCGCTGGCGAATGGGTAAGAGCAGGTCTTATACTCTCGCTACGCCGGTGTCGCGGGCGGCCTGGGCCACGGCGGCGGCCACGGCTTTGGCCACCCGGGGGTCGAAGGCGGAGGGGATGATGTTGTCCTCCCGCAGCTCGCTGTCGGGGATGAGGCTGGCGATGGCCTTGGCCGCCGCCACCTTCATGGCGTCGTTGATGTCCCGGGCGCGGACGTCCAGGGCGCCCCGGAAGATGCCGGGGAACACCAGCACGTTGTTGATCTGGTTGGGGTAGTCGGACCGGCCGGTGCCCACCACCCGCGCCCCGGCGGCCAGGGCCTCTTCGGGGAAGATCTCCGGGGTGGGGTTGGCGCAGGCGAAGATCACCGGGTCCTGGGCCATGGTACGCACCATATCGCCGGTGAGGACGCCCGGCGCGGAGAAGCCCATAAACACATCCGCGCCTTTTATCACGTCGGCCAGGGCGCCGGACTGGCGCTGGGGATTGGTGACCTCCGCCAGCTGGGCCTGGGCGTCGGTCATGCCGGGAAGGCCCGGCACCAGGGCGCCCATCTTGTCGCAGACCACCACGTTTTTCAGGCCCAGGGCCATGAGGAGCTTGGTGCAGGCGGTGCCAGCGGCCCCTGCCCCGTTGACCACGGCCTTTACCTCCCCGATCTCCTTGCCCACCAGCTTGAGGGCGTTGAGCATGGCCGCCACGGTGACCACCGCGGTGCCGTGCTGGTCGTCGTGGAACACGGGGATGTCCAGCTTCTCCTTCAATTTCCGCTCCACCTCGAAGCAGCGGGGGGCGGCGATGTCCTCCAGGTTGATGCCCCCGAAGGAGCCGGCGATGAGCTCTACCGCGTGGACGATCTCGTCCACGTCCTTGGAGCGGACGCACAGGGGGAAGGCGTCTACCCCGGCGAAGGCCTGAAACAGGGCGCACTTGCCCTCCATGACGGGCATGCCCGCCTCGGGGCCGATGTCCCCCAGGCCCAGCACGGCGGTGCCGTCGGTGACCACGGCCACCAGGTTGCCCCGGCGGGTATATTCGTAGGACTTTTCCACGTCCTTCTGGATCTCTAAACAGGGGGCTGCCACACCCGGGGTGTAGGCCAGGGAGAGGTCCTCCCGGTCCTCCAGTTTGCAGGGGGTGGTCACCCGGATCTTCCCCTTCCACTGGCGGTGCAGCTCCAGGGCTTTTTCGTTGCGGTCCATGTTCGTTCCTCCTTGGGATTTCTAGTCTCATTGTAGCACCTCTGTCAAGAGGGCGCAAGGGGCGAAAGCACTTGCTTTTCCCGGGGGTTTCCGGTACAATGGGGGCAGGAAATAATTTTTTGAGGAGGCGTCTGTATGAGGAAAAAAGCGCGGCTGCTGTGTTTGGCGTTGGCGGTGGTCCTCACCCTGCTGACGGGGTGCAGGGGCCAGACGCCCCAGGCGGGCAGCACCCTGGGGCCCTATGAGCTGAGCCAGGACCAGGAGGAACTGCTGGAGCTGCTGGGGCTTTCGGGCACGGTGGGGGTGGTAGCGTTCACCGGACCAGAGGAGGCCACGGCGCTTTCCATCGACACCTATGTGTTGCGGGACGGCGCTTGGGAAACTACCGGCGGCGGGCAGCTCAGCCGGGAGGAGGCCGGGGGGCCCTGGGAGGGCCTGGCGGCCATCCAGAGCCGGGAGGACTACAGCATCGGCCTGCGACTGAAAACGGACGGCGTCGCCTCCTACACCAGCGGGGAAGCCGCGCCGGAAACGGAACCCCTGGCCTGGAGCCTGCAATTTCTGGACCAGGAACAGGATATTACCCTGGGGGAGCCCATCCCCGTGGCGCTGTTCCTCTATGCCGGGACCAGCAGCCTCCACACCCACGCCCTGTCTGATTTTTCCGATCCACAAGCCTTTCACGGGGAGGGCCTGGCACTGGTCCAGGCGGTCACCCTTACTTTTACCGCATAGAAAAGAGGTCATTTCCATGGCGTACAAAGCCTGTATTTTTGATTTGGACGGCACCCTGGCGGACACCCTGCGGTCCATCGCCGGGTTTGGCAACGACACCCTGGCCGCCTTCGGCCTGCCCGCCATCCCGGCGGAGGAGTACAAGCAGCTGGTGGGCAACGGGGCCGACGTGCTCATGGACCGGATGCTGCGCACCGTGGGGGTGGAGCTCCCCCCGGAGGAGCGGAAGCGGTTCCGCCAGGAGTACGACCGCCGGTACGAGGCCCAGCCCATGCGGTTCGTCGTCCCCTACCCGGGGCTGCCGGAGCTGCTGGGGGAGCTGAAGTCCCGGGGGCTGAAGCTGGGGGTGCTGTCCAACAAGCCGGACAACATGACCCGGTTTATCGCCGGGGAGCTGTACGGGGCGGTGCTGGACGGCGTCCACGGCCAGCGGGCCGGGGTGCCGAAAAAACCCGACCCCACCGCCCTGCTGGCCCTGGCGGGCGAGCTGGGGGTGGAGCCGGGGGAGGTCCTGTATGTGGGGGACAGCGGCGTGGACATGGAAACTGGAAAAAACGCAGGTATGACCACTTGCGGCGTGCTGTGGGGCTTCCGGGGCCGGGAGGAGCTGCTGGCCCACGGGGCCAGCTATCTGGCCGCCGACGCCGCCGGGCTGCGGGCCATTGTGTTAGGGGAGGGCTGAGCCCTCCCCTTTTTTTGCGCAGTTGGGGACTGCGGGGGCTCCTGGCAGGGACTCCCCCAGCCGCCTACGGAGGCGGCCCCCTCGGAGAGGGGGCCTGCCTCCCCCTATGGGGGAGGTGGCCCGGTAGAGCCGGGCCGGAAGGGGTTTATCCTGCAAATTTTATAGAAGCCGCAAGAACCGCGGTTTTGCGAAGCAAAATGGGAGTTTTGCAAACTCCCAAGTGGTTCTTGGCGAGTTAGCCGAGCGGGAGCGAGGATAACTCGTGCCCTCCCCCGTCTCGGCTGCCGCCTCGGTCGGTTCGCGGCAGAGCGCCACCGGCGCTCGCTCACCCCCCTCCCGTTGATATGGTTTGTGTGGGAGGGAGCCACTCCGCAACGGGAGGGGGAAGATTATTCTATATATCTCATTTCAAAGGGGGAGCTGACGCTCCCCCTTTGGAACCCCCGCAGGTGAGGAATGGGATTAAAAAATTATCCTTTTTGGTGTTTAGGGCTTTTGAAGGGCAACTCCCTCCGTCACGCCAGAGGCGTGACAGCCCCCTCATGGAGGGGGCCTGCCTCCCTCAGTGAGGGAGGTGTCATCGCGGAGCGATGACGGAGGGAGTTTTTTCCCGGCGGGAGGGGGCCAGTGGAGCTTGGCTCCCGCGCCCTCCCAGGGCTGGCCCCTGCTGGGGGGCAGCCCTGGCCCCGCCGGAGGCGGGGCGCCGCCGGAAGGCGGCAGGAGGGCGCGGGGGTCGGCTCAGCCCCAAAAAGCCTGCCAGGGGTTTTTGGCCGAGTTAGCCGAGCGGGAGCGAGGATAACTCGTAGTAAGTTTGAACGTAAGTGAGACTTGGCTCAGCTTCAAAAAGCCCGCAGGGGTTTTTGCGCGAGCAAGTGGAGCGAAGCGAGACTTGGCTCAGCTTCAAAAAAACCGCAGGGGTTTTTGCGCGAGCAAGTCAAGCAGCGCGAGA
Source organism: Candidatus Acutalibacter stercorigallinarum (assembly GCA_019112625.1). Taxonomy (GTDB): domain Bacteria; phylum Bacillota; class Clostridia; order Oscillospirales; family Acutalibacteraceae; genus Acutalibacter; species Acutalibacter stercorigallinarum. The sequence continues at coordinate 31,135 of DXIW01000047.1, read as the reverse complement.
CTTGGCTCAGCCCCCTCTTTCCAGGGCGATGACGCCGGTGCGGGCGATTTCGCGGATGCCGTAGGGCTTGAGTAAATCGCAGAGGGTGGCGCACTTGTCGTGCTCCCCGGCGAATTTCAAGGTGATGGTGTTTTTGCCCACGTCCACCACCTCGGCCTTCATCAGGGCGGCGATTTCATTTACCTCCCCCAGGGTCTGGGTGTCCCGGCCGATCTTGATGAGAAGGAGCTCCGCCTGGGTGGCGGAGTCCCCCAACGAGCGGACCTTGATGACGGGGATGAGCTTATTGAGCTGCTTTTCCACCTGCTCTAAAATGTGGTCGTCCCCCTCCCCCACGATGGTCATGCGGGAGAGGGCGGGGTCCTCGGTGGTGCCCACGGCCAGGCTGTCGATGTTGTAGCCCCGCCGGGCGAAGAGGCTGACCACCTTGGAGAGGACGCCGGGCTGGTTTTCCACCAAGACGGAAAGTGTGTATTTCATAGGCTGTCCTCCCTAAATGGACGGGGTGTCCGGGTCTACCCGGCACACCAGCACGTATGGGGTGGGGGCGCTGAGCATCTCCCCGATGAGGCGGCTGGCCTGGGCGTTGTTCTCTGCCCGGGCCGCCGGGATGCCGTAGGCCTGGCACAATGCCACGAAGTCCGGGTTGCCGTACATGTGGGTGGCCATGTGGCGGCTGTCGTACCGCTGGTTTTGGTACTCCCGCACCATGCCCAGGCGGCGGTTATCCAGGACCACGATCTTTAGGGGGGCGTTGGCCGCGTGGACGGTGGCCAGCTCGCAGAGGCTCATCTGGAAGGCGCCGTCGCCGCACACCGCCACCACCTGGCGGCCGGGCTGGGCCAGCTTGGCCCCCAGGGCGGCGGGCAGGGCGTAGCCCATGGTGCCCAGGCCCCCGCTGGTGAGGAACCGCCCCCGGCGCAGGGTGTGGTGCCGGGCGGCCCAGATCTGCCCCTGGCCCGGGTCGGCGGCCAGGACGGAGTCCTCCTCCATCCGCCAGGAGAGCTCCCGCAGGAAGGAGCGGGGCTCCACATAGTCCTCCCGGTCCTGCCCACGCTCTACGGCGGCCAGGCGGTAGGCCAGGGCCTGCTCCGCCCAGGCGGGGCAGCAGGCCGCGGGGGCCTGGGCGGTGAGGGCGGAGAGCACCTGCTTGATGTCACCCACGATGGGCACGTCCACCCGCATATTTTTGCCGATCTCCGCGGGGTCGATGTCGATGTGGACCACCTTGGCCTGCTCGGCGATCTGGTTGGGTACGGCGATGGCCCGGTCCCCCACCCGGGCTCCGCAGAGGAGGATCAGGTCCGCCTCCCCCACCGCCCGGTTGGCGCAGCTGCGGCCGTAGCGGCCGATCATCCCCAGGTACACCGGGGTCTTTTTCCCCATGTGCTGGGGGTTGCCGGGGAACACCCCCAGGCCCATCATGGTGGCCACGGCGGGGATGCCCGTCTTTTTGGCGAAGGCCAGCATCTCCTCCCGGGCGCCGGCGGAGACCACCCCGCCCCCGCAGACGATCACCGGGCGCTTGGCCTCACCGATGACCTGGGCCGCCCGCTTGACCTGCATGGGGTGGCCGGCGGTGTTGGGCTTGTAGCCGGGGATGTCCGCCTTTTCCGGGTAGGAGAAGGACTCCACCAGCTGCTCTTGGACATCCTGGGGCACGTCGATGAGCACCGGGCCGGGCCGGCCGGTGGCGGCGATGTGGAAGGCCTCCTTAAAGACGCGGGGCAGGTCCGCCGCGGACTTTACCAGGTAGCTGTGCTTGGTAAAGGAGTGGCAGGCCCCGGTGATGTCCGCCTCCTGGAACACGTCCCGGCCCAGCTGCTCCAGATTCACCTGGCCGGTGATGGCGATGAGGGGCACGGAGTCCATATACGCCGTGGCGATGCCGGTGATCAGGTTGGTGGCTCCCGGGCCGGAGGTGGCGATGCACACCCCGGGCTTTCCCGCCACACGGGCGTAGCCGCTGGCCATGTGGGCGGCGTTTTGCTCGGTGCGCACCAGCACGTGGCGGATGGGCGAGCGGTACAGAGCGTCGTAAAAAGGACAGATGGCCGCCCCGGGGTAGCCGAAGGCGATCTCCACCCCCTCGGCCTCCAGGCATTTTACCATGATCTGCGCGCCGTTGTTCATGCTGTCACTCCCTCTCATTCCTCGATAGACCGCTGGGCACAGGCGTTCAGGTCCATGCCGGCGGTGTGGCCGGCCAGAAATTCGTAGCACCCCTGGCTGGCGATCATGGCGGCGTTGTCCCCGCAGAGGGACAGGTCCGGCACGTACAGCCGGCGGCCGGTCTGCTGGCACAGCTCGCCGAAGCGCCGGCGCAGCAGCCGGTTGGCGGAGACGCCCCCGGCCACGGCCAGGGTGCGGGCTCCGGTCTCCTCCGCGGCCCGGAAGAAGTTCTGGGCCAGGCAGTCCACCACGGCCTTGCGGTAGCTGGCGCACAGGTCGGGGACGGAGACGGGCTGCCCCTTCTGTTTGGCGTTGTTCAAGAGATTCAGCACCGCGGTCTTGAGGCCGGAGAAGCTGAAGTCCAGGGGGGCGCCCTCCACGTGGGGATGGGGCAGCTGGTAGGCGTTCTCGTCCCCCTCCTCGGCGATCTTGTCCAGCTCCACGCCCCCGGGGTAGGGGATGCCCATGGCCCGGGCGGCCTTGTCGAAGGCCTCGCCGGCGGCGTCGTCCCGGGTGCGGCCCAGAATTTTCAGCTTTGTGTAGTCCTCCACCTGGACGATATGGCTGTGGCCCCCGGACACCACCAGGCAGAGGAAGGGGGGCGTGAGCTCCGGGCTGGAGAGATAGTTGGAGGCGATGTGTCCCCGCAGGTGGTGCACCGGGATGAGGGGCAGCCCGGCGGAGAGGGCCAGGCCCTTGGCGAAGTTGACCCCCACCAGCAGGGCCCCGATGAGCCCTGGGGCATAGGTGACGGCGATGCCGTCCAGGTCGGAGAGGGTTTTGCCGCTCTGGGACAAAGCCTCCCCCACCACCCCCACGATGGCCTCGCTGTGGCGGCGGGAGGCGATTTCCGGCACCACCCCGCCGTAGATGCGGTGCTCCTCGATCTGGGAGGCCACCACCGAGGACAAAATTTTCCTGCCGTCCTCCACCACCGCGGCGGCGGTCTCGTCGCAGGAGCTCTCGATCCCCAAGATCAGCATAGCGCTTCCTCCTCTTTCAGCCCCAGGGTGAGGAGCAGGGCGTCCTCCACAGGCTGGGTGTAAAAATTTTTCCGGCGGCCCACGCTCTGAAAGCCCAGGCCGGTGTACAGGGCCACGGCCCCTGTGTTGGAGGGCCGCACCTCCAGGGAGAGGAATTCCCCGCCCCGGGCTCTGGCCGCCTCCCGAAGGGCGGTGACCAGGGCCGTGCCTACCCCCTGCCGGCGGCAGGCGGGGTCCACGGCGATGTTGTCCACATAGCACTCCCCGGCGGCGCAGTGCATGCCGCCGTAGCCCAGCACCCGGTCCCCCTCCGCCGCCACCAGGAAGCAGGCGGTGGGGTTCTCCAGCTCCTCGGCCAGGGCCTCCCGGCTCCAGGGCCGGGGGAAGCAGGCCCGCTCCAGGGCTGCCAGGGCGTCCAGATGCTCCGGGGCCATGGGTATCACGTTCACAATAAATCCCCCTTTACGGCTGCTCGAACACCAGCAGCCGGGACACGCAGTCGGTGAAGAAGGCCTCCAGCTCCCCCCGGAGCTTGTCCCGGCACTGGCGGTACACCTCCAGGTCCTGGCCGAAGGGGTCGGGGATGTAGTGGGGCACGTAGATCTTCTGGTTGGGCACCCCGGCCTGCTCCAAGATGTAGCCGTGGGTCTTGGACATGGGGAAGTACAGGTCCCACACGGGGATCTCCTCCCCGGTGATGCGCCGGGCGGTGTGGTCGCTGATGTCCACCCCCAGCTCCTGGCAGGCCAGCACCGCGTTTTCCGACACGGGCATGCCCTCTACGGCGGCGAGGCCCGCGCTCTGGCACAGCACCTTGTCCTCCAGCTCCCGCTCCTGCATCATCTTCCGGAAGAGGCCCTCCGCCATGGGGCTGCGGCAGGTGTTCCCCGTGCAAACAAATAAAATCTTCAATGGTCTATCTCCTTTATGTCCATCCGGGCAGGGCCCGGCCTTATACTCGTTGGTAGCGCAAAAAATCGAAGGCGATCTCCGTCTCGAAGGCCCCGGTCTCCGCCAGGCGCCGGGCCCCGGAGACTCCTGTTTTCCAGTAATAGGGGGTCATGGCGAAGAGGGCCTGGGCGGTGTCCCCGTCGGGGATGCGGATGACCCCCCGCACGGGAGTGCGGTCCACAAAACGGAAGCCCGGGTACTCTGTGTCCCGCACCGGGTTCTCGTAGGGCTCCTGGTACAAAAGCTCCTTCATGCCGTAGAGGTGCCGGGGACCGGGCACCGCGTAGAGGAAGTACCCCCCGGGCTTTACCACCCGGGCGAACTCTCCCTCCGCCAGGGGGGAGAACACGTCGGTGAGGCAGTCCGCGAAACCGGCGGGCAGGGGGATGGCGAAGGAGCTGGCCACGGCGAACCGGGGCTTTTTGTACTGCCCCGCGGCGGCCTTTACCGCCAGCTTGGAGATGTCGAAGCCGTAGACCTCCCCCTGGGGCAGGGCGTCGGCCAGGGCGGCGGTGTAGTAGCCCTCCCCGCAGCCGGCGTCGCACAGGCGCAGGCCCTCTCCCCCGGGCTTGCCCAGGGAGGCGGCGCAGTCCAGGGCCAGCTCACACAAAGCATCCCGGAAAACGGCATAGTACCCGGCCTGCAAAAACCGGCGGCGGGCTGCCACCATCTCCCGGCTGTCCCCGGGGAGTTTGGCGTGCATCTTGTTTGCCGGCAGCAGGTGGACGTAGCCCTGGCGGGCCACGTCGAAGCTGTGGCCGTTTTCACACCGGGCGGCGGGGCCCTCCCGGGTGAGGGCGGCGCCGCACAGGGGGCAGCAGAAGCCCAGGGCCTCCGGCGTGGTGTTTGCCCCGGTCATTCCTTGGCCTCGAACCAGGTGCGGCCCGCCCCGGCGTCGGCCACCATGGGCACCGAGAGCTTCACCGCCCCCTCCATCTCCTGGGTGAGGAGGGTTTTGACCTGCTCCGCCTCCTCCGTGGGGCACTCCACGATGAGCTCGTCGTGGACCTGGAGGATGAGCCTGGCCTTTAGGCCCTCTTTCTCCAGCCGGTCGCTGACCCGGATCATGGCGATCTTGATGATGTCCGCCGCGGCCCCCTGGATGGGCATGTTCCGGGCCACCCGCTCCCCGAAGGAGCGCAAGTTGAAGTTGCCGCTTTTCAGCTCCGGCAAATACCGGCGGCGGCCGAACATGGTCTCTACATAGCCTTTTTCCTTGGCCTGTTCCACCACCTGCTTCATGTAGGTGTCTACCCCGGCGTAGTTTTTCAGGTACTCTTTGATATAGGCGTCGGCCTCGGCCCGGGAGACGCCGATGTCCTTACTGAGGGAGAAGGCCCCGATACCGTAGACGATGCCGAAGTTGACGGCCTTGGCCTTGGAGCGCATGTCCTTGGTCACCAGCTCGGTGGGCATGCCGAACACCCGGGCGGCGGTGGCGGTGTGCACGTCCCGGCCCGCTTTGAAGTCCTCCTGCATGGCGGGGTCGTTGGCCACGTGGGCCAGCACCCGCAGCTCGATCTGGGAGTAGTCCGCGTCCACCAGCAGGCCGTGCTCGGCGGCGAAGAACTTCCGCAGCTCCCGGCCGATGGGAGTGCGCACGGGGATGTTCTGCAGGTTGGGCTCGGTGCTGGAGATGCGGCCGGTGCGGGTCTCCGTCTGGTTGAAGCTGGAGTGGATGCGGCCGTCGGGGCCGATGACCTTCAACAGCCCGTCGCAGTAGGTGGACTTCAGCTTGGCCACGGTGCGGTAGCGCAGCACCTCATCCACCACCGGGTGAAGGTAGCGCAGCTCCTCCAGCACGTCGGCGTTGGTGGACCAGCCGCTTTTGGTCTTTTTCCCGTGGGGCAGGCCCAGCTTGCCGAAGAGGGCCTCCCCCAGCTGCTTGGGGGAGTTGATGTTGAACTCGTAGCCCACCTCCCCGATGATCTGGTCGTGGAGCTGCTGGACCTGGCGCTCCATCTCCTTGCCGTACTCCTCTATGCTCTGCCGGTCCACGTAGAAGCCCACGTGCTCCATTTGGGCCAGCACGGCGCTTAAGGGGATCTCGATGGTCTCCAGCAGCTCCCGCTGGCCGTTTTCGTCGATGGCCCGGGACAATGCCTGGCACAGGCCGGGCAGGGCCGCCGCCGCGGTAAGGGACGGGTCCTCGAAGTCGGGGCAGGGGACGCCGTACTCCGCGGCCAGCCGGGGCACGTCGTAGCCCGAGGCCGAGGGATTCAGGAGATAGGCCGCCAGGATGGTGTCCAGCTTGACGCCCACAAGTTTCTCCCCCAAGGCCAGGGCCTTGCGGTGGAGGGGCTTCGCGTCGTGGGTGGATTTCTGGATGCGGCTGTTCTGGAAGAAGGCCCGGAGGAAGGCCTCGTCCGGGGCCACCCGGTAGAGCTTGCCCTGGTGGGCGAAGGTGAGGCTTATAAGCTCCCCCTTCTGGTCCCCCTCCCCCCACTGGCAGTAGAACACGGCCTCCCCGGCGTCCTCCAGACGGGGGAGCATGGGGGCGCCGTCGGCCAGCTCTACCACTTCGGGCCGCTCCCCAGCGGGGGCGTCCGCCGCGGGGGCCGGGGCGGCGGTGAGGCCGAACTTCTCCAAAAGGGAGAAGAGCTCCAGCTTTACCATGGCGGCCGCGGCCTTCTGGGGGTCGCCCGCCCCCTTCACGTAGTGGGAGAGGTCGGTGTCCACGGGGGCGTCCCGGCGGATGGTGCCCAAGTCAAAACTTAAAAAGGCGTTGTCCCTGGAGTTTTGCAGCTTCTGCTTCATGGCGGGCTTGATGTCCAGCTCGTCCAAATGGTCGTAGATATACTGCACGCTGCCAAACTTCTGGATGAGCTCCCCCGCCCCTTTGGGGCCGATGCCCGCCACCCCGGGGATACAGTCGGAGCTGTCCCCCTGGATGGCCTTGATGTCGATGAGCTGGCGGGGGGTGACGCCGTAGTCCTCCTGGATCTTGGCCTCGTCGTACAAAGTGACCTGGGGCTGGCCGAACTTGGTGGTGGCCAGCCGCACGGTGGTGGCGGGGCTTACCAGCTGGAGGCTGTCCCGATCTCCCGTGGCGATGACGCACTGGGCCCCCTCCCGCTCGCACTGGGCGGAGAGGGTGCCTAAAATGTCGTCGGCCTCCCAGCCCTCGCAGGAGACGGTGCGGTAGCCCAAGTCCACCAGCAGCTGCTCCAGCACCGGCAGCTGCTGGGCCAGCTCCTCGGGCATGCCCTTGCGGTTTGCCTTGTAGCCCGCGTATTTCTGGTGGCGGAAGGTGGGGGCCTTCCGGTCGAAGGCGATGGCCACGGCGTCGGGCTGGGTCTCGTCCCACAGCTTTTTGAACATGGTGAGGAAGCCGTAGATGCCGTTGGTGAAATCCCCCTCTTTGGTGGTGAGCAGCTTGATGCCGAAAAAGGCCCGGTTTAGGATGCTGTTGCCATCGAGTACCAGTAGCTTCATAGCGTTTTTCCCTTTCCTCGGGGTGACCCCGTTGTTCTCCTTTTTCTCAGGCCTGGGCCTGGTTTTTCTCATAGACGTCGGCGAGCAGGCGGTCCAAGTCGGCCAGGGCGGCGAGCTCCCCGGCCCGGCGGCGGAATTCCGCCGCGCCCCGCATGCCGTGGAGGTACCACCCCACATGCTTGCGGGCCTCCCGCATGCCCCGGGCCTCCCCCTTGTACTGGCAGAGCAGGCCGATATGCTTGCGGATGACTAAAGTGCGCTCCGCCAGGCCGGGGGGCGGGATGAGGCGGAACTCCGGGGACAGGTAGGCGTTGATCTGCCGGAAGATCCAAGGATTGCCCAGGGCGCCCCGGCCCACCATCACCAGGTCGCAGCCGGTCTCCTCCAGGAGTTTGGCGGCGGAGAGGGCGTCTGTCACGTCGCCGTTGGCGATGACCGGGATGGACAGGGCCTCTTTTACCTGGCGGATGGCCTGCCAGTCCGCTTTGCCGGCGTACATCTGGTCCCGGGTGCGACCGTGGACGCAGACGGCGTCGGCCCCGGCCTGCTCACAGATACGGGCCACCTCCACCACGTTTTTGTGTTCCTGGTCCCAGCCCAGGCGCATTTTGGCGGTGACAGGCACGGGCACCGCGGCCTTGACCGCCGCCACGATCTCCCCGCAGCGCTGGGGGTCTTTCATCAAAGCGCTGCCGCAGCCGTTGCCCGCCACCTTGGGCACCGGGCAGCCCATGTTGATGTCGAACCCGGCGGGGCCCAGGTCCAAAAGGCTTTGGGCGGCCCCCGCCATCACCTGGGGGTCGTCGCCGAAAATCTGCAGGAACACCGGCCCCTGGTCGTGGGAGAGGTCCGCCAGCTCCCGGGATTTTTTGTCGCCGTATTGGATGGCCTTGGCGCTGACCATCTCGGTGACGGTGTAGGCCGTGCCGAAGCCCTGGCAGATCTGGCGGCAGGCGCTGTCCGTCACCCCGGCCATGGGGGCCAAGGCCGCCCGGCCCTGTATTTCCACGTCCCCAATGCGCATGGGGGCACTTCCTTTCTGTATATGGTATCGAAAAGGCCGTGGAGCTCCGCTCCACACCACGCCACCTTTTTGAAAAAAGGTGGACGAAAAACTTTTTCTTGGGCCGCCCCGCGCCGCGGCAAGCTGCGGCGGCCTCACCGCCGGAGGCGGGGAGGCGCTTTCGCTGCGCGAAAGCCGGGGCGGGCGGGGGGCCGTGCCCAGGTTGAAAGCATCTTTATCCCAAGGGGGACTGTCGTCCCCCTTGGGAATCCCCCGTGAGCAAAACTAGCGGTACGGATTCAAAAACCCCGGTTAGCGAACGGCAGACAGGGGCAACTCGTATGCCCTTAAAATCCCGGCGCACGAAGTGCAGAGGGATTTTCCCGTCCTGTCTGGTCACAGACTAAAATCCCGGAGCGCCCTTCAGCGGAGGGATTTTCTTGTCCTGTCTGGTCACAGACCAAAATCCCGGCGCAAGGCGTAAGCGCCTTGCAGAGGGATTTTCCTATCCAGTCTGGATACAGACTATTTTAGCACTTTGGAGAATACCAGTTGTGACGATTCTGAAAATTTGAGGCCGGCCTCCCGGGTGTAGTCCTGCTCCTCGATGGTGAGGCCGTAGGAGGGGAGAAATTCCTCCATAAAATAGTCGGCCTCGGGGAGCTTCATGTCCTTGATGGACTTGGTGATGGTCTGCTCGGCCTGGGAGAAGTCCCAGTTGCCGCTGCGGCGCTCCTCCACGCACTTGATGACGGCGGAAATGCGGTCCGCGGCCTTGACCAGGGGCCTGAGCTCTGCGTCCTGCTCCCCGGTCATAGTCATCAGCTCCCGGTACTGGGGGCGCAGCTCCTCGGGGAGCATCTTCACCAGGTGCTCCACCGCCAGGTCCTCCACCTCGCTGTAGGCCCTGCGGATCTCCTCGGAGTGGTACTTCACCGGGGTGGGCATGTCCCCGGTGATGATCTCCGAGGCGTCGTGGAGCACGGCCAGCATGGCGGCCCGCTCGGGGTCGTAGTGCTTGCCGAATTTCTGGTTGCCCAGGGTGGCCAGGGCGTGGGCCACCAGGGCCACCTCCAGGCTGTGCTCGCAGATGTTCTCGCTGCGGGTGTTGCGCATGAGCCCCCAGCGGTTGATGTATTTCATACGCGAAAGCATGGCGAAAAAGTGATACATGAGGGTCTCCTCCCTCCCGATTTTCCTCGGGTACCCTTTATTATACAATATCCCGCGGGCTTTCGCCACCGCCCAGGGGAATTTTCTTTTGGCAAGTTTGTTCAAGGGGGGGAAAGCCCCCCGAAAACCCCCCAAGGGCACGCTGGGCCCTGGCTTACTGCAAAAGGGGTTCCAAAGGGCGCAGCCCTTTGAAAAACTTCATATATAAAAAAATAACTCCCCCTCCCGTTGTGACGAGGCTGCCTCTTATAGAAAATGAAATCAATGGGAGGGGGCAGGGGGTGGGAAAAGAGAAAGCATAAACTCCCCCAGTCACGGCGAAGCCGTGACAGCCCCCTCGGGGAGGGGGCCCGACAAAGCCGGGCCGGAAGGGGATTCATCCGGAGGGCAAATGCGAAAAAAGACTTTATCCTCCTGGGGATTTGTGCTATACTAAGGATACTTATAGCGTTTTCCCGGCACGGGGCGTGTGCTCACCATCACCTGCGGAGGTCTCCTGCTTTATGGAACATACGATCAAGCAAAAAGCCGGCGGCGGCTGGCGGAACAACTATTTCCTCAAGGCCTTTTTCCTGGGCCTGGGGCTGTCCTTCCTCATCTTCCTGCCCTTTTTGGTGGTGGACGGGGGGCGGTTCCTGTTCTACGGGGACTTCAACGTCCAACAGGTGCCCTTCTACCGCCTGGCCCACGACATGGTGCGAAACGGCCAGTTCGGCTGGAGCCAGCACACGGACCTGGGGGCGAATTTCATCGGGTCCTACAGCTTTTACCTGCTGGGCAGCCCCTTCTTCTGGCTGACCATCCCCTTCCCCTCGGAGTGGCTGCAGTTTTTGATGGGGCCCCTGCTCATTCTGAAATTCGCCTGCGCCACCCTGACGGGCTACGTGTACCTGCACCGGTACACCAAGACCAGGGACACCGCCCTCATCGGCGCGGTGCTGTACGCCTTCTCCGGGTTCTCCATCTACAACGTATTTTTCAACCACTTCCACGAGGCCATCGTGTTCTTCCCCCTGCTGCTCTCCGCCCTGGACGAGTACATGGCCGCCCGGCGGCGGGGGCTGTTCGCCCTGGCGGTGTGCTTCTGCTGCGTGGTGAACTACTACTTCTTTGTGGGGCAGGTCACCTTTACCCTCATCTACTTCTTTTTGCGGCTGGCCTGCAAAAGCTGGCGCATCTCCCTGCGGGACTTCCTGCTGCTGGCGTTGGAGGCCGTGCTGGGGGTGGGGATGGCCTGCGTGCTGCTGGTGCCCTCGGTGCTGGCGGTGGTGCAGAATTACCGGGCCTCGGAATACATCAACGGCTGGAACGCGGTGCTGTACAACAAGAACCAGCGGTACCTGCACATCATCGAGTGCTTCTTCTTCCCGCCGGACCTGCCCGCCCGGCCCAACTTCACCCCGGAGTCCGAGTCGAAATGGGCCTCTCTGGGGGCCTGGCTGCCCCTGTTCAGCATGACGGGGGTCATCGGGTGGCTGCAGCTGCACCGGAAGCACTGGCTGAAGAAGCTGCTGTGGATCTTGTTCCTCATGGCCATGGTGCCCTTCCTCAACTCCGCCTTCCAGATGATGAACACCTCCTTCTACGCCAGGTGGTACTACATGCTCACCCTGATGATGGCGCTGGCCACCATCCTGTCCCTGGAGTGCAGCCGGGTGGACTGGAAGCGCTCCATCTCCTGGACCATGGGCATCACCGTGGCCATCGCCCTGGTGGTGGGCTTTATGCCCACCTTCACCACCAGCTCCGACGGCACGGAGACCGTCACCTACGGGCTGGAGCAGTACCCCACCCGCTTCTGGACCTACGTGGCTATCGCCCTGATCTCCCTGGCGGCGCTGATCTACCTGTTCACCTTCTGCCGCAGCAGCCGCAGGCGCTTCCAGCGTTCGGCCATGGTGGCCCTGTCGGTGGTGACGGTGCTGTACTCCATCTACTTCATCGCTTTGGGCAAGACCCAGTCGGAGTACACCTGGGACCACCTGATCCCCTACAACTTAAACGGCGGGAAGGACGTGGATCTGCCCGACCTGCAGGAGTGCCGCTCGGACTTTTACGAGAGCCTGGACAACGCCGGCATGTTCTGGGAGATCCCCGCCATCCAGGCGTTCCACAGCATTGTGCCCGGCTCGGTGATGGAGTTCTACGACTCCATCGGCGTGCAGCGGGACGTGGCCAGCCGGCCGGACACCTCCCACTACGGCCTGCGGGCCCTGACCTCGGTGCACTGGCTGTTTGACGACGACCACGACAGCGACTTCTTCGCCGGGGAGGACATGTCCGACCCCGCCATGCCGGGCTGGGCCTACTACGGCAACGCCAACGGCTACGACATCTGGGAGAACCAGTACTACATTCCCATGGGCTTCTCCTACGACTACTATATCACCCGCAGCGAGTACAACGCCATGTCCGAGGCGGACCGGGAGCTGGTGATGCTGCGGGCCATCGTGCTGGAGGACGACCGGGCCGCCCAGTACGACGGGCTGCTGCGCCATCTCCCCGACGACCGGCGGGTCTTCGACGAGAACCGGTACGTCCAGGACTGCCTGGAGCGGGCGGCCACCTCTTGCGAGACCTTCCAGTACACCCGCACCGGCTTTACCGCCTCCCTCAGCACCCGGGCCGAGGAGCTGGTGTTCTTCAGCGTCCCCTACGAGGAGGGCTGGAGTGCCAAGGTCAACGGGGAGGAAGTGCCCATCGAGCGGGTGAACGTGGGCTTTATGGCGGTGATGGTCCCCATGGGGGAGGACGTGACCATCGAGTTCACCTACCGCACCCCGGGGCTGTTTACCGGCTTCCTCATCACCCTGGGGTCCATCGCCCTGCTGGTGGCCTACCTGGTGCTCATGCGCCGGTGGCAGGACAGCCAGCCCGCCCCCAAGGCCATCCCCCGGCTCATCCGGCCCGGGCGGTTCGAGGACTACGCCAGGTCCCGGGGGGCCAGCTTCCGCCGGGAGGGGGCCATGATCCCCCGGCAGGAGCGGCAGGCCGCCCTGCCCCCGGACCCGCCGGCCCAGTCGCCGCCCCCGGAGGAAAGCCCCAAAACGGACAGCCCGGAACCACCCGAGACCCAGAACACCAGCGCCCCGGCGGCGCCGGAAAAGGAGGAACCCTAAATGGCACCTACCGTATATTTCGTCATCCCCTGCTATAACGAGGAGGCTGTGCTCCCCGAGACCGTAAAGCGGCTGACGGAGAAGCTGCAGTCCATGGCAAGCCAGGGCCTGGCAGGCGAAAAGAGCCGCATGCTGCTGGTGGACGACGGCAGCAAGGACAAGACCTGGCAGCTCATCTCCCAGTTTAACCGGGAGAACCCCTACGTGGAGGGGGTAAAGCTGGCCCACAACCGGGGCCACCAGAACGCCCTGCTCTGCGGGCTGATGACCGCCAAGGACCGGTGCGACTGCGCCATCAGCCTGGACGCGGACCTGCAGGACGACACCGACGCCCTGGACCAGTTCGTCCAGAAGTACCTGGAGGGCTGCGATGTGGTGTACGGCGTGCGCAACAAGCGGGACACGGACACCTGGTTCAAGCGCACCACCGCCGAGGGCTTTTACAAGGTGATGAAACTGTTGGGGGTGGACATCGTCTTTAACCACGCGGACTACCGGCTGATGAGCCAGCGGGCCCTGGAGGCCCTCGCGGAGTACCGGGAGGTAAACCTGTTTTTGCGGGGCATCGTGCCCCTCATCGGGTACCGCAGCGACTACGTGTACTACGACCGCCACGAGCGGTTCGCCGGAGAGTCGAAATACCCCCTGAAGAAGATGATCTCCTTTGCTCTGGACGGCATCACCAGCTTCAGCGTAAAGCCCTTAAAGCTCATCTCCAACCTGGGCATCCTCATCTCGGTGCTCAGTATTCTGGGGCTGCTGTACGCCCTCATCTCCTACTTTGCCGGCTGGGCGGTGCCTGGCTGGACCGCCACCGTGTGCTCCATCTGGCTGCTGGGCGGGCTGCAGATGCTCTGCCTGGGGGTCGTGGGGGGCTATATCGGGAAAATTTACAGCGAGGTAAAGGCCCGGCCCCGCTTCCGGGTGGAGGAATTTTTGCCAAACGACGGGGAGGACAAGTAAAAGCCTCCCAGCGGAAAAGGCCGGCCCCCTGTTTTAGGGGGCCGGCCTTTGTTGTTGTTGTAATTTCTGAAATCAGAGCTTCAGCAGGGGGACATTCCGCTGGCAGGCCTGGATCTCCGCCGTGGTGGGCATGGCGGGGATGGCGCCGGTCTTGGTGGCGCAGGTGGAGCCCGCGGCGTTGGCGAAGTCCACGAAGGCGGAGAGCTCCTGCTGGGACAGGTCTCCGGGCTTTTTCCCGGAGAGGATGACCTGGGCCAGCAACGCCCCGAAGAAGCTGTCGCCGGAGCCGGTGGTGTCCTTCACCGGGGTGTCGTAGGTGGGCTGGGCAAAGGAGAAGCCCGGGGTGAACACGGTGCAGCCCTTGGGCCCCTGGGTCACCACCACCAGGGAGACCCCCTGGTCCAGCAGGGCCTTGGCCCCGGCGGCCAGGTCACTTTCCCCGGTGATGAGGGCCAGCTCCTCGTCGGAGACCTTCATAATGTCCGCCAGGGGGATGAGGCTCTTCATCCGCTGCACCCCCTCGTCCTCCCGGCCCTTCCACAGGGGGGGACGCCAGTTGGGGTCGTAAGCGGTGATTTTCCCCCGCTCTTTGGCGTAGGCCACCAGCTTCTCCACGGCGGAGCGGCTGGGCTCGGCGGTGAGGAGCAGGGAGCCGAAGCACAGCAGGCTGCACTGGTCCAGAAGGGACAGGTCTACCCCCTCGAAGGCCAGGCGGGTGTCGGCCCCGGGGTTTCGGTAAAAGCTGAAGTCCCGGTCCCCCTGGTCGTTGAGCTGCACGAAGGCCAGGGTGGTGGCGTGGTCCGGGTCCTGGGAGAGGCCGGCGGTCTCGATGCCGCAGTCCTGTAAGGTCTTTACCAGAAAGTCACCGAACATATCCTGGCCCACCCGGCCCAGGAAGCCAGCGGACACCCCGGCCCGCTGGGCCTGCACCGCCACGTTGGCCGGCGCGCCGCCGGGGTTGCGGGCGAACAGCAGCCTGCCGTCCTCCGTCTGCCCCACCGGGGTAAAGTCGATCAAGAGCTCGCCCATGGATAAAAGCTGTGCCATCTTCCAAACCGCCTTTCCAAAAATCGATGTTCTGTGCTAATCATACCTGTTTTTGCCGGTTTTGTAAAGGCGGCGGGGGAATTTGGGCGAAAAAAAGAGGACGGCCCGGGGGCCGTCCTCACAGGGAAGTTTACTTTTTGGTGGTCTTGGAGGCCGCGGGCTTTTTGGCGGGGGCCTTCTCCGCGGGCTGCTCCGCCTTGGGGGCGGGGGCCTTTTTCGCAGCGGGCTTCTTGGCCGGGGCCTTCTCGGCCTTGGCGGGGGCGGCCTTCTCCTCCTTTACGGGGGCGGCCTTCTCCTCCTTTACGGGGGCGGGCTTCTCCTCCTTGGCGGCAGGGGCCTTCTTGGCGGCGGGCTTCTTCCCGGTCTTGGCGGCGGCCTTGGGGGCGCTGGAGACCAGCTTCCACTGCTGGCCCTCGCCGTCCACGCTCTCCCAGATCTGGGCGGGGGCGCCGTCCTCGTCGCTCATGTCCACGATGTCCAGGGCCTTGCCGGACAGCACGTGGACCAGCTTTTTATAGGTGGGGGTCACGTTCTCCACAGTCCACAGCTGGCTCTCGCCGCCTACGTCCTCCCAGGTCTGGGCCCAGGTGCCGTCGGCGGTGCCGCCCTGCATCACGTCCAGGACCTTGCCGTTGGCCTTGTTGAACAGCTTTACGCCGCCCTCGGCCTCTACGATGGTCCACAGCTGGTTGTCGGCCCCGGTGGCGGCGGCCTGCTCTACCACCTGGCCGTTGTCCAGGCCGGTGGCCTGCAGGGCCTTTTTGCTCCTGCGGTTCACGATCATAACTTCTTTTTTGCTAGCCATGATAGGTTCGTCCTTTCGCTCCAATATAGAAAGATACCTGTTGCGTTTCTGCCTGCATTATATGCTTTTTCACCTTTT
The DNA here is from genome assembly GCA_019112625.1 of Candidatus Acutalibacter stercorigallinarum. Lineage (GTDB taxonomy): Bacteria > Bacillota > Clostridia > Oscillospirales > Acutalibacteraceae > Acutalibacter > Acutalibacter stercorigallinarum. The sequence goes on along the minus strand of DXIW01000047.1, from coordinate 15,406 downwards.
CTGTCAAATCTGCAAAAATGGCGGAAAAAGCCCTGATTTCCGGGGTTTTTCGGGGATTCGCCCCTGGTTTTTATCTATATTTGGAAAAGCCTTCGGCAAAACGGGGCCGGAAACCGTGAAAAAGTAGAATTTTCAAGGCGGGGGCTGGAAATTCCGCCTTTTCAATCCCGGCGGTATGGTGTATACTGGTAGGGAAAACCGCAGTCACATATCGGTAGGAGGATATACGATTTGTCTAAAAAACGCGACAAGAAGGCCCCCCGGCCCGGGGAGGCCCCATCCCAGCGCCGCCGCCCGGCGGAGCGCTACCAGCCCGACCCCGCCGCCGGCCTCACTTTAGACCAGGTGGCCGCCCGGAAGCGCCAGGGCCTGGACAACGGGGACACGGGCATCAAGACCAAGACCGAGGGCCAGATCATCCGGGAGAACGTGTTCACCTTCTTCAACTTGTTGAACTTCGCTTTGGCCCTGGCGGTCATTCTGGTGGGCTCCCCCCGGAGCGCCCTGTTCATGGGGGTCATCTTCTCCAACATCCTCATCGGCTCCTTCCAGGGCATCCGGGCCAAGCGCACCATCGACAAGCTGTCCCTCATCTCCGCCCCCAAGGCCAACGTGCTGCGAGGGGGCCAGCGCCAGAGCATCCCCATCGAGGAGGTGGTGCTGGACGACATCCTGCTGCTGGCCTCGGGCAACCAGATCTGCGCCGACGCCGTGGTGGCCGACGGGGAGTGCGAGGTCAACGAGTCCCTGATCACCGGGGAGTCGGACCCGGTGGTGAAGCAGAAGGGGGACTCCCTCCTCTCCGGCAGCTTTGTGGTAAGCGGCAGCTGCGCCGCCCAGGTGGAGCACGTGGGGGCTGACAACTACGCCCAGAAGATCGCCGGGGACGCGGGGTACATCAAAAAGCGGAATTCGGAGATCATGGACTCCATCGACTTTATCGTGAAGATCATCGGCTTCGCCATCCTGCCCATTGGGGGCCTGCTGTTCTGGAAGCAGTACTTCGTGCTCCACGATACCTTCCAGAATTCCGTGGTGAGCACCGCCGCCGCCATGGTGGGCATGATCCCCGAGGGGCTGGTGCTCCTTATCAGCCTGGCTTTTGCGGTAAGCGTGATAAAACTCTCGGCCAAAAAGACCTTGGTGCAGGACATGTACTGCATCGAGACCCTGGCCCGGGTGGACACCCTGTGTTTGGACAAGACCGGGACCATCACCGAGGGCACCATGCAGGTGGACGGGCTGGCGCCCTTTGCCGGGCACACGGAGGAGGAGCTGGGGGCGGCCCTCACCGCCCTGGTGGGCAGCCTCGCCGACGACAACCCCACCTCCCAGGCCATCCGGGAGAAATTCCCTGCCCCCAGCCCCTGGCGGGCCGGGGAGCTGGTGCCCTTCTCCTCGGCCCGGAAGTGGAGCGGCGCCTTCTTCCCCGGCCAGGGCTCCTATGTGATGGGCGCCGGGGAATTCATTCTGGGGGAGGGTTTCTCCAAGATCAAGGAGCAGGTGGAGGGCTACTCCCAGCTGGGCCAGCGGGTGCTGCTGGTGGCCCACTCCCCGGAGGAGTTCCAGGACAAGGCACTGCCCGCCGGGGAGCTGGAGTGCCTGGGCCTGGTGCTGCTGAGCGATAAGATCCGCCGGGAGGCCCCCCGCACCCTGCGGTACTTCGCGGACCAGGGGGTGGATCTGAAGGTCATCTCCGGGGACAACGCGGTGACGGTGGCCAACATCGCCCGGAAGGCCGGGCTGGAGCACGCCGACCGGTACGTGGACGCCTCCACCCTGGAGACGGAGGAGGACATCCGCCGGGCGGTGAAGGAGTACGCGGTGTTCGGCCGGGTGACCCCCCAGCAGAAGCTGGCCTTCGTCAAGGCCCTGAAGGAGGACGGCCACACCGTGGCCATGACCGGCGACGGGGTCAACGACGTGCTGGCCCTGAAGGAGGCGGACTGCTCGGTGGCCATGGCCTCGGGCAGCGACGCCGCCCGCACCGTGTCCAACCTGGTGCTGCTTGACTCCAACTTCGCCTCCATGCCCCGGGTGGTGCAGGAGGGGCGGCAGTCCATCAACAACCTGCAGCGGTCCAGCTCCCTGTTTTTGGTAAAGACCATCTTCTCCGCCCTGATCGGGGTGCTGTTCATCTTCATCAACTACACCTACCCCTTCGAGCCCATCCAGCAGACCCTCATCAGCACCCTTACCATCGGGGTGCCCTCCTTCATCCTGGCGCTGGAGACCAACCGGGACCGGCTGAAGGGCAAATTCATCTTAAACGTCATCCGCATGTGCATCCCCGCGGCGCTGACCATGACCGCCAACATCGTGGCGCTGTGCGCCCTCAGCGAGCCCTTCGGCCTCACCCACCCGGAGATGTCCACCCTGGCGGTGGTGCTCACCGCCTTTACGGGCTTTACCATGCTGTTTAAGGTGTGCACCCCCTTCAACGGCCTGCGGGGCTTCCTGTTCTGGGGGCTGCTCACCGCCTTTGTGCTGGCGTTCCTGTTCTTCGGGTGGTTCTTCTCCCTCACCTCCCTGACCCTGCCCATGCTGATGATCCTGGCCCCCATGCTGGTGTTCGCCACGGTGTTCATGCTGGCGGTGCTCCACCTGGTGGACCACGTCATCGCCAACCGGCAGAGCCCGGTGTACCCCAAAAAGCTGTGGCGCAGAAAGCACAGCGGGCAGAAATAAGTCCTGCGTAAAATCGACAATAATTCATGGAATCCCCCTTGCTTTTTTGGAGAAAAGCTGATATGCTTTTCTCAGAGAAACAGGGGGATTTTTTTGAGGAGGTGCCGCCAGTTGGAAACGAAAAAGTCAGGAAAGGCCACGGTCATGGCGGTGCTTGTTGCCGTGGTGGTCACCGCCGCCATCTCGGTGGGGGGCACGCTGCTGTGGCAGCACTACCATCCCCCAGCGGTACCGGACTGGGTTATCCAGGAGGAGGACGTGCTGGAGCTGCTGGAGGAGAAGGCTCCCATCCAGAAGTACGGCAGCTTTGTCCACCGGAAAAACGAGGGCAGCGGCATCGCCACGGTCTGCTACTCGCTGCCCATGCCATACGAGGGGGAGCTGTGCTGGCTCTTTGTCTACGGCGATGGTGACGACGCTCCGCCCCAGCTGGTTCTCTTATGGGACGGGGAGGGCTTCCCCGACGGCGAGGGGGAGCTGGTTAAGGAATATTACAACGCCAAAGAGACCGCCCCCTAGAGAAAAAGGCCCCCGGTAAAAACCGGGGGCCTTGCTGTTTGGTTTGCTGTTACAGCACGCAGTACTGCTCCATATAGCCTTCCATGGCCTTGAGCAGCTCCGGGTCGGTGCCATGGTCTTTCAGGTACTCGTGGATGTCCACCACGGTGACGATGGGGTGCACCTGCAGGCCAAACTCCTCCTGGACCTCCATGATGGCGGTCTTGCCGGGGGTGTGGCCCACCTCGCACCGGTCCACGCTGATGAACATGTGGGGCACCTGCACGTCGGCGCAGGCCTTGAGGATGGGCATGGTCTCCCGCACGGCGGTGCCGGCGGTGATCACGTCCTCGATGATGATAATGCGGTCCCCGTCCTGGGGCTGGTAGCCCACGGTGCCGCCGCCCTCGCCGTGGTCCTTCACCTCTTTGCGGTTGAAGAAGTAGGGCTTGTCGATGCCGTGGTCGTTATACAGGGCGATGGAGCAGGCGGAGGCCAGGGGGATGCCCTTGTAGGCCGGGCCGAACATGGCCTCGAAGTCCCCGCCCACGGTGTCCTTTACCAGCTGGGCGTAGTAGCTCCCCAGCCGGGCCAGCTGGGCGCCGGTCTTGTAGTTGCCGGTGTTGACGAAGTACTGGGTGTTCCGGCCGCTTTTGGTGACGAAGTGGCCGAAGCGCAGCACATTGGCAGACAGCATGAACTCGATAAATTCCTTTTTGCTCTGGGTCAGCATGTTCATTCTCCCCTTTTGTGATTTAGTCCCAATCCGTCCGCTCCTCCACCGAGGGCAGGCCGGTTTCAAAGGTGATCTGTTCCCCGTCGCTCTGGGCCAGGATGGTGCCGTCCTGGTCAGTGCGGTACACGGTAAGGCCGGGCCAGTCCCCCAACAGCTGCCGGGTCTCCCGGTGGGGGTGGCCGTAGCTGTTGTCCTTCCCGCAGCTGATGACGGCCCAGCGGGGATCAACGGCCGCCAGGAAGGGCTCGGAGGTGGAGGTAGAGGAGCCGTGGTGGCCCACCTTCAGCACGTCGGCGGACAGGTCGTAGCCCGCGTCTAAAATCAGCTCCTCGCTGTCGGATTCCGCGTCCCCGGTGAAGAGGAAGCTGGTCTCCCCGTAGCTTAAGCGGATGACGGCGGAGTAGTTGTTCACGTCGTCCCACACCGCGTCCTTTTCCGGGGCCATGACCTGGAACTCCGCCCCGGCGGGGCAGTCGATGGGCACGTCGGCGTAGAGCTGGGTGATGACCAGGCCCTTTTCCAGCACCCGGTCCAGCAGCGCCTCGTAGGCGGAGGTGGTGGGGGTCTGGTCCTCGGGCAGCAGGGGCATGTAGACGCTGCCGATGTCGAACCGCTGGACGATGCGGGCCATACAGCCCATGTGGTCGGTGTGGGGGTGGGAGCAGATCAGCGCGTCGATGCGCTCCACCCCCAGGTCCCGCAGGTAGTTGGTGAGGCCGTCGGCGTAGGCGTACTCCCCGGTATCCAGGAGGACGTTGAAGTAGTCCCCCTCGGCGGGGATGCGGATGAGCTCGCTGTCCCCCTGGCCCACGTCCAGAAAGTAGACTTGCAGGCCGTCCTCCATGCCGGGCCCGGCCTCGGGCACCGCCACAGGGGCCACCGGGTCGGGGGCGGATTCCTGCCGGCCCGGGCCGAACTGGTTGTACAAAATAAGGACCACTGCCAGCAGAAAGACAGCGCCCATCCCGCCGAAGCCGGCGTTCCGGGCCCGCCTGCCTCCCGGCCGGGGGCGGGTCCTGTTCCGTTTTCCCATAGGCGTTCATTTCCCGGTAAGGGCGGCTGCCCTTACTCTTCCTCTCCTGTGTGCTTGTAGAGGTTGAACCGGAACAGCTTGGATTCGTCCGCCTCGTTCTCGCACATGACGAAGGCCTCGGCGATCTTCCCCCCCTCGATGAGGGCGGTGAGGCCTACCAGCTGGCAGAGCTTGCTCTTCAGGTTCAGCCGGTCGCCGTCCCGGGTCATCAGGTACACGTTGCCCTCGCAGCTGTCCAGCACTTTCAGGAACGCTGGCACGTCGATGTCGTGCAGCTCGACCATTTTTGGAGACATGGGATCTTCCTCCTTTTTCTTTTTTCTTTCGGCCTCCATCATACCATACCCCGCCCAAAAGTGCAACCTCCCATTTGGTCTGTGGCCACGAGTAAGTTGAGCGAAGCGAAACTTGACTCGTGCGGACATGGACAGGAAAAACCCCTATCCGCTCACTTCGTTCGCTAACCGGGGTTTTTAATCTGTGCCCGCGAGTGAGTGGAATGAAGCGAAACTTGACTCGTGCGGACATGGACAGGAAAATCCCTCTGGGCTTCGCCCGCCGGGATTTTAAGGAGATGACTGTGAGACAGTTCTCGCTCACGCGGGGGCATAAAAAGGGGGCCATCGTTCCCCGCTCCCTTCCCCCCCAGAGACATGCTCAGTCCCGGCCTCCTTCAACGGGGTTTCAAAGGGGCGGGTCTCGGCTGCCGCCTCGGTCGGCGATGGACGGTCGCCACTGGCGACCATCGCCCCCTTTGAAATGAGATGTATAGAATATTCTCCCCCTCCCGTACAAACAAATTATCTGTTCTCGCTCATTTCCCTTACGGGAGGGGGCAGGGGGTGGGAACCACATGGCCAGTCGCCCCCTCCGTCATCGCGTTGCGATGACACCTCCCCCATAGGGGGAGGCAAGTCCCGGCTCCCCCTGCGGGGGCCGCTGCGTGCCGGTGGCACGTTGCCCAGCGGCCGACCGAGCCGGCAGGCGAGACGCTGTCACGACGTAGTCGTGACTGAGGGGGTACCCATCCAAAAGCCCTAATTACCAAAAAGACTAATTATCTTCCTCTGTCCTTAGCCCTCGCCGGAGATTCCAAAGAGGACGATGGCCGCCAGGAGCGAGCGAGCCGGCAGCCGAGACGGGGGTGGGGACCCCTCGACAAGAAACCTCCTCCGGCATCGCGTTGCGGCGGCGGAAGAGGTTCATTCTGCGAATTTTTTATAGAGGCTGCAAAAAGCGCGGTTTTGCCACAGCAAAGTAAAACTTTCAAAGGGGGCCGCTCCCCAGCAGCAGCTCCCCGGCCTGGCGCAGACTGCCCGCCGTATGTTCCGGGGGGCGCTCCCCCGCCGGCAGGCGGAAGAAGGGGTTGGGCGGCAGCCACAGGGCGGCCATCCCGGCGCCGTGGGCGCAGAGCACGTCAAACGGGTGGTCCCCTACATAGACGCCCCGCCCGGGGGACAGTTCCAGCTGGCGGCAGGCCAGCTCCAAAATCCGGGGGTCCGGCTTGTACAGGCCCACCTCCTCCGAGAGGACGACGCAGGCAAAACAGCTCCCGATGCCCAGGCGGTCCAGCTCTCCCCGGGCGGCGGGCCGGTTGTTGCTCACCACCCCCGCCGGGATGTGCCGGCGCCCCAGGGCTTCCAGCAGCTCCTCTGCCCCGGGGGCCAGGGCGTACTCCCCGGAGAAGCGGCCCAAAAACAACTCCGTAAGCTCCCCGCGCAGCCCTTGTTCCAGCGGGAAAAACCGGCCATAGACCGCCAGCAGGCCCTCCAGGTACTCCTCATCGCTGAGGCGTACCCCGGCGGCGTTCTCCCGGCGGATCTGCTTCCCCCTGCCAGAATTCGCCCTCCGCCCAGGCCCGGTCCACCGTCTCCCGGGAGAGGCCGGGCTGCCGGCGGGAGACCAGTTCCCAAACGCGCTCCGGCAGGGTGGGGCGCCGGTACAGCAAGGTCTGGTCCAGGTCGAACAGCACAAAATCGTACACAGCCGACACCTCCCAGGGCTTACCGGTTCCGCTCTTTCAGGGCGCGCTCCACATCCCGCTTGGCGGCCTTTTCCGCCAGGTCGGCCCGCTTGTCGTAGAGCTTTTTGCCCCGGCACAGGCCCACCTGGACCTTCACCCGGGAGTCCTTGAAATAGAGCGACAGGGGGATGAGGGCGTAGCCCTGCTGCTTTACCAGGCCGTACAGGCGCATGATCTCCCGTTTGTGCATCAGCAGCCGGCGCACCCGCATGGGGTCCTTGTTGAAGATGTTGCCGAAGTCGTAGGGGCTGATGTGGCAGCCGTTTAAGAGCATCTCCCCGTTTACCACGGAGCACCAGGCGTCTTTCAGGTTGCACCGGCCCTGGCGCAGGGATTTCACCTCGGTGCCCACCAGCTCGATGCCGGCTTCGAAGGTCTCCTCCACGAAGTAGTCGTGGTAGGCCTTTTTGTTTTGGGCGATGGTTTTGGTGCTGGCTTTTCCCGCCATGCTCTCCCCCTCCTCTCTGTTCTGGGATGTATGACATTACAGCTCCTGGCGGCCCTCCAGGGCCCGCTGCAGGGTGACCTCGTCGGCGTACTCCAAGTCGCCCCCCACGGGGATGCCGTAGGCCAGGCGGGTCACTTTGACCCCCAGGGGCTTTAACAGCCGGGACACATACATGGCGGTGGCCTCCCCCTCTACCGTGGGGTTGGTGGCCATGATGACCTCCCCCACGGTGCCGTCCATGCGGGCCAGCAGCTCCTTGATCTTCAGCTGGTCGGGCCCCACCCCGGACAGGGGGGAGATGGCCCCGTGGAGCACGTGGTACTGGCCGTTGTAGTCCCCGGCCCGCTCCAGGGCGAACACGTCCTTGGGCTCCTCCACCACGCAGATGGTGGACTTGTCCCGGGTGGCGCTACGGCACACCGGGCACAGGTCGCCGTCGGTGAGGTTGCAGCACACCTTACAGGTGTGGATCTTCTCGTGGGCCTCCACGATGGCGGCGGCGAAGTCCTGGGCCTCCTCCCGGCTCATATCCAGCACGGTGTAGGCCAGGCGCTGGGCGGATTTGTGCCCGATGCCCGGCAGGCTCTCGAATTTCTCCACCAGCCGGTCCAGGGGCGGCACATAGTAGCTGCCCATCTCAGAACATCCCCGGCAGGTTCATGCCGCCGGACAGGGCGCCCATGCGCTCCTCCTTCTCCTGGGCGGCGGCCCGCAGGGCCTCGTTGACCGCGGCGGTGACCAGGTCGCCCAGCATCTCCGCGTCCTCGGGGTCGATGACCTCGGGCTTGATCTCGATGGACTTGACCTCCATCTTCCCGGTGACCACGGCCTTTACCGCGTCCCCGCCGGAAGTGGCGGTGTACTCCTTTGCCTCCAGCTCGGCGGTGACGGCCTCCATCTGCTCCTGCATCTTCTGGGCCTGGCGGGCCAGCTGCTGCAAATTGGCGGCCCCGCCGCCTCCGTACCCTTGGGGAAGTCTTGCTTTCATGGTTCTCGTCCTTTCCGGCGTCTGCCGTTCTTTTTTTATTTTGATTTTTTCACTGGGTCTGTTTTGTTAAAAGGGGATCTCGGCGTCCCCCGGCGGGGGCGGGCCGTCGTCCTCCTCGGGGAGGGACCGCTGGGGCGGCTGCTCCTCTGTGACCGGGATACCCTGCTCCTGGGCCCGGCGTTCCAGCTCGGCCAGGGGGTCCTGCTCCTCCTGCTCCGCCTGGGGCTTATAGGGGCCCAGGTGGTAGCTGCGGCCCGTCACCTGGCGCACCGCCTCCCGGATGCGCCGGCGCTGCTCCGGCCGCTTGAGCAGCTCGAAGGCCAGGTCGGGGGCCTGGATGAGCATATAGTCCCCGTTGAGGTAGGCCGTGGACCCGGAAAAGGCCATGGCCACGCTCTTGGTGACCCCCTTGATGACCTGCAGCACCTCCGGCCACTCCCGGAAGCGCTCCGCCCCCTGGGACAGGGCGGTCACGTCCACCTCCCCGGCAGGCCGGGGCCGGGGAGCCGGGGCGGGCTGGGGCGGTGCCGCGGGGGGCGGGGCCTCCTCCTGCCGGGGGGCCGCCTGGGGGGCAGTCTCCTGGGGAGGCTCCGCCGGGGGTTCCTCCTCCCGGGCGGGCGTCGCCGGGGAGGGCTCCGGGGCTGTCTCCCCCGGGGCTTGGACCGGCGGCGCCGGGACCGCCGGTGCCGGGGCGGGCTGGGGCGCTGCCGCCGGCCGGGCCAGGGCGGCCCCGGTCTCCAGGGCCTCCATCCGCCGCAGCAGGGCGGCGGGGGAGTCGTCCAGCTGGGGGGTGCACAGCCGCACAAAGGCCATCTCCAGCAGGGGCCGCTGGCTGCCGAACCGCATTTTCTGCAGCGTTTCCTCCAGCACGTCCAGGCCGTGGAGGATGGCCGGCAGGCTCATGGAAAGGGCCTGGTGGGTCATGGCCTCCAGCTCCTGGGGGGAGACGGTGAGCAGGGGGCCGGGGTCCTTCATGGTCTTTACAAGCATCAGCCCCCGGAAGTACTCCCCCAGCTCCTCGCAGAGGCGGCTCATGTCTTTGGACTCTTTATACAGCCCGTCGATGATCTCCAGGGCGGCGGCGGCGTTCTCCTCCGTCACGGCCTGGGCCAGGGCGGTGAGGTACTCCCGGGCCGCCACCCCGGCGGTCTGGTTGACGATGTCCAACGTCACGTGGCGGTCCCGGCCCAGGCACTGGTCCAAAAGGGACAGGGCGTCCCGCATGGCGCCGTCGGCCACCCGGGCGATGAGCAGCGCCGCGTCGTGGTCCAGCTGGGCCTCCTCCTTCCCGGCGATCTCCTCCAGCCGGCCGGCGATGGCCTCGGGGTCGATGCGGTGGAAGTCGAACCGCTGGCACCGGGACAGGATGGTGGGCAGCAGCTTGTGGACCTCGGTGGTGGCCAGGATAAACACCACGTGGGCCGGGGGCTCCTCTAAGGTCTTGAGCAAAGCGTTGAAAGCCGCCACCGAGAGCATGTGCACCTCGTCGATGATATACACCCGGTACTTGGCGGTGGTGGGGGTGAAGTTGGCCTCCTCGATGAGGGAGCGGATACTGTCCACCCCGTTGTTGCTGGCGGCGTCGATCTCCACCACGTCTAAAATAGAGCCCTCCTCCAGGCCCTTACAAACCTCACACTCCCCGCAGGGGTCGCCGTTTTGGGGGTTCAGGCAGTTCACCGCCCGGGAGAGGATCTTGGCGCAGGTGGTCTTTCCCGTGCCCCGGGAGCCGGTGAACAGGTAGGCGTGGGCGATGCGGCCCCGCATCAGCTCGTTTTTCAGGGTGACTGTCACCTGGGGCTGGCCCACCACATCGGCGAAAAACCGGGGGCGGTATTTCCGGTAGAGCACCTTGTACACGAAAGATCACCTCCTGCAAAAAATGGCAGCTGTCCAATGGAATAGGAGAGCGGACAGGCGACCTGCATCGCCCGGGGAGATCCGCTTAATGCTGCTCGGTCCCCCGCCTGACATGGTTCACGGCACCCCGCCGCGCAGACCTGTCCGCCCGCCTATTCAATCGGGCCGCTACCATCATGTCCCCGCAAGCCCTGCGGGGTGTTGCCCTAATATTATACCTGCTCGCGGTTGAAAAAACAAGAGGGAATTGTTATAATGCCCCCAGGAAACCAAGAGGAGGCAGCAAGATGGAACTTCGCAAGGCAGAAAACGCCGACCTGCCCGCCATCGGCGGGCTGTACCGGGCGGCCCGGGCCGCTATGAAGGCCGCGGGCATCGACCAGTGGCAGGAGGGGGACTACCCCAACGAAGCCGACGCCAAAAAGGACATGGACCAGGGCCGGTGCTACGTCCTCACCCAGGGGGGCCAGGTCGTCGCCGTGGCCTGCCTGGCCTTTGGCCACGAGCCCACCTACGACGTCATCGAGGGCGGCGGCTGGGGAAGTAATGCGGAGTATTACGGCTTTCTCCACCGCATCGCCGTAGCGCCCCAAGCCAAGGGCCAGGGGGCGGCGGGGGTGCTCTTCGCCGAGCTGGAACGCCAGGCCCGGGAGCGGGGCGTGGCGGCCATCCGGGGCGACACCCACCGGGACAACAAGCCCATGCAGCGGGTGATGGCCAAGGCGGGTCTCACCCTCCGGGGGGTCATCCACGTGGAGGACGGCAGCGAGCGCCTGGCCTACGAGAAGGTGTTGTGACGGGCGGAGGCGCCGGTGTAAGACCTGCCAAAAGGACGCGCGGCATCGGGTAAAGCGGCACTCCCCTTTTGGCGGCTGGGTGCCGGGGCCGGCTTCTTTTAGAATAACGGTACGGTGAAAAGAGAAAAAACCTCCCGCTTTTTAGCGGGAGGCCTTTTCTTTTTCTAACGGTATTTTAATGGCAGCCGTTGCGCTGGCACATGTAGTAGGCGGTGGGGTCCGTGGGGTCCCAGGTGTGCCAATAGGGGAGCTTGATCCCCGTGGGCTTCTCCAGGGGGCTGGAGAGCTTGGAGGGAGAGATGTACACCTTGGTGCCCAGCACACAGTTGTCGTAAATCCACTTGGCGTCCTCACAGCACAGGCGGATGCACCCCAACGAGCGGGTCTCCCCCAGGTGGTTGAATTCCTCCACCTCCAGGTCCAGGTTGTTATAGGTCCAGTTGGGCACCGAGTGGAACAGGTAGTTGCCCTGAATCTGGGTGCACCACTGGGCCCAGGTGTTCCCCACCATCTCCAGCCAGCGGTAGCGGTAGGGGGTGTAGTACACGCCGGTGGGGGTGCCGTACCCGCAGGACACCAGCATGGCCTTTACCGGGATGTTGTAGGTGCCGTTCTCGTCCTTGGCGTAGATGATCAGGTAGTTGCTGGGCTTGTCCACCACGATGTAGTAGGGCCCGCTCACCACCCCCAGGCCGGAAATGTCGTCCTGCAAAAGGCCGTTTAAGTAGTACCGCTTCCAGGTGCCGTCCATGGCAAAGCCGGTGACGGCTGCGCCGGTGGCGGCGTCCAGCAGGTACTTCTCCCCGCCGATGGTCTGCTTGCCCCGCAGGAACTTCCGGCTCACCGGATCGATGTAGTACCGCTCCCCGCCGATGGTCACCCACCGGCCGGACTCGGCGGTGGTGTCCTTCACATAGTCGGTCCACACCTCCTGCTCCCCGGTCAGGTCCGGGGTGTGGGTGGTAGAGGCCTCGGCGATCTCCCCGTAGCCCCAGTGCTCGGGGTACACGTCGTAGAAATTGGTGACCTGGTACTCCTTTACCGACGGGTCGGCGTGGCGGCCCAGCATGCGGTTCAGGATCTTCACCGCCTCCACCCGGGTGATCTTCCCCTCGGGCTTAAAGACGCTGCCGCCGTAGCCGTCGATCCACCCGGCCTCCACCGCCGTGGCGATGTAGTCCTCGGCCCAGTAGCCCTCGGGCACGTCGGTAAAGCTCGCCTCCCCGGTGGAGAGGGTGTCGCAGGCCACGGCCATCTTCACAAATTCCGCCCGGGTGATGGGCTGCTCCGGCCGGAAGGTGCCGTCCTCATACCCGCCGATGACCCCCAGGGCCGCCATGGCCCCGATGGGCTCCCCGTACCACAGGGCCGGGTCCACGTCGGAGAAGGCCTTCCCCTCCAGCTCCTTGTCCCGCAGCAGGTTGTAGAACATCTGGGCGGCCTCCCCCCGGGTGACCTCCCGGTCGGGGAGGAGGGTGCCGTTGTCGTAGCCGTTCAGATAGGCGCTGTGGGTGTCGGTGTCCAGCAGGTCCTCCACCTGGCGCTCCCACCGGGCGGTGAACACCAGGTTCTCCGTCACGGTGACTTTGGCGGGGTCCACTTCCACCCCGTCCTCGTCATACCAGCCCAGCACTTCCGCCACCGGCAGCTCCGGGATCTCCGGGACCTCCTCCACCCGCTCTCCGGCCGTTACCTCCACCGTCTGGGTGCCGAAGCTGCCCAGCTGGAAGGTAACGGTGAACACCGGGTCCGGGGTGGGAGTGGGAGTGGGGGTAGGCGTGGGCGTGGCGGTGGGTTCCGCCGAGGCCTCCGGGCTGGGGTCGGCGCTGGGTTCTGCCGAAGGCGCCGGGCTGAGCTCCTCCGAGGGCGCGGGCTCCGTAAACTCCTGGGAGGGCGCGGGGGCCAGGGTGGGGGCAGGGCTCTCCGCCGGGGCAGTCTCGGTCTGAGAAGTTTCCTCGGCCTGGGGGGCTGCCTCCACCTGGGAGACAGGCTCCCCGCCGGAGGCGTCCTCCAGGGCAAAGGCGGGGGCGGCCCAGCAGCCCGCCGCCAGCAGGCAGCACAGCAGCAGGCAGGCGGCCCGGCGGAAGGGCGCGGGCAGGTGGGGGTGGTGGGATGGCTGTTTCATCATAGGTTTTCGTCGGCTCCTTGCTGGATTCTCACGGCGGGACCCAGGGCCCCGCTTCCTCATGGTTTTTTTTTGATTATACCATACCCCCGCCCCGGATGGAAGCGGAACTTCCCGAAATTTTCCCGGCCGGGAAAAATTTTTCCCCGGGCCTCCCTCTGGGCCCGGGGCTGTGCTATAATGGGGGCAAACCGGAGAGAGAGGAGGGGGCACCATGGCCCCGTGGAACAACGGCGGGCATCCCCAGGGATGCCCCGCCCCCGAGGAGCAGGAGGGGCTGGGCCTTTTGCGTCAGGCCCTGGGCTTCCTGCTGCCGGAACAGCAGGCCCAGACGGCCGCCCAAACCCTGCAGGACACCTTCGGCAGCCTGGCCGGGGTGTTCCGGGCCCCCCGGGAGGAGCTGGTCCGGGCCGCCGGCATCGACCAGCGGACCGCCCGCTACCTGGAGGTCACCCTGAAGCTGGCCCAGGCCTGCCTGGAGGACCAGGCCGCCGGGATGCTGCGCATCTTCGACACCCGTTCCCGGGTGGACGCCTTCCGGCCCAAATTCCTGGGCCGCAAGACCGAGGCCGTGTGCCTCATGCTCCTGGACGGCCGGGGCCGGCTGCGGTACAACGACATCCTGCTGGAGGGCTCCGCCAGCGAGGTGCCCATCTATGTGCGAAAAATCATCCGCCTGTGCATCGACTACCAGGTGCAGCAGGCGGTGCTGGCCCACAACCACCCCAGCGGCAACCCCCTGCCCAGCCGCAGCGACCTGCTCTCCACCTGCCAGATCATCCTGGCCCTGGAGAGCATCGACGCCCGCCTGGTGGACCACATCATCTTCTCCGAGGACGACTACTTCTCCTTCGCCGAAAGCGGAATGCTCCGCTCCCTGGTGGACAAGCAGCTCTCCCTCCACCGGGAGGCGGAGCAGGCCGCGCGCCAGCTCCACGAGGAGTTCCAGCGGCAGATGGGGTGAGCTCTCATATTGACAGCCGGCCGCCAATGGTGTATGATACAATCGTACAGATGTTCGGATTTCTTATGACGGGAGGAGGCCTGCCCTATGGGCGCGGAGAGCTTTGACAAATTCCAGCTGGTATCTTCCTACCAGCCCACCGGGGACCAGCCCCAGGCCATCGAAAAGCTGGTGCGGGGCGTGGAGTCCGGCATGAAGGAGCAGACCCTGCTGGGCGTCACCGGCTCGGGCAAGACCTTCACCATGGCAAATGTCATCGCCCGGGTGAACCGCCCCACCCTGGTGCTGGCCCACAACAAGACCCTGGCCGCCCAGCTGTGCTCCGAATTCCGGGAGTTTTTCCCCCATAACGCAGTGGAGTATTTCGTCTCCTACTACGACTACTACCAGCCCGAGGCCTACATCGCCCAGACGGACACCTACATCGAGAAGGACTCCGCCATCAACGACGAGATCGACAAGCTGCGCCACTCGGCCACGGCGGCGCTCTCTGAGCGGAGGGACGTGATCATTGTGGCCTCAGTGTCCTGCATCTACGGTTTGGGAAGCCCCATCGATTATAAAGAGATGGTGATCTCCCTGCGGCCCGGCATGATAAAGGATCGGGACGAGGTGATCCACAAGCTCATCGATATCCAGTACGACCGCAATGACATGGACTTTAAGCGGGGCTGCTTCCGGGTCAAGGGGGATGTGGTGGACATCTATCCGGCGTATTCCGACGGGACAGCCTACCGGATCGAGTTTTTCGGGGACGAGGTGGACCGGATCATGGAGATTGACACCGTGACCGGGGAGTCCAAGGCCCAGCTGGGGCACGTGGCCATTTTCCCTGCCTCCCACTACGTGGTGCCGAAGGAAAAGATGATGGAGGCCACAGAGAATATCCTGGAGGAGCTAAAGGAGCGGGTGGCCTTCTTTAAGAGCGAGGACAAGCTCCTGGAGGCCCAGCGCATCTCGGAGCGCACCCACTTTGATGTGGAAATGATGCGGGAGACGGGATTCTGCTCGGGAATTGAGAATTATTCCCGCCACCTGACCGGGGGCCTGCCGGGGGAGCCGCCTTGCACCCTCATCGATTATTTTCCCGATGATTTTCTCATCATGATCGATGAGTCCCACATTACCCTGCCCCAGATCCGGGGAATGTACGCAGGCGACCGGTCCCGGAAGACCACCCTGGTGGACTACGGCTTCCGCCTGCCCTCGGCTCTGGACAACCGGCCTCTCAATTTTGAGGAGTTTG
>DXIW01000046.1 GCA_019112625.1 Candidatus Acutalibacter stercorigallinarum | reverse complement strand
AGGCCTGGATGCCCAGGCGGTGCAGGGTCGGGGCACGGTTGAGCAGCACCGGATGGCCCTTGATCACGGTTTCCAGCGAATCCCACACTTCGGGGGAGGAATGCTCCACCTTTTTGCGGGCGGCCTTGATGTTGGAGGCGATGCCCTTTTCCACCAGGTCCTTCATGACGAAGGGCTTGAACAGTTCGAGGGCCATCTCCTTGGGCAGACCGCACTGGTACATCTTCAGCTCGGGGCCGACGACGATGACCGAACGGCCGGAATAGTCCACGCGCTTGCCCAGCAGGTTCTGGCGGAAGCGGCCCTGCTTGCCCTTGAGCATGTCGGACAGGGACTTGAGGGGCCGGTTGTTGGGGCCGGTAACCGGGCGGCCACGGCGGCCGTTATCGATAAGGGCGTCTACGGCCTCCTGGAGCATGCGCTTCTCGTTGCGGACGATGATGTCCGGGGCGCCCAGCTCCAGCAGCCGCTTTAAGCGGTTGTTGCGGTTGATGACCCGGCGGTACAGGTCGTTGAGATCACTGGTGGCGAACCGGCCGCCGTCCAGCTGGACCATGGGCCGGATGTCCGGGGGGATCACCGGCACGGCCTCTAAAATCATCCACTCCGGCCGGTTGCCGGAGATGCGGAAGGACTCCACTACTTCCAGGCGCTTGAGGATGCGGGCCCGCTTCTGGCCGGCGGCGGTCTCCAGCTCGGCCTTCAGCTCCTGGGAGACTTTCTCCACGTCCACCTCTTCCAGCAGCTTTTTGATGGCCTCGGCGCCCATGCCGGCCTGGAAGTCGTCCTCGTACTTCTCCCGCAGGTCCCGGTACTCCTTCTCGGTGAGGGTCTGCATTTTGGACAGCTCTTTCACGCTGCCGGGATCGGTGACGATGTAGGTGGAGAAGTACAGCACCCGCTCCAGCACCCGGGGGGACAGGTCCAGAATCAGGCCCATCCGGGAGGGGATGCCCTTGAAATACCAGATGTGGGACACGGGGGCGGCCAGCTCGATGTGGCCCATGCGCTCCCGGCGCACCTTGGCCCGGGTGACCTCCACGCCGCAGCGGTCGCAGATCTTGCCCTTGTAGCGGATGCGCTTGTACTTGCCGCAGTGGCACTCCCAGTCCTTGGTGGGCCCGAAGATGCGCTCGCAGAACAGGCCGTCCCGCTCGGGCTTTAAGGTGCGGTAGTTGATGGTCTCGGGCTTTTTCACCTCGCCGTGGGACCACTCGCGGATCTGGTCGGGAGAAGCCAGGCTGATCTTGATCGATTCAAAGGTGTTAAATTCCATAGAAACCTCCCCCTTACATCAAGTCGTTGTCGTCGAAGCTGAAGTCGTCGTCGCTGCCGAAGCCGAAGTCGTCCTCGTCGCTGCCAAACTCCTCTTCCTCCAGGGGGTCGCCGTTCTCGTCCTCCATGGAGTAGCCCTCCAGGTCGTCGGCCACGTTCTGCTCATCGAACATGGTGTCGCCATGGTTGAAGCCCATGTCGTCATCGTCGTCGAAGTTCTGCTTCAGGTCGATCTCCTGGTTGTCCTTATCCAGCACCTTTACATCCAGGCCCAGGGACTGGAGCTCTTTGATGAGCACCTTGAAGGACTCGGGGATGCCGGGCTTGGGGATGTTCTGGCCCTTGACGATGGCCTCGTAGGTCTTGACGCGGCCCACCACGTCGTCGGACTTCACCGTGAGGATCTCCTGCAGGGTGTAGGCGGCGCCGTAGGCCTCCAGGGCCCAGACCTCCATCTCGCCGAAGCGCTGGCCGCCGAACTGGGCCTTGCCGCCCAAGGGCTGCTGGGTGACCAGGGAGTAGGGGCCGGTGGAGCGGGCGTGGATCTTATCGTCCACCAGGTGGTGGAGCTTGAGGTAGTACATATAGCCTACCGTGACAGGGTTGTCGAAGTATTCGCCGGTACGGCCGTCCCGCAGGAAGAATTTGCCGTCCTCGTGGAGGCCGCCCATGCGGAAGCACTCCCGGATGTCCTCCTCGTGGGCGCCGTCGAACACGGGGGTCATGATCTTCCACCCCAGGGCTTTGGCGGCCATGCCCAGGTGCACTTCCAGCACCTGGCCGATGTTCATACGGGAGGGCACGCCCAGGGGGTTGAGCACGATGTCCAGGGGGGTGCCGTCGGGCAGGAAGGGCATCTCCTCCTCGGGCAGGATGCGGGAGACAACGCCCTTGTTGCCGTGGCGGCCGGCCATCTTGTCGCCCACGGAGATCTTCCGCTTCTGGGCGATGTAGCAGCGCACCACTTTATTCACGCCGGGGGACAGCTCGTCGTGGCTGTTCTCCCGGGTAAAGACCTTCACGTCCACCACCACGCCGTACTCGCCGTGGGGCACCCGCAGGGAAGTATCCCGGACCTCCCGGGCCTTCTCGCCGAAGATGGCCCGCAGCAGCCGCTCCTCGGCGGTGAGCTCGGTCTCGCCCTTGGGGGTGACCTTGCCCACCAGGATGTCGCCGGCGCGGACGTCGGCGCCCACCCGGATGATGCCCCGGTCGTCCAGGTCGCTTAAAAGCTCCTCGTTGACGTTGGGGATGTCCCGGGTGATCTCCTCGGGCCCCAGCTTGGTATCCCGGGCTTCCATCTCGTACTCCTCGATGTGGATGGAGGTGTACACGTCGTCCCGGACGATCTTCTCATTCAAGAGGACGGCGTCCTCGTAGTTGTAGCCTTCCCAGGTCATAAAGCCGATGAGGGCGTTCTTGCCCAGGGCGATCTCGCCGTTCTTGATGGCGGGGCCGTCGGCGATGACGTCGCCCTCCTCCACCCGCTCTCCCACGGAGACCACGGGGACCTGGTTGATGCAGGTGCTCTGGTTGGAGCGCTTGAACTTGATGATCTCGTAGTCGTCGATGTCGCCGTTGTCGGAGGTGACCCGCACCAAATCGGCGGACACGGACTTGACCACGCCGCCCCGCTTGGCCAGCACGCACACGCCGGAGTCCACGCCGGCCTTGTACTCCATACCGGTGCCCACGATGGGGCTCTCGGTTTTTAAGAGCGGCACGGCCTGCTTCTGCATGTTGGAGCCCATGAGGGCGCGGTTGGCGTCGTCGTTCTCCAGGAAGGGGATCATGGCCGTGGCCACGGAGACCACCATCCGGGGGCTGATGTCCATATAGTCGGCCCGGGAGGCCTCTACCTCCACGAACTCGTCACGGTGACGACCGGAGACCTTGGCATGGAGGAAGTGGCCCTCCTCGTCCAGGGGCTCGTTGGCCTGGGCCACGATGAACTCGTCCTCCTGGTCGGCGGTCATGTAGACCACCTCTTTGGTGACCACGCCGGTGGCCTTGTCCACCTTGCGGAAGGGGGCCTCGATGAAGCCGTACTCGTTGATACGGGCGAAGGTGGCCAGGTAGGAGATCAGGCCGATGTTGGGACCTTCGGGGGTCTCGATGGGGCACATGCGGCCGTAGTGGGTGTAGTGCACGTCACGCACCTCGAAGGAGGCGCGGTCGCGGGACAGGCCGCCGGGGCCCAGGGCGGACAGGCGGCGCTTGTGGGTCAGCTCGGACAGGGGGTTGGTCTGGTCCATGAACTGGCTGAGGGGCGAGGAGCCGAAAAACTCCTTGATGGCCGCCACCACGGGCCGGATGTTGATGAGGCTGTGGGGGGTCAGGGCGTCCAGGTCCTGGGCCTGCAGGGTCATGCGCTCCCGGATGACGCGCTCCAGGCGGGAGAAGCCGATGCGGAACTGGTTCTGCAGCAGCTCGCCCACGGAGCGGATGCGCCGGTTGCCCAGGTGGTCGATGTCGTCGGTCTTGCCCAGGCCCATGGCCAGGCAATTCATGTAGTTGATGGAGGCGAAGATGTCGTCGACGGTGATGTGGTTGGGGATCAGATCGCCCCGGCGGGCGCGCAGGGCAGCCTTCAGGTCCGCCTCGGTCTCGGCGCTGTCCAGGATCTCGGAGAGCACACGGTAGCAGACCCGCTCGTTGATGCCGCACTCCTCTTTGGCGTCGAAATCCACGTACTTCTGGATGTCCACCATGCCGTTGGAGAGGATCTTGACCTCCCGGCCGCCCACGGTGACCACGGCCTCCATCACGCCGGCGTCGTCCAGGCGGTCGGCCAGCTCACGGGTGACGGTGGTGCCGGCGTCGGCCAGCAGCTCCCCGGTGGAGGGGTCGGCGATGGGCTGGGCCAGGGTCTGGCCGGTGAGGCGGCCCTCCAGGCGCAGCTTCTTATTGTATTTGTAGCGGCCCACCCGGGACAGGTCGTACCGGCGGGGGTCGAAGAACAGGCCGTGGAGGTGGGCCTGGGCGCTCTCGATGGTGGGGGGCTCGCTGGGCCGCAGCTTGCGGTACAGCTCGAACAGGGCCTCCTCCATGGATTTGCAGGTGTCCTTCTCGATGGTGGCGCGCATGCGGTCGTCGTCGCCGAAGAAGTCCAGGATCTCCTGGTCGGTGCCCAGCCCCAGGCAGCGGATAAACACGGTGATGGGGATCTTCCGGTTCTTGTCGATGCGCACGTAGAACACGTCGTTGACGTCGTTCTCGTACTCCAGCCAGGCGCCCCGGTTGGGGATGATGGTGGAGGAGAACAGCTCCTTGCCGGAGCGGTCGTAGTCCATCTTGAAGTAGACGCCGGGGGAGCGGACCAGCTGGGAGACGATGACGCGCTCGGCGCCGTTGATGACGAAGGTGCCGCTTTCGGTCATCAGGGGGAAGTCCCCCATGAACACCTCGGACTCCTTGATCTCCCCCGTCTCCTTGTTGAGCAGGCGGGCGGTGACCCGGAGGGCGGCGGCGTAGGTGGCGTCGCGCTCCTTGCACTCGGACACGCTGTAATTGGGCTTGTCGTCCAGCTTGTAGTCCACGAAGTCCAGGACCAGGTTGTTGTTGAAATCCGTGATGCCCGAAACGTCTTCGAACACCTCTTTCAGCCCCTCGGTCAGGAACCACTGGTAGGACTTTTTCTGCACCTCGATGAGGTTGGGCATTTTCAAGACTTCCTCGATCTTGGAAAAGCTCATCCGGGTATTCTTGCCCAATCGAACCGGTTTCACATTCACCATAGGCTCAGCCACTCCATTCTTTTATTTTGACGGGGCCCCCTGGGGGCGGGGGCCGCAAGGGACAATGTGTGTGCAGAACGCCATAGGCGTCACCTTGAATAAAAAAACGCTTTTTTCAAAGCAGCCACTTGATTATTTTGGAATACTGTGCTATACTTTGTCAAAAGCCTCTTGGAGACACCTATCCATATTGATGCAGTATATTATTTTATACCCTGCCTGTCCTTTTGTCAAGGGGGTTTTGGCATCTTTTTCCGCCTGCGGGCGGGTTTTTTATTTTTTCACGGGAAAAACAGAAAGGCCTGGGAGCCAGCGTGGCTTCCAGGCTTTTTTGTATCTGCTCGGGCGTCAAGCGCCGCAGCCCTTCTCCCCCTGGCCGGGGCAGGCGCAGGGCCCCTCCTCGCAGATCATCTCGAAGGTATAAGAATCCAGCTCCCGGCGGACGTCCTGGGAGATTTTTTCATAAATGCGGTGCAGCCGGCAGTGGGAGCGGCCGCAGCTGTACTCCTCCTTCTGGCAGCGGGAGAGCATGTACTCCCCCTCCACCGACTCGATGACCTGCCGCAGGGTGATCTCCCCGGCGGGGCGGGCCAGGCTGTAGCCCCCCTTGGCCCCCTTGAAAGAGCACACCAGGCCCTCTGCCACCAGCCCCCGCAGAATCTTCAAGCAGAAGCGCTGGGGGACGTCCATCTCCTCGGAGATGGTGCGGGCGTCCCAGCGGCCGGGGTGCTTGGTGAGATATTCTACGATGCGGACGGCGTAGTCCGCCTCCAGCGTCATGACCATAGCGCTCTCCCCTTTCTGAAAAATCGCCGCCGGGCCCGGCTCAGTCCAAAAAGTCCTTCAGCTTTTTGCTGCGGCTGGGATGGCGCAGCTTCCGCAGCGCCTTGGCCTCGATCTGCCGGATGCGCTCCCGGGTGACGTTGAACTCCTTGCCCACTTCCTCCAGGGTGCGGCTGCGGCCGTCCTCCAGGCCGAAGCGGAGCCGCAGCACCTTCTCCTCCCGGGGGGTGAGGGAGTCCAGCACGCTGCCCAGGGTCTCCTTCAGCAGGGTGTGGGAGGCGGCGTCCGCCGGGGCGGGGGCGTCGTCGTCGGGGATGAAGTCCCCCAGATGGCTGTCCTCCTCCTCGCCGATGGGAGTCTCCAAGGACACGGGCTCCTGGGCCACCCGCATGATCTCCCGCACCTTCTCCACGGGCATCTCCAGCTCCTCGGCGATCTCCTCGGCACTGGGCTCCCGGCCGTTGGCGTGGAGCAGCTGGGAGGAGACCTTCTTCACCTTGTTGATGGTCTCTACCATGTGGACGGGGATGCGGATGGTGCGGGCCTGGTCGGCGATGGCCCGGGTGATGGCCTGGCGAATCCACCAGGTGGCG
>DXIW01000045.1 GCA_019112625.1 Candidatus Acutalibacter stercorigallinarum | reverse complement strand
AGCACATACGCCTTAATCTGTTCATAAGTCGCACCCTTCTGGAACCCGGACATATCCATATCTTCCAGAGAGAACTCTACTCGAACCTTCTTTGAGTCGATTTCACCCTTGGAAAGCAAGACAACCGTCTCCACATGGGCGGTGCCGGGGAACATGTCCACCGGGGTGGCTTCCACCGGGGGGTAGCCCAGCTGGGCGAAGAGCTTCAGGTCCCGGGCCAGGGTGGCCGGGTCGCAGGAGACGTACACCACCCGGCGGGGGGCCATGGCGGCGATGGTCCGCACCAGGTCGGGGCTGCAGCCTTTCCGGGGCGGGTCTATAACCACCACGTGGGGCCGCTCGCCCTGGCGCTCCAGCTCGGCGGCGGCCTGGGCCGCGTCCCCGCAGAGGAACCTGGCGTTGTGGATGTTGTTGCGGGCGGCGTTCTCCCTCGCGTTCTCCACGGCCTGGGGGATGATCTCCACCCCCAGGAGCTTTTTGGCCCCCCTGGCCATGGAGAGGCCGATGGTGCCGGTGCCGCAGTACAGGTCCAGCAGCACCTCGTCCCCGGTGAGGGCGGCGTACTCCGCCGCCTTTTCGTAAAGACGCTCCGCCTGGTCGTGGTTGACCTGGTAGAAGGAGAGGGGGGAGAGCCGGAAGGCCAGGCCGCAGAGATGGTCCTGGATGGCGTCCGCCCCCCACAGGGTGCGGCACTCTTTCCCCAGGGCCACGTTGGTCTTGTCCCGGTTTACATTGAGCACCACGCTGGCAAGCCCCGGCACCGCGGCCCGCAGGGCCTCCACCAGCTCTGCTTCGAAGGGGAGGCTGCTGCCGTTTGCCACCACGCAGGCCATGACCTCCCCGGTGGCGAAGGCCTTGCGCAGGTACAGCCGCCGCAGCAGCCCCTTGTGGGCGGCCTCGTCGTAAACGGAGACGCCATACCGGCGGTGCCAGGCCCGGAAGGCCTCCATGGCGGAGGTGAATTCCGGGGGCTGGAGGCGGCAGCTGGGACAGTCCACAATGCGGTGGGAGTTGACCGCGTAAAAGCCCATGGTGAGCTGGCCATCTTTCCCGGTCCCCAGGGGGAGCAGGCCCTTGTTCCGGTAGCCGTCCCGGCCCGCTGCCCCCAGGATGGGACGCAGGGGCAGGTTGGAAAAGCCGCCGATGCGCTCCAGGGCGTCCCGCACCCGCTGGGCTTTCAGCTCCAGCTCCGCGGGGTAGGAGATGTGCCGGTAGCAGCAGCCCCCGCACTGGGCGAATTGGGGGCAGTCCGGTTCCACCCGGCAGGGGGCGGGGGCGAGGAGCTCCTCCAGGCGGCCGTAGGCGTAGTTTTTCGCCACCTTTACCAGCTTGACCCGGGCGGTGTCCCCGGGGGCGGTGAGGGGCACGAACACCGCCATGCCCTCCAAGCGCCCCACCCCGGCCCCCTGGGCGGTGGTCCCGGTGATGTCCAGCCGGACCTCCTGGTTCTTCTTCCACTCCATGTACCCGCCTCCTTTTTTACGCCCCCTATTGTAGCATGAGAAAGCAGGAAAAAACAAGGCCAGGCCTGGATTTTTCCGAATTTTGCCGCCGCTGCTTGTGCTAAATTTATAAAATGGGTTTCTGTGATTTTTGAAATCAATGAAAAAGGTAGATTCTCGCCAGAATCGTTGACTTTTGGCCGTTCTTCCGATATAATAAGCATGCAATCGAGAGATGCGAGACACAAACACGAGTACAAGTCCCGCGGCGCAAGCCGCACTTTTCAATACAACTCCTCCCCAAAAGAAGGAAAAGGACCGGGTTACCGGTCCTTTTCCTTTTTCTGCGGTGTTACGGGTTGGCCACGTTCTGGGGGCGGCCCGCCAGGAACGCCTTCAGGTTTTCCGCCACGGTGTGCACCAGCCGCGCCCGGGCCTCCCGGGAGGCCCAGCCGATGTGGGGGGTGATGACGCAGTGTTTGGCGGTGAGCAGGGGGCAGTCCGGGGCGGGGGGCTCTTGGGCCAGCACGTCCAGACCGGCGCCGGCCAGCCTGCCCTGGTTGAGGGCGGCGGCCAGGGCGGGCTCGTCGATGAGGCCGCCCCGGGCAGTGTTGATGAGCAGGGCGGTGGGCTTCATCAGCGCCAGGCGCTCCCTGTTTACCAGGCCCTGGGTCTCGGGGGTTAAGGGGCAGTGGAGGGAGAGCACGTCGCTCCCGGCGAACAGCTCCTCCAGGGAGACCCACCGGCAGCCGGGGGCCTCCTTTTTCGTGCGGCTGTACACCAGGACCTCCATGCCCAGGGCCTGGCCGAACCCGGCCATTTTCGCCCCAATGTGGCCGTACCCCAGGATGCCCAGTTTTTTCCCGGCGAGCTCCACCATGGGGCGTGTGGTGTGGCTCATGGTTACGGCATCGTCCCAGCCGCCGCCGCGTACTGTGTCGCTGAAGGCGTGGACCTGGCCGCACAGGCACAGCAGCAGGGAGAGGGCGTGTTGGGCCACGGTGTCCACACAGTAAAAGGGCACGTTGCACAGGGGGATGCCCCGCTCCCGGGCGGCGGCGCCGTCCACCTGGTTGACGCCGATGGACAGGGTGCCGATATAGGCAAGTTCTGGCAGGGTGTCGATCATCTCCCGGGTGAGGTGCACCCGGTTGAGGATGACGGCCTGGGCGTGCTGGGCCCGATCCAGCACCAGCTCCGGCGGGGTGTCGGGGTAGACGGTGAGGGTACCCAGGGCCTCCAGAGGGGCCCAGGAGAGGTCCCCGGGGTTGGTGGTGCCCCCGTCCAAGACTACGATGTTCACAGCGCGCGCTCCTCTCTTTTTTCTCTCTTAGATTATAGGGCCAAAACCGGGGGATGGCAAGCCGCTTTTTTCACACAGGCGGGAGGCGGGCAGATGAAGGTTGATTTTCCCGGCGCTTTGTGGCATAATTTACTCTGAGAAATAATGGGAAAGAAAGGTGCGAGACCTCTGCCATGCAAGTGAAGAAACACGACAACAAGGGGCTGATCCTCCGGTTCATCCCCTACTTCAAAAAGTACAAGTGGGTGCTTTTTTTCGATTTGTTCTGCGCGGCCCTCACCACGGTGTGCGAGCTGGTGCTGCCCATGCTGGTGCGGTATGTCACCAACGCGGGCATCAACGACCTGGCCTCCCTCACCGTGGAGGTGGTTATCAAGATCGGGGTGCTGTACCTGTTTTTGCGGGTGGTGGACGCGGCCGCCAACTTCTTTATGGCGTCCATCGGGCACATTATGGGCACCAAGATCGAGACGGACATGCGCACCGCTATGTTCGACCACCTGCAGAAGCTGTCCTTCCAGTATTTTGACAACACCAAGGTGGGGCAGATCATGACCCGCATCACCACGGACCTGTTCGACGTGACGGAGTTTGCCCACCACTGCCCGGAGGAGTTCTTCATCGCGGGCATCAAGATCATCGGCTCCTTCGTCATCCTCTGCGGGGTCAACGTGTGGCTGACCCTCATCATGTTCACCATCGTGCCCTTTATCGTCATCGCCGCCATTTACTTCAACCGGAAGATGAAGGAGCAGTTCCGCCAGCAGCGGGTGCAGCTGGGAGAGATCAACGCCCAGGTGGAGGACAGCCTGCTGGGCGTGCGGGTGGTGAAGTCCTTCGCCAACGAGAAATTGGAGAAGGAGAAGTTCGAGCACGGCAACCAGGTGTTTTACAACGTGAAGCGCCACCGGTACTTCTACATGGGCGGCTTCGAGGCCTCCAACCGGATGTTTGACGGCCTGATGAACCTGCTGGTGCTGGTAGCCGGGGCCCTGTTCATGATCCACGGGTGGATACAGCCCGCGGACCTGGTGGCCTACATGCTCTACGTGGGCACCCTTATCACCTCCATCCGGCGGCTGGTGCAGTTCGCCGAGCAGTTCCAGCAGGGCATGACCGGCGTGGAGCGGTTCTTCCAGGTGATGGACGCGGACGTGGATATTTTCGACGAGCCCGGCGCCAAGGATATCGAGATCAAGCGGGGGGACGTGTGCTTTGAGAACGTGAGCTTCTCCTACGCCGACGACGGCAAGCAGGTGCTGTCCCACATCAACCTGGATGTAAAGGCCGGGGAGAACGTGGCCCTGGTGGGGCCCTCCGGCGGGGGAAAGACCACCCTGTGCAACCTGATCCCCCGGTTTTACGACGTGGACGAGGGCCGTATTTTGGTGGACGGCCAGGACATCCGTCACGTGACCCTGAACTCCCTGCGCAGCCAGATCGGCTTTGTGCAGCAGGACGTGTACCTGTTCTCCGGCACGGTGTTCGACAACATCCAGTACGGCAAGCCCGGGGCCAGCCGGGAGGAGGTCGTGGAGGCGGCCAAGCGGGCCGGGGCCCACGAGTTTATCCTGGGCCTGCAGAACGGCTACGACACCTATGTGGGCGAGCGGGGGGTCAAGCTCTCCGGCGGCCAAAAGCAGCGCATCAGCATCGCCCGGGCCTTTTTGAAGAACCCGCCCATTATGATCCTGGACGAGGCCACTTCGGCTTTGGACAACGAGAGCGAGCGGCTGGTGCAGCAGTCTTTGGAGAAACTGGCTAAAGGGCGCACCACCTTTACCATCGCCCACCGGCTGACCACCATCAAAAACGCCACGGTGATTCTGGTGCTCACCGACAAGGGCATTGAGGAAAAGGGCACCCATCAGGAGCTTATGGCCAAGAAGGGCATCTATTATGACCTGTATAACAGCTATGCCGACGACAGGCCCCGGCAGGGCCGAGAGGAGGGGAAGGCATGAACACCCAGCAGTTTTTCCGGTACTTAAAGGGCAAGACCGTGGCCTTCTGCGGCGTGGGCCGCACCCACATGCCCCTGATCGAATTGTTCCAGGAGAAGGGGGCGGTGGTCACCGTCCGGGACCAGCGGCCCCTGGAGAAGCTGGGGGAGAACGGGGAGATCTTGCGGTCCCTGGGGGTGGAGCTCCGCCTGGGGGAGGATTATTTACAGGACCTTAACGAGGACATCATCTTCCGCACACCGGGGATGAGGTATCATCTTCCCCAGCTGGAGGAGGCCCGGGCCCGGGGCTGCGCCGTCACCAGCGAGCTGGAGCTGTTCTTCCGGCTGTGCCCCTGTAAAATTTACGGGGTGACGGGCAGCGACGGCAAGACCACCACCACCTCCATCATCGCCGAGTTTTTGAAGGCCCAGGGCAAGACCGTGCACCTGGGGGGAAACATCGGCAAGCCCCTGCTGCCGGAGATCGAGAGCATCCAAGAGGACCACTGCGCCGTGGTGGAGCTGTCCAGCTTCCAGCTCATCTCCATGCGGGAGAGCCCCGACGTGGCGGTGGTGACAAACCTGTCCCCCAACCATCTGGATGTCCACAAGGACATGCAGGAGTATATCGACGCCAAGAAGAACATCCTGCTGCACCAGGGGGCCCTGTCACGGACCGTGCTCAACGCCGGCAACGAGATCACCGCAGCCTTCGCCCCGGAGGTCCGGGGGGACTGCTGGATGTTCCGCCGGGGCGCACCGGTGGAGCGGGGCGTGTGGTGCGACGGGAAGAGCGTTTACGTCCACGGAGAGAAGCTGCTGGAGGTCTCCCAAATCAAGATCCCCGGCTGGCACAATGTGGAGAATTACATGGCAGCCATCGCCGCCGTGTGGGGGGACGTGGAGCCCCAGACCATCCGCCATGTGGCGGAGACCTTTGCCGGGGTGGAGCACCGGGCGGAGTTTGTCCGGGAGCTGGGGGGCGTAAAGTATTACAACGACTCCATCGCCACCAGCCCCACCCGGGTCATTTCCGGGATGCTGTCCCTGTTCCCCCAAAAGATCCTGATGATCGCCGGGGGGTATGACAAGCACATCCCCTTCGAGCCCCTGGGCCCGGCGGTGTGTGAAAAGGTAAAGACCCTGATCCTGCTGGGCAGCACGGCCCAGAAGATCCAGGACGCGGTGATGGCCGCGCCCCAGTACCGGGAGGGCTGCCCGGAGATCCTCCGGGTGGAGACCATGGAGGAGGCGGTGGCCGCCGCGGCGGCCCACGCCCAGCCGGGGGACATTGTTTCCCTGTCCCCGGCCTGCGCTGCCTTTGACCTGTACCCCAACTTTGAGGTGCGGGGCAGGCATTTCAAGGAGATTGTCAACAAGCTGTAAAGAATGGATAGGGGGGAGGACCCCCGGAAGAGAGGACTATGGAAAGAAAACGGAATGGAAACATGCAGAGCGGGCGGTACGGCGGCAGCGGCGGCCGGAGCTTCCGGGCAGCGGCCCCAAAGGCCTACCAGGTGCCCAGCGCCGCCAAGACTCTGGAGGAAAAGCAGATTGTGGCGGCGCTGGAGCGCTGCAGCGGCGAGGACGGGGTGCCGTCCAAATCCCTGATGCGGGAGGCGGGCATCGCCGACAAGGCCGCCTTTTACGACGCCCTCCACCGGCTGGAAGAGGTGGGGGAGCTGAAGGTGGACGACCAGCACTGGGTGAAGCTCCTGCCCCGGGACGGGGACCTGGAGGCCACCCTGGTGTCCCTGTCGGAGCGGTTCGGCTTCGCCCGGCCCAAAAACGGCACCGAGGACATCTTCATCCCCGGCAGCGCCCTGAACGGGGCGTTTCTGGGGGACGAGGTGGTGCTCACCGGCCTGCAGGCCCGGGACAAGGGGCCCAGCGGCAAGGTGAAGCGCATCGTGAAAAAGTCGGAGGCGAAGCTCACCGGCACGGTGCATTTGGAGCGGGCCGGGGGCGGCCACGCCACCCCCGACGGGGCTCTGCGGTATGACCTGGCCATCGCCGCCGGGGACCTGCACGGGGCCAAGGAGGGGGACAAGGTGTTGCTGGAGCCCCGCCAGGACGGCCGAGGCGAGTGGACCCGGGCGGTGGTGAAGGCCGTGTTCGGCAGCGGCGACGTGGCCCGGGTGTGCGCCGACGCCATCATCGAGCGGTGCGGCATCCCCACGGAGTTCCCGCCGGAGGTGCTGCGGGAGGCGGAGGCCGTGGGGGACATGGCCGTCACCCAGGAGGATATCGACAGCCGGCTGGACCTGCGGGACGAGCCCATCTTCACCATCGACAGCGCCGACGCCAAGGACCTGGACGATGCCATCTCCGTCCACAAGACCATCGACGGCTACACCCTGGGGGTGCACATCGCCGATGTGTCCCACTATGTAAAGGCGGGGAGCGCGTTGGACAAGGAGGCCTTCCGCCGGGGGACCTCGGTGTACTTTGCCGACCGGGTGATCCCCATGCTGCCGGAGGCGCTGTCCAACGGGGTGTGCTCCCTGAACGCGGGCACGGAGAAGCTGACCTTCTCCTGCCTGATGGACTTTGACAAGGACGGGCACATGACCGACTACCGCTTTGAGAAAGCGGTGATCGTCTCGAAGGTGCGGGGCGTGTACAAGGAGGTCAACCAGATCTTCGCGGGCACGGCCTCCCCGGACCTGGTGGAGAAGTACAGCCCGGTGGCGGAGAGCCTGCAGGGGGCGCGGGAGCTGGCGGACATTCTGAAAGCCAACGGCCGGGCCAGGGGCCAGATGGACCTGACCAGCGACGAGACGAAATTCGTGCTGGACGAGAACGGGGTGTGTATCGACGTGGTGCCCCGCACCTCCGGGGAGTCGGAGGAGATGATCGAGCAGCTGATGATCGCCGCCAACTGTGCTGCGGCCAAGGCGGCCCTGAAGGCGGAGATTCCCTTCCTGTACCGGGTGCACGAGAAGCCCCAGCCCGACCGGGTGGTGG
Source organism: Candidatus Acutalibacter stercorigallinarum (assembly GCA_019112625.1). Lineage (GTDB taxonomy): Bacteria > Bacillota > Clostridia > Oscillospirales > Acutalibacteraceae > Acutalibacter > Acutalibacter stercorigallinarum. The sequence continues at coordinate 13,972 of DXIW01000045.1, read as the reverse complement.
AGCTCTACGAGCTGTTGGACCGGCTGGGCATCCCCTGCCGGGAGATCAAGCGTGGCAACCCCAGCACCAAGGACTTCGCCGCGGTGCTGGACCGGGTGAAGGACGGCCCCCGGGGCCCGCTGGTGAACCAGCGCATCCTGCGGACCATGGAGAAGGCCCGGTACTACCACCGGGAGCTGGGCCACTTCGGTTTGGCTTTGGGGGAGTACAGCCACTTTACGTCCCCCATCCGCCGGTACCCGGACACCTCCATCCACCGCATTTTAAGCGACCTGGTGGCAGGCGCCAGCAAGCAGGAATTGACCAAACGCTACAAGACCTTTGCCCAGGAGAGCGCCGCGGAGTCCTCGAAAAACGAGGTCCGGGCGGTCACCGGGGAGCGGGCGGCGGAGGACTGCTATATGGCCGAATATATGCGGGCCCACCTGGGGGAGCGCCACGTTGGCGTGATCAGCGGGGTGACGCCCAAGGGCATTTTCGTGAAGCTGCAGAACAACGCCGAGGGCTTTGTGGCCCTTTCGGATTTTGAAAACTGCGATTTCCAGTTTGACGGGGAGATCGCCCACAAGGACCTGCGCTCCGGCCGGGTGCTGATGATGGGCCAGGAGATCGGCATTGTGGTGGCCGCGGCGGACGTGGCCACAGGGCGCATCGACTTTATGCCCCAGGAGGACTGGGCATAGGGGAGGGGCCGCCCTCATACACTGTAACGACACGGACAAAGGGGAGTTGCAGTGTGAAAGGCTTTTTGCTCTCTGGGCTGCTGGGATTTCTGGCCCTGGCGCTGGTGAACCTCACCGCGCCCTATACCGGGGTGGCGCTGCCGGTGTGCCGGCTGAGCCTTGGGGCCTCCGGCCTTTTGGGGGTCCCGGGGGTGGCACTGCTGGTGGTGCTGGGGGCCATCCTGTAAAGCGGCCTGCTGTAGGAAAAGAAAAATCCGGCATAATGGCCGGGAAAGCGGTAAGGAGGTCAATGTCCTATGTTCCTGATCAACGCGGCGTATTTGGACGGCCAGTTCCGCCTGGTAAAGGGGGACCTGGAGATCGACGGAGGGAAGATCCTCCGGGTGGGGGAGAAACTGCCCTACACCCAGGAGGACATGGTGGTGGACTGCGAGGGCTATACCATCGTCCCCGGCTTTGTGGATATCCACATCCACGGCTGCGCCGGGGCCGACACCTGCGACGGCACCCGGGAGGCCATCGACACCATGGCGAAGTTCCTCATCACCAAGGGGGTGACCTCCTTCTGCCCCACCACCATGACCGTGGGGGAGGAGGAGATCCAGGCGGCGCTGCTGGCCGCCAAGGCCTGCATGGACGCCCCCGCCCCGGAGGGCGCCCGGGTGGTGGGCGTGAACATGGAGGGGCCCTTCATCTCCTCGGCGAAAAAGGGCGCCCAGAAGGAGGAGGCCATCCGCCAGCCGGACTTCGCGCTGTTCCGCCGGTTTTATGACGCCTGCGGCGGCATCGTGAAGCTGGTGGACATCGCCCCGGAGGAGCCCGGCGGCATGGAGTTCGTGGGGCAGGCCCGGGAGCTGTGCACCGTGTCCATCGCCCACACCACCGCGGGGTACGACCAGGCGAAGGAGGCCTTCGACGCGGGCATTACCCACGCCACCCACCTGTTCAACGCCATGAGCGGCCTGCACCACCGGAAGCCCGGCGTGGTAGGGGCTGTGTTCGACGATGAGCGGGTCAACGCCGAGCTCATCTGCGACGGCCACCACCTGCACCCGGCGGTGCTGCGCACGGCCTTCCGCCTGCTGGGGGACCGGGCCGTGGTGGTCAGCGACTCCATGCGGGCCAACGGCATGGCCGAGGGGGAGAGCTTCGACCTGGGGGGGCAGATGGTCACCGTGCGGGGCGGCCTGGCCACCCTGGAGGACGGCACCATCGCCGGGTCTGTCACCAACCTCCACCAGGAGGTAAAGAACCTGGTGAGCTACGGGGTGCCCTTCGAGCAGGCGGTGAAGGCCGCCACCCTTACACCGGCCAAGGCCATCGGCCTGGAGGGGGAGATCGGCAGCATCGAGCCCGGCAAGCGGGCCGACCTGGTGGTGCTGGACAAGGACCTGGAGATCGTGGCGGTGTACCACGAGAATTGAACCGGAACGCAAAAAAGCCGCCTGGCAGGAGAGCCCTGCCGGGCGGTTTTTCACTGGGGGGCTTATTTGAAGTAGAGCAGGGTGTTCAGCAGGCGCTCCTGGGGGCCGTAGAGCCACTGGCCGTCCACATACAGGTTGGTGGAGCCGCCGCCGTCGAAGTTGATGGCGTCCACGCAGTCCAGGCTCACCATGATCTGAGAGAGCTTGGGCAGGCTGGTGTTGGCGGTGAGGATGAGCAGGCTGCCGTCGGCCTGGATGCCGATGGCGGCCCGCACCGCGTTGTAGCTGGTGAAGGCGGCGTCCCCGAAGCCCTCGGCCCGGTAGGTGGAGGCGTCGCCGTACACTGCGCCGTCCTTGACGATGCGGGGCCCGGCGCCGATGGACAGCACCAGGTCGTCCCGGTCCGCGCCCCGGTACTCCCGGGCCATGTCCACGGTGAGGCCCACCTGGCAGGAGTCGAAGAAGTCGCCTTCATACTGGCGGCGGGAGCGCTGGGCCAGCACATAGCCGCCCTGGGGGATGGCCACATCCTGGTAGTGGGCCACCTGGGTGATGGTGCCGGTGTTGTCCACCACGATGGCGTCCCGGGCGGGGAAGCCCAGGGTGGAGCCCCAGTCCCGGGTGAAGAGGATGCGGGCAGCGTCGGTGGCGCTGCTGGGCTGGCGGTTCACCACGATGCTCTCGATAACGCTGGTGGCGCCGTCCCCCTTGTGGAGGGTGGCGGTGTGGAGGGTGGAGAAGTTCTTGATGGAGAAATTGCCCACCGAGTCCATGACAAAGGCGGACTTGGCCGGGGCGTAGGTGTTGTCGGAGGTGAGGACCCGGCCCTCGCTGATGAGGGTGCCGATGGGCAGGTAGGAGTTCATGTTGAAGAAGGCGGCGTTTACCGCCACCTTGGCCCCGGTGCGCTGCACCAGGGAGGTGGGGGACTCGGCTCCCTTGACCCGGTCGCCGCCCAGGGCCAGCCCGGCGGTAAGGGTGTAGGGGTCAAACTCCACGGCGCGCACCGGCACGGAGTTCACCCGTTTGCGGAGGATGGTAAACTCCCCGGTGGGGCAGTTCTCCAAAAAGCGGGAGTAGAGGGCGGCGGCCTCGGCCCGGGTGGCGGTGCCGTTGGGGCGGTAGGTGCCGTCCTCGTAGCCGTCGATGACGCCGGAGCGCTGGCAGGCGGCCACGCTGTTTTTAGCGTAGGCGGCGATCTGCCCGCTGTCCCGGAAGCTGGCGCTGTCCACCAGGCCGGGCATGTCGCGGCCCATGGCGTTGGCGAAGTTCACCACCATCACCGCCATGTCCTGGCGGCTCAGGGGCTGGTCTGGCTGGAACCTGCCCCCGCCCACGCCCTGGACGACCCCGGCCTCGGAGGCCCAGTTCACCGCGGCGTTGGCCCAGTGGGAGGCGGGCACATCGGAGAAGCTGCCCCGGTACTGGTACTGGGCCAGTTCGCTGGCAGTGAGGACGGTGCGGGCCATCATCAGGGCGAAGGCACCCCGGGTCAGCTTTTCCCCGGGGGAGAAGGTGGTGCTGCTGGTGCCCTGGAGGATGTCCCGGTAGGAGAGGTCGTAGACCGCGTCCGCGTACCAGGCGCCGGCAGGCACGTCACGGAAGGCAGCGGCCTGGGCGGACAGGGGCAGGGCCGCCCCCAGCAGGGCAGCGGACAGGGCCAGCGCCGCCAGCCTGCGGCGTGTTTGTTTCCTCATTACAAGACCTCCTCATGGGGATACTTGGAGTTACTATACCATATTTTTGTGAAAATGTCCAGAATGATTTCCGATATTCCGGGAGAAAAATGGAAAAACTAGGCAAATCGCGGCAAGGGGACGCTTTTTGTTGCATTTTGCCGGGTTTTCCTGTATGATGGTGGCGAAAGCAAACTTCATATTCTTACGCTTGGAGGGTCCCTTATGATTTGTCCCAAATGCGGCAGAAACAACCCGGACGGCATGGCCTGCCCCTGCGGCGCGCCCCTGCTCTCCTCCAACCCGGCGGTGAACCTGTTGAAGAGTCTGGGCTCCTCGCCCCTGTTTTTGGCGGCGGCGATTCTGGCCACGGCGGCGCCGGTGCTCTTCATCCTGGCCCTGGTGACATCGGGAGGGCAGTACGCCAGCGGCCTGATTTCCTTCCGGTACACCATCAACGGCCAGGAGTTCGTCTACCCCAGCGCTGGCAACGGCTTTGGCGCGGTGTTGCTGGGGTCCCTGCTCTTCGCGCTGCCTGTGCTCCTGGCGGCCCTGGGCATGTGGCTGTTCTACGGTTCCAGCCGGAACCGGCATACGGGGAACGTCTCCACCGCGGGGCTCACCATCTGCAAGGTCATCGCCATCGCGGCGGTGGTGCTGTGCATTGTGGCCGCGGCTCTTTACGCCATTTTGCTTCTGCTTTTGATGATCTTCTCCAACGCTTTCAGCGAGTGGATCTACTACAACAGCGGGGAGTATGTGCCCGCCGGGCTGTTTGTGGGCCTGGCCCTGGTGGCCCTGGTCTTTTTCGTGGGGCTTATGCTGCTGCCTATTTTCTTTTACTTTGGGGTTATCAAGGCGCTGAACCGGATGAAGCGCACCGCCCGCACCGGGGAGCCCAACGACAAGGTGAGCTATTACGTCATGGTGTTCCTGTTCATCCTGGCTGTGTTTGGCGCCATAGGCGGCCTGGTGGGGCTGTTCAGCAATTTCTGGGGCGGGGCCTCCAGCCTGTGCTACGCGGCGTTTTATGTGCTGTGTGCCCTGCTGCTGAACAAGTACCGCAACAAGATGACCATGCTGCGGTATCCTCCGGTGCAGCCGGTGTACGCCGCCCCGGCCGGGACGGCCCAGCCGCCGTACCAGCAGCCGTATCAGCATTATGGGCAGCCCTACCAGGCGCCCCAGGGGCCCCAGGGGCAGCCCTACGCGCCCCCTCCGGTACCGCCCCAGCCTGTGCCCCCGCAGCAGGCCCCGGCGCAGGGACAGCCCGCGGCTCCCGTGCAGCCGGCTGCTCCCGTACAGCCGGTTGCTCCCGTACAGCCCGCCGCGCCCCAGGAAAAGAGTGAGGGCGCGCCCACGGAAAATCAGGAATAAAAATGGCATGAGAAAAGCCCCGAGGCAGCTCGGGGCTTTTTCGCGCTGTTTTTGGCTGTGGGAAGTTACTCGATGACCCGGACCTTGATGATGGGCTCCAGGTTCTTCAGGGCCTCTACCGCGCCGGAGGACAGGTCGCCGGTGACGTCCAGCACGGTGTAGGCGTACTCGCCCCGGGACTTGGACTGCATGTTCTCGATGTTGACGCCGGCCTGGCCGCAGGTGGCGGTAAAGGTGGCGATGGTGTTGGGCACGTTCCGGTGGATGATGCACACCCGCTGGGTGCCGGGCTCCCGAGCCATGGTGAGGGCGGGCAGGTTCACGGAGTTTACGATGTTGCCGTTCTCCAGGTAGTCCTTGAGCTGGTCTACCGCCATGACCGCGCAGTTGTCCTCGCTCTCCGGGGTGGAGGCGCCCAGGTGGGGGATGGCGATGACGTTCTCCAGCCCCAGGAGGCTGTCGTCGGGGAAGTCGGTGGCGTAGGCCGCGCACTTGCCGCTCTCCAGGGCGGCGATGAGGGCGGGGGAGTCCACCAGGTCGCCCCGGGCAAAGTTGAGGATGCGCACGCCGTCCTTCATCTTCGCCAGGGCTTCGGCGCCCACCATGCCCTTGGTGTCGGGGGTGAGGGGCAGGTGCAGGGTGATGTAGTCGCAGTTCTGGTAGATCTCATCCAGGGACAGGGAGCGGTGCACCCCGCTGGACAGGTGCCAGGCGGATTCCACGGAGAGGAAGGGGTCGTAGCCGTAGACGTCCATGCCCAGCAGGCGGGCGGCGTTGGCCACCAGGATGCCGATGGCCCCCAGGCCCACCACGCCCAGGGCCTTGCCCTGGACCTCGGGTCCGGCGAACTGGCCCTTGCCTTTTTCCACCAGCTTGCTTACCTGGTCCCCCTGGCCCTTCAGGGTCTTGACCCAGTCCATGGCCGCGGGGACCTTCCGGGAGGCGAGGAACAGGGCGCAGAGCACCAGCTCCTTGACGGCGTTGGCGTTGGCGCCGGGGGTGTTGAACACCACCACGCCCTGCTCGGTGCACTTCTGCACCGGGATGTTGTTGACGCCCGCACCGGCCCGGGCGATGGCCAGCAGGTTTTCCTCCAGCTCCATGTCGTGCATGGCGGCGGAGCGCACCAGGATGCCGTCGGGGGACTGGACCTCCGGGGAGAAGGTGTAGTTTTCCCCCAGGCGCTTGGTGCCGATGGGGCTGATCTTATTCAGGCACAATACCTTATACAATGGGACTCATCCTTTCTCACTTGTTTTCCTGCTCGAATTTCTCCATGAAGGCCACCAGCTTCTGGATGCCCTCCTCCGGCATGGCGTTGTAGATAGAGGCCCGCATGCCCCCTACGCTGCGGTGGCCCTTCAGGTTGACGAATCCGGCCTCGGCGGCCTCTTTTACGAATTTGGCGTCCAGGTCCTTGTCGCCGGTGACGAAGGTGACGTTCATGATGGAGCGGCTGTCCTTGTCGGCGCAGCCCTGGAAGAGCTGGGACTGGTCCAGGAAATCGTAGAGGAGCTGGGCCTTGCGCACGTTGCGCTCCTCCATTTTCCCCAGGCCGCCGATGTCGTCCCGAATCCACTCCAGCACCAGCTTGGAGATGTAGATGGGCCAGCAGGGCGGGGTGTTGTACATGGAGTCGTTCTCCGCCATCACCTTGTAGTCCAGCATGGTGGGGGTGCCCTCCAAGGTCTCGCCCAGCAGGTCCTCCCGGACGATGACGATGGTGAGGCCCGCGGGGGCCACGTTCTTCTGGGCGCCGGCGTACAGCAGGCCGAATTTCGTCACGTCGATGGGCTTCGACAGGATGCAGGAGGAGATATCGGCCACCAGGGGCACGCTGCCGGTGTTGGGCAGGGTGTGCCACACGGTGCCGTAGATGGTGTTGTTCAGGCAGATGTGGAAGTAGTCCGCATCGGGCCGGAACTCACTCTCGTCCAGCACGGGGATGTGGGAGAAGTTGTCATCTTTGGAAGAGCCTACCACTTTCACGTCGCCGTAGCGGGCGGCCTCCTTATAGGCCTTGGTGGAGAACTGGCCGGACAGCACGTAGTCGGCTTTGTGGCTTTTTACCATCAGGTTCATGGGTACCGCGGCGAACTGGGTGGAGGCGCCCCCCTGGAGGAACAGCACCTTGTAGTTGTCGGGAATCCCCATCACCTCCCGCCACAGGGCCTGGGCTTCCTGATAGATGCCGTCGAATACCTTGGAGCGGTGGGACATCTCCATGACGGACTGGCCGCTGCCCTGGTAGTCCAGCAGCTCGGCGGCGGCTTTCTTCAGGACGGGTTCGGGCAGCATAGAGGGCCCGGCGGAAAAGTTGTACACACGTGGCATGGAACATGACCTCCTGAAAGTGATTTGGATGACCGCCCCGGCAGACGCGGGCGGGCCGCCCATGGTTTATCCGGTTAAATGGATAAAGTAGTTGGTCCAATTATAGCGCTTTGCGGGGGAGAATGCAAGAAAAAATCGTGGATTTCGTATAAATATTGTCGGTTCCGCATCCTGTAAGAAAAAACAGGGGTCGCTTTGCACGAAAAAGATTTCAGTCTTGCCAGGGATTTGGAGGATATGGTATAATAGGCACAATAGGGCCGGGGCGGCCCTGCGGGAAGGCCGGGGAACGTGGCCAATCTTCTACAGGAGGAACTTCTATGAAAGTAAGGGACATTGTGGACATCCTGAAGTGTCAGGTGCTCAACGAAGCCAACATGGACGAGGAGGTAAAGACTGCCTGCGGCAGCGACATGATGAGCGACGTTCTGGCCTTTGTAAAGGACCAGTCGGTGCTCCTCACCGGGCTGATGAATCCCCAGGTGGTGCGCACCGCGGAGATGATGGACATGCACTGCATCGTGTTCGTGCGGGGCAAGAAGGTGGACCCCAACGTGGTGGCCCTGGCCCGGCAGAAGGAGATCACCGTGCTGGAATCCCCCTACCGGATGTTCACCGCCTGCGGGCTGCTCTATTCCAATGGGCTGCGGGGAGGGTGTGACATCAAATGAGCATGCTGCATCTTGACTACCAGGTGCCCGGGGACGACTTCACCCGGGCGGGCGAGGCTTCCGGCGATGTGAAGCACAAGCTGAAAAAGCTGGGGTACGAGCCCGACGCCATCCGCCGGGTCTCCATCGCCATGTACGAGGGGGAGATCAACATGGTCATCCACGCCGGGGGCGGGGAGGCCGTGGTGGACATCGACCCCGACCGGGTGGACATCCTGCTCACCGACCACGGCCCGGGCATCAAGGATGTGGAGCAGGCCATGCAGGCGGGCTGGTCCACCGCCCCGGACAACGTGCGCGCCCTGGGCTTTGGGGCCGGCATGGGCCTGCCCAACATGAAGAAGTACACGGACGAGATGGAGATCGACTCTGTGGTGGGGGAGGGCACCAAGGTGCGCATGGTGGTCTACCCCGGCAGAAAAGAATGAGGGAGGGCGGGGCCCGCTCTCCGGGCGCTGCCCGGTGGGCCCTGCCTATGGAGGTACCGAATCGTGGCTGAATTTTACCATTCCGTCACACTGAACGAGGAGAGGTGCGTGGGCTGCACCAACTGCATCAAGCGCTGCCCCACCGAGGCCATCCGGGTCCAGGGGGGCAAGGCGGTCATCGCCAGCGAGCGGTGCATCGACTGCGGGGAGTGCATCCGCATCTGCCCCCACCACGCCAAGCGGGCGCGGTTTACGGCCCTCTCCGAGATCAGTGGGTTTACGTATAAGATCGCCCTGCCGGCCCCGTCGCTGTACGGCCAGTTCAACAACCTGGACGACATCGACTATGTGCTGACAGGCATCAAGCAGCTGGGCTTCGACGACGTGTTCGAGGTCTCCCGGGCCGCCGAGCTGGTGAGCGAGGCCACCCGGAAGCTGCTGGCTTCCGGCCGGCTGAAGCGGCCGGTGATCAGCTCTGCCTGCCCGGCGGTGGTGCGGCTCATCCGGGTGCGCTTCCCCGACCTGTGCGACCACGTGCTGCCCCTGAAGTCCCCCATGGAGACAGCGGCGGCCCTGGCCAAGGCGGAGGCTGTAAAAAAGACCGGCCTGCCCGAGGAGCAGATCGGCTGCTTTTTCCTCACTCCGTGCCCGGCCAAGGTGACGGACATCCAGATGCCCCTGGGGCTGGAGAAGTCCCAGGTGGACGGGGCCATCGCCATCAGCGAGATCTTCCCCGTGCTGTCCCACAAGATGGACCACCTGGAAAAGGTGGAGACCCTGTCCGGCTCCGGCATCATCGGGGTGGGGTGGTCCACCAGCGGTGGGGAGGCGGCGGCCCTGCTCAACGAAAAATACCTGGCGGCCGACGGCATCGAGAATGTGATCCGGGTGCTGGAGGAGATCGAGGACGAGCGCATCGGCGACCTGGAGTTCATTGAGCTCAACGCCTGCGCCGGCGGCTGTGTGGGGGGCGTGCTCTGTGTGGAGAACCCCTACGTGGCCAAGGCCCGCATCCAGCGGCTGCGGAAATACCTGCCCGTGTCCCAGAATCATTTGGGCGGCGGCCCCGTGCCCCCGGTGATGGAGTGGGAGGAGAGTTTGGAGTTCTCCAATGTGCTCACCCTGTCGGAGGACCTTTCGGAGGCCATGCGGATGATGGTGGAGATCGACGAGATCGTGAAGGAGTTCCCCGGCCTGGACTGCGGCGCCTGCGGGGCCCCCACCTGCCGGGCCTTCGCCGAGGACGTGGTGCGGGGCAACAGCAAAAAGACAGGCTGCATCTTCGTGTACCGGCGGCAGATGCAGCAGATGGCCGACACCCTCTTCCAGATGGGGGACGGGCTCGGCCGCTTCCCCAGGGAGGGGAAGTCACCCGGCACGGACGGGCCGGAGACTGGAACAGGAGAGGATGGTTGAGATGACTGCCAAAGAATTGGCCGCTGCCTGCGGCTGGACCCTGCTGGCCGGCGGGGAGGGGGAGGACAACCCGGTGGAGGGCTGCTACGTGGGCGACCTGCTGAGCTGGGTGATGGCCCGGGCCCAGAGCGGCAACGTGTGGCTGACGGTGATGGGGAACATCAACGCCATAGCGGTGGCCACCCTGACGGACGTGGCCTGCATCGTCCTGGCGGAGAACGCCGCCCTGGACAAGGAGGCCGCCCAGCGGGCGGAGCTGCAGGGCATCCCCGTGTACAGCTGCGCCGAGAATCTATATGACACGGCCGTCCGTGTTTATGAGACGCTGAAATGACCAGTTACCCTTACGACCTGCACATCCACTCCTGCCTTTCCCCCTGCGGGGACGACGACATGACCCCCAACAACCTGGTGGGCATGGCCGCCCTCTCCGGGTGCCAGGTCATCGCCGTTACCGACCACAACAGCTGCAAAAACGCCGGCGCTGTGATGAGGGCGGGGGAGGGGGCGGGGCTGCTGGTGCTGCCGGGCATGGAGCTGTGCACCGCCGAGGAGGCCCACGTGGTGTGCCTGTTCGAGACCCTGGAGGGGGCCATGGCCTTCGACGGGTATGTCTACGGCCACATGCCCCACGTGAAAAACAAGCCGGAGATCTTCGGCCAGCAGCGGATTCTGGATGAAAACGATGAGCTGGTGGGATTGGAGGAAAACCTGCTGCTGGTGTCCTCCTTTATCGGGGTGAACGAGGTGCTGGCCCTGGCGGAGAGCTTTGGCGGCGTGGCGTTCCCCGCCCATGTGGACCGGGACTCCTACAGCGTGCTGGCCTCCCTGGGGGCCATCCCCCCCGAGGCGGGCTTTGCCGCCGCCGAGGTCACCCGCGGCTGCGACCTGGAGGCCCTGACCCGCACCTGCCCGGAGCTGGCGGGGATGAAGATTCTGCGGGACTCCGACTCCCACTACCTGGAGACATTGGCCGCCGGGGAGCCCTTGGGGCTCCACCTGCCGGAGCTCTCCCGCCGGGCGGTGATCCAGGCCATCCGGGCGGGGGCGGGGGAATAGGAAAGCTGTTATCGATATATTTTATCGATAAACTGGTAATTATTTACGGAGAGCCCCGCCTCGGCCTGCAAGAAATTGTCGTTCTTTTTTGAATATTTCTCTTGAAGAATTATAATGCCCAGGCCATTTGTTATATTTAAGACGATGCCAATTTGGCGTTTCTTTCGTTATGCCAAAATGCAAGAAACCAATCTCAATACTGGGAGGAAAGACCATGAAGAAGAGTATCAGCAATCTGCCGTTTCATGACACTCCCGAGCAGGCGCAGAAGCTGGACGCGGTCATCGCCGGCCTGAAGGGCCAGGCCGGTGCCGTGATGCCGGCGCTGCACCAGGCTCAGGATATCTACGGCTATCTTCCGCTGGAGGTGCAGAAGAAGATCGCCGACGGCCTGGACGTGCCCCTGGAGGAAGTCTACGGCGTGTCCACCTTCTACTCGCAGTTCTCCCTCACCCCCAAGGGGAGGAACCACATCTCTGTCTGTCTGGGCACCGCCTGCTACGTAAAGGGCGCCGACAAGATTTTGGACAAGCTCACCTCCACCCTGGGCATCCAGCCCGAGGAATGTACCGAGGACGGGGCCTTCTCCCTCACCGCCTGCCGGTGCATCGGCGCCTGCGGCCTGGCCCCGGTCATGACCATCAACGAGGATGTGTACGGCCGGCTGGTCCCCGAGGACGTGGACGGCATCCTGGCGAAATATATGGCGTAAAGTCATGCGCGAGCTTTCTCTCAACGTGATGGACATCGCCCAGAACTCCATCTCCGCCGGGGCCTCCCTCATCACCATACAGGTGGTGGAAGACGTGCCCGGGGACCTGCTGTCCATCTCCGTGACCGACAACGGCTGCGGGATGACCAAGGAGCAGGTGGAGCATGTGATCGACCCCTTTTACACCACCCGCACCACCCGCAGCGTGGGGCTGGGGGTGCCGCTGTTCAAAATGGAGGCGGAGATGACGGGGGGCAGCTTCGTCATCGATTCGGAAAAGGGGAAGGGCACCACCCTCACAGCTTCCTTCAAGCCCTCCAGCGTGGACATGATCCCCCTGGGGGACATCTCCGGCACGGTGCAGCTGCTCATCTCCTGCAACCCGGACCGGGACTTCCTCTTCACCCGCCAGCGGCGGGGGGAGGACGGGACACAGCGGGATTTCGCCCTGGACACCAGGGAGCTGCGGCAGGTGCTGGGGGACGACGTGCCCCTGGACTCCCCCGATGTGGTGCTGTGGATCAAGGAGTTTTTGGAGGAACAGACCGGGGAACTGCTCAAGCCGTCTTGCTAAATGGATTCGACCCATCGATCTAGGAAAGGAAGGATTGCAATTATGAAATCGTTAGCGGAACTTCAAGCCATCCGCGATAAGGCCAGGGCTGCCGTGAACCTGCGGGAGAGCGCCGAGGCCGGCACCCGGGTGCTGGTGGGCATGGCTACCTGCGGCATCGCCGCCGGCGCCAAACCTGTGCTCAACGCCTTTGTGGAAGAGGTGGCCAAGCGGGGCCTCCAGGACGTGATGGTGACCCAGACGGGCTGCATCGGCATTTGCCAGTACGAGCCTGTGGTGGAGGTCATCACCCCCGGCCACGAGAAAGTCACCTATGTGAAAATGACCCCCGAGAAGGCTGTCCGCGTGGTCAACGACCACCTGGTCAACGGCAACGTGGTGAGCGAGTACACCATCGGCGCCAACGCCATCGGCGCGAAATAAGGAGGAAAGCAGATGTATCGTTCAAACGTGCTGGTCTGCGGCGGGACGGGCTGTACCTCCTCCCACAGCGAGCAGATCATTGAGAGGCTGAAAGAAGAGATCAAGGCCCAGGGCCTTGAGAGCGAAGTAAACGTCATCCGCACCGGCTGCTTCGGCCTGTGCGCTCTGGGCCCCATCATGGTGGTCTACCCCGAAGGCGCGTTTTACAGCCGCGTCACCCCCGAGGATGTGCCTGAGATCGTCTCGGAGCACCTCTTGAAGGGCCGTATCGTAAAGCGGCTGCTGTACCAGGAGACCGTGGTGGACGACAACACCACCAAGTCTTTGAACGAGACCACGTTCTACGCCAAGCAGATGCGTATCGCCCTGCGCAACTGCGGCGTCATCAACCCCGAGGTCATCGACGAGTACATCGCCCAGGACGGCTACGCGGCGCTGGGCAAGGTGCTCACCGAGATGACCCCCCAGGAGGTCATCGACCTGGTGCTGGCTTCCGGCCTGCGGGGCCGCGGCGGCGCCGGCTTCCCCACCGGGCGCAAGTGGCAGTTTGCCCGGAATAACGACGCCCCCCAGAAGTACGCCTGCTGCAACGCCGACGAGGGCGACCCCGGCGCGTTCATGGACCGCTCCGTGCTGGAGGGCGACCCCCACAGCGTGCTGGAGGCCATGGCCATCGCCGGTTACGCCATTGGCGCTAACCAGGGCTATATCTATATCCGCGCTGAGTACCCCATCGCGGTAAAGCGGCTGCAGATCGCCATTGAGCAGGCCCGGGAGTATGGCCTGCTGGGCAAGAACATCTTCAACTCCGGCTTTGACTTTGACATCGACATCCGCCTGGGCGCCGGCGCCTTTGTGTGCGGCGAGGAGACCGCCCTGATGACCTCCATCGAGGGCAAGCGGGGCGAGCCCCGGGTCCGTCCTCCCTTCCCCGCTGTAAAGGGCCTGTTCGGCGTGCCCACCGTGCTGAACAACGTGGAGACCTACGCCAACATCCCCCAGATCATCCTGAAGGGCGCCGACTGGTTCCGCTCCATCGGCACCGAGAAGAGCCCCGGCACCAAGGTGTTCGCCCTGGGCGGCAAGATCACCAACACCGGCCTGGTGGAGGTGCCCATGGGCACCACCCTGCGGGAAGTGGTGGAGGAGATCGGCGGCGGCGTGCCCGGCGGCCACACCTTTAAGGCTGCCCAGA